>JALYVO010000036.1 GCA_030853195.1 Bacteroidota bacterium | reverse complement strand
TAGTCACCCCTTAAAAAGTCTTTTCAGAAAGTAAAGTAAAAATATTTTGAGGTAGGAAGTAATTTTGAATGATATAAATCAGGCGAATAATAAAGCCAAAAAACATCTTTTTGTAGATGTTCATCATTCTTTTAAAGTTCATCGCTGCTGCGGCAAGCATTATATTTCTATTATCACCATTTATTCCTTTGTAAAAGTTACGGCTCAGGCGATGGTCTTGTTTAAGATGACCGATTTTGGGTTCTATAGCTGCTCTTCTTTTAAATCCTTTTCTGAGTTTTTGTTTCTCGTAAGGACTTCTTTGTTTGCCTGGTGAATCAGGTATTATAATTTTTGTTCCCAATACTTCTTTTACTCCGCGGTATCCTCTGTCAACAAAATTATTTGTAAGAACAATGCCGGTTAATCGCTGTTGTTGTTCAATGGCAGGCTCTAACGTTTTACTATCATGCACATTTTTTTCGATGTTGATCGCCCCAATAATTACGCCTGTATTTTTGGTAGTCATTACCGATACTTTTGACCCAAATTCATACTTCTTATGCTCCTTGCCTTTGCTGATGCATTGCACATATGGTTCATGCAAAGAATAAATTTTATTGGTGTCTGTTTTCTTTTGAGCTAATACTTGTTTGAATAATGCAAGGGTCGTCTGATGTAGACCAGGCGCCAGTTTTCGCTCTAATTCTCTTACCAGCCTGCCTGCAATTGTTTTTATCTTTTTATCTGCCTTCCTTGCCTTGCCTTTGTTTTTCGGATGGTTTCTAAAACGCTGATCCATCAATAATTTCTTCAGCGTTCTTGTATAAGTTTGCCTTACATCAAGGTCTTCATTATTTGCAATAGCTATACATTTTTTTATGATCCTGCGATGCAGCTTATTATTGGTGGGATAGGTAATATTTTTTTCCTGCACCGTTGTATCGGTGGTAGCCTGGTGCTCCTGGCCATCTTTGCCATTAACCCGTATACTTTCTTTAAATATTAATTCAATGCCTTCATCACCGATACGATTTCTAAAATGAACCAACTCGCTTGCTTCACAGGGCATTCCACAGGCATATGATTTTTCTCCGCTGAAATATTGATAATAGATATTTTCAAACCATTGCTCTACCACACTCTCATCACTAATGTTACGCAGATGTTTAAGTATTAATAAAGACACCATTAACCGTATCGGTTTTGCAGGTCGCCCTTCATCTGAATACAATTTTGAAAAAGCTTCCTCAAAAATTATCCAATGAATTTTATTTGCTAGAACATACAATGGATGACTGTGGCTTAGCTGTTCTTCAAAGGTGCTATAAAAGCCAAGCTGGGTTTTTGGAGACGATTTCGATAGCATAGATCTGCAGAATTTTGCACACAAAGTTCAATTTCTCTGCATTTTTTATCAACCATTTTTATCCCCAAACTATTACCAGTTGTGGATTACGGAAGTTCTTAAGGGGTGACTAATTAACTCCTGTATAAAATATATAATCTACCAGTAACGCAGCTTTGTCTTATGAAAAGGATTAATTTTCCCCCTTTTTTATCAACCTCTGTTGCAGGTAATGCTCCCTTCTCATATTTTCTTCATCATCCATTTCTGGTCCCTTTAACACTTTATGCCAGTCTATTTTCTTATTATAACGCTTCATGGCTACCTGCGGATCGAAGACTTCTTTAGATGGAAATAAAAGCGTGTATGCCTGGTAGTTAGGTTTGTCGGTAAACCAATCCTGCAATAAAGTTGCAGTAGCATCATATTGATTTACATAAGGCACATTTAAAATTGTATAGATCGTCTTTAATATAGAACCGAAGTTAGCATGCGTGTGAGAAACATAATAATGCTTTACGTATGGGCCTTCCATCATAAGTATGCTGCGGTGTGCATCAATATGATCAACTCCACCTTGTGGATCATCTTCTGTAATTATTACCAGCATGTTTTTCCAGTAAGGCGTTCTTGAAAGAAAGTGTAATATTCTTCCTATGGCAAGGTCGTTATCTGCAACATATGAATGATAATAAGGATAACCATATTCCGGCCGTGGTGAGGCTGTATGATCATTAGGAACTTGTATCGTTATGAGTTGCGGCATTTTGGTTTTGCCTCTCAGCCACATCCTGGTAAATTCATGCTCAAACTGCTCCATACGAAACTGGTCTGGTATGTTTGTATTGAAGCCTGCATAATTATGGCTCGTACGGGGATACAATGCTTTCTGCATAGGAACCATAACAGCGTGCCCAGAACCTGTAAGGGTATCCATCCATTCTTCCCTGTTATGAGCAGTTTCATTAGCTTCTCCAAAATTGTAAAAAGATATTTTGCTTCTCTCCATTGCTTCCCACAAGCCACCTCTTTCTGCATAGTCTTCCGGGTCCATACTTCCTGTTGAGCCAGGAAATCTTCTGCCGGATGCTTTGGAAAACCACATAGCAGTTTTATCAACACTTGAATTTGCTTCTACCCATTCATTAGGTATTACTCCCAGCATCCAATGATGGCCGTGAATGGAAGCATCACTATCGCAATAATAGTTATCATCGAATGCAAATTGTGTGGCAATCTTTAAATGATTGGGTGCAACATTTACATGATACAATGTTTTATCTTTTGCTTCTTTTGGAACGATGTTCACATCAACGCCAAAGCGTGCTAATGTTGAATCCCCAATACCTGTTTTCAGTTGTCCCAGCACTTCATCATAACTCCGGTTTTCTTTTGTGATATATACAATATATTTTATCGGACTTTTTCTGACATTTTCTACAACAGGCAATGGGTTTTTACCATCATCTTTTACGGTAATTTTAATAAATGTATTATTAATGACCTGTTGGGTATAAGCAGCCAGTTCCTGTTCACCGGGAATCTTTATTTTTTGAAATGTTGCCAGTTGTATATCACCAATGTATGTTCCTTGAACGGGTGCAACAAAATCCTTTCCGCCATTTGGTCCTGCACCATAGCCACGGCAACTGATCACATATAAATCTTTTTGATCTTTGGAAGGCATTACCCTTGCAGGCCCCCACCCTGTTGGTATAAGTCCTTTTGTAGTTTTTGTATTAACATCAATAACCGCAATTGCATTAAAACCAAGCAAGGCAACATACAAGGTTTTTTCATCTTTACTCAATGAAATGCCAAAAGGTAGTAAACCGCGATAGCTGTCAATAAGCTTATCAACTTTAATATCAATTTCGCCAATGATTTTATGCTCACGGTAATCAATAACTGAAATATTATCATTGGTAGCATTGGTGACATAGGCATATTTACTGCCGACAGCAATTGAATTAGGGCTTGCACCACCTGTTACTTCTGCACCTTCCACCATCTGACCGATCTGATAACCTGTTTTGAACCTGTCCATTACTTTATTAGTAGCGAGATCTATTGTGTAAACACTCATGGACTCAGGGGCTAACGGACTTCCTACGCCTGGAATTTTTCTTCCATTCAATGTGTATCCTTCAATAGATTCTTTGGTACCATTACCATAAGGTTGTATAGGTAATAAAAGGCTGTCATAATTTTTAGGAGTAAGATCAGGAAGCAATGGATAATCATACATGCCAACGTTAGCCACGAACACAGTTTTCTTGTCAGGACTTATTGAAAGCCCAAAGGGTTGTCTTCCAGTTTTAATCGAGGCAGTTATTTTCTTTGTTGTAAGATTTATGCGCACCATTCTGAAATTTCCCCTGTCTAAGACAAGTAATTCATTATTGCTTTCATTTAATAAAAGATCAGAAGTAAAACTGTCTTCATAATCAATGGAATCAACTATTCCGTTTAACGAAATAGAATCAAGCCTTTGAAATTTTTCTATATCATAAACAATTACAGCACCATTATCACCACCGCTTAAATATATTGTTTTTGAATCAGGGGAAAATGCTACACCAAGAAATGAACCATTAGAAAAAGGTGATTTTATTGAACTGTCATAACTCGGAACCCTCGTGTTAGCAAGGGTTTTATTATTAATAATAGTAAATACTCCATTGTGTATCGTAACTGTTTTGGTACCGTCCGGAGATATGGCCATACCAAAGGGATCGTGTGTTATCCGGATTGTTTGCCCGGCAGGAGTTACATAACGTCCGCTTGCCAATACACTTTTACCATTTATATTTATGTGTGTATATTCTTTTATTGCAGGAACGCTCAATACCTGGTAACTTTTTTGCGCTTTGGATTGAATTGGGATAATGAAAAAAGCTAAAAAGAATAGTTGATAAGAATGTTTCATCAATAAATGATTAAGGAGGAATCAAAAAAGCAAATTAGCATTTGAACACGAATGCTTTCGGTGTTCAATCGAAATTTACAATTTAATAACTTCAACAAAAATGTCTTTATAATATTATTAGAATTAAGAGCTATTCGCGTAAGATTAAGATTGGTGCCGGCAAAGAGAAGAAGTTCTCTTCTAATGGAAAAACATGAACGTATTTATTTTTATTTGGCCCATAATGAAGCAGGTAGAATATTGGCCAGCCTCCTGAAATAAAACTTTATAGTAACATACAGTTAGTATAATTGCGTGCATCACACTTCCTTTTACGGTATATAAATTTTGTATCCATTAAGCTTTTAATATTAATTCTATGAAGGCATCACTAAATTTAAAATTACTTTTTATAATTAATCCTGGGTCTGGAAATAATGAACCAGACTGGCCTAAGCTAATACGGGATTATTTTAAACCCTTAACCCATACTATTGAACTGTTTTATCTCCCTGATCCATGCGACCCCGAAAAAATAAAACAAAAAATAAATGAGTATAAACCTGAAAGAGTTGTTGCCGTTGGTGGTGATGGAACAGTAAAACTTGCTGCACAATGTTTACTGAAAACGTGTATTCCATTAGGTATATTACCTGCCGGATCTGCGAATGGAATGGCAAAGGAATTGGAGATACCAAAGAATGAGGAAGAAGCTCTTGATCTGATTTTAAATGGAGAAACAAAAAAAATACACATCATAAAAATAAATGATGAGTTGTGCATACATCTTAGTGACATTGGGTTTAATGCATTTGTAGTTAAAAAATTTGAGACGGATCACATCAGAGGGATGTGGGGTTATATGAAAGCAACATGGAAAGTATTATGGAACCATCCTATGATGCAGGTTAAAATTCAAACAGATAATATAGTTATAAAAAAAAATGCAGCAATGATTGTTATTGCAAATGCAACTAAATACGGTACGGGTGCTCTGATAAATCCAAATGGAAAGTTGTATGATAATGTTTTTGAAGTAATAGTAATTAAAAAGATTTCAGTAAAGGAAATATTTAAAATGATGGTTACGCATACACCGTACGATCCGGAAAAAACAGAAATTTTTCAGACAAGTTCTTTACATATTCAGTCTAAAAAGAAAGTTCATTTCCAGGTAGATGGTGAATATCTTGGTAAAGTAAATAATATCAGCGCTACCATACTATTAAATGCAATTGAAGTAATTATTCCGGAAACGCCAATAAGTACATTGAATAAAAAACTTGTGTAAAAAAGATTTAGATAAGCGATAATATAGTTTTTGATAAAAATGTCGGTTATAAATTATATATCAACAGCTCCGTATTTTTTTCAGGCCCCGCTATTGGATTTATCTGAGATATTCAAACCTTTATAAAAAGATTTTTTATTTTTAGCGCTTCGATACAATATCCGTCCTGCTTTTTTAATACTTTTTTTTAATAACTTTTTATCGATTTTAGGGTTAACATCAATAAGGATTGAACCCAATTCTTTATTGATGAATTTATGAAGATCTTTTTTTGATTTGGCCTTTATTTCCATTATTGTATTGTTTTTATAATAAGATAATTACACAAATTAATATACATTTTTATCATTCCATGTTAAGTTTTAGATTTATATACCCGCACAAAGACACCTGTAATTACTATATTAAATCCTTCTAATAAAAAGGTTAAGTTATTTTCTTTCATCGTTCATATAAATGAGAAGTTACTTAGTCTGCACTAAATTAATTTATCAAAGGAAATTGATAGTTCCAACTGGTTTGAAATACAGTGATAGATTTGCCCCTGGCAAAACATTTTACAGGTTGTTTCGGCATTCACATGGAAGATAGATTATGCCGGGCAAAAAAATGGAAGCTTTCTTCTTAAATGGAGAGATGACCAGCATTGTGTGCATAATAAAAAGCGAGTATAGTATATCTTCAACTAAAGGAGTAATTATTTACTTAATATTCTTATGAATTTTTTTTACCTATTTATATAACAAGGAAATCGTTTTACTTTCACCCCATTTTATGGAATTGCCTGCATGCGTTGGATCACTGTTCCATAAACATTCTCTTATTGTCATGACTAATAGCTTTGTATTAATGGTAATTAATTGGAAAGAAAGTTTTGTTTCGTCTTTTGAAGAATATTTCCCTTTCATTGGCGAATCAACTCTGAAAGTATTCAATGAAATATTATTGTCCGGGCCTTTATATTGATAATATTCATTGTAATTTGAATTGCCATGGAAATATGCTTTAATGTTGGGATGTTTCTTTAAAAAACTTACCCAACCCTGCTGTTCAATATCAGTGTTACCACCGTCAGCAACTGCTGTTGTTCCATCTTTATATACTTCATCCAAAAGATTCTCAAATTTATCTTTTGCATTTATTCCACTGGTTTTATCAGGGTTAGTAAAATGTTTTGCCTCACATTCCGGCTGGTCATGAGCAAAAATAATTACGGGAGTTTTTGACGAAATGAACTGAAGATCCTTTTCCATCCAAATTCTTTCGGATGAATCAGGCCACAGATTAATAAACATAAAATGAATCCCTCTGATATTCTTCGAATAGTTTATTTTATCTCTCGAATATTTATAAATTTTTGTGGTCTTCGGTTTTAAAGGCTTTAGCATCTTGTTATATATCTCTACCATCGAAGATGGGTCAACCTGTGGATTCATAGCCCTGTAAAACCCAATTGCATTAGTTATATCATGATTACCGGGAATTACAAAAACTTTAGTTCGCTTACCATAATAATCCTTTAGAGTAATTCCTTGAATATAGTCAGAATCAAATTGCTTCCATGATTCAGCAGCGCTTTGAATGGGAACTTCCATTCTGTTGGCTACATCTCCTCCTTCAATTACAAAATCCACAGGCCCTGCAATTTTATCTGTATTAACGCCGCCATCGGCCGGGAGTTTTACTTGAGAAAGTAAATTCATCTCCTTTACCATGGCTGCATTTACTATGTGCCCTTCGACCCCATTACTATTTCTGAATGTATTTCTTTTTATACCATAATGAGCATCAGAAGTAAAAATGAACTGTATTATACTTTTCTGGTTACTTTTCTGACCATCACAGATTGATATTGAAAAAAGAAATAAGAAAATAAAACTTTTAATTTTCATTGTATTCCTTTTAAAAAAGACCCGCATTTAGCGGGCTTTGCTTAGAAGTGGATTTATTATTAATGTTGATTTCCACTCCCATCTGATTGATAACATCCAATGTCTTTACCAGGACCTGTAATACCACTTGATCCGAAGTTAAGATCAATAGGGACATTTGTAATAGGTGAAAATCCCTGATAACCCTTGCCAATAGCGGGTGAATTGCTTTGCAAATGGAAATTATAACCATCGACAGAGGCCTGTGTTTGATAATTTAGATTAGGAAGAGGATAGTTCATAAACATTGGATTGTTTTGTCCTACAAGCGATGTCCCGTCATACTGCATTCCAAATGTGTATGATGATCCAAGAAATGCAGCCATGTTAGGAATATCTGTTGATCGCGGATGAGTCACAACCGCCTGGGCAATATTTGTTGGCACAAATTGATTGGTAAGTTTTACATTATCACCAAAAAAATAATTGTTTCCATAAGCTGTTTGTACTATGGGGTCGCCAGTGTGCGGACCCGTAGTATCGGCTAAGTATACTTTTGCAGTTACGTTATTACCACCGGTAATCCTCACACCAAAAGCACAATCGACTACGAGATTATTATAAGCGAGGGCCCTTGAATTATTTTCCACCTCTATTGAGCCGCTTCTCGCTCCAAATGTACCTGTATTTCTAAATCCATCGTTCACATAAGTATTATTATACATGGCAATCATACACTGTCTTCCAGTGCTCCCGTCATTAGCCGATTTTGTCCCATTCGTTGCACCGCCAATGATAAGATTATATGCCATATTTCCTTGTGTTCCTCCTTTTGCGTTGAACCCATCTCCACCTGTGCCGCCACATTTTTCAAGAGTGTTGCGCATTATGTTAACATAACCGCCGTAAAAACGAACTGCATCATCCGGTGTTCCATATATCCACGAATCTTCAAAGATGAATACCCCACTATAATTTCCAAAATAAATAGCATACTGATCGCCGATTGAAGGTCCCGTGAAAGGAGTAGTCTGAAGGCCTGCACCTGCAAAATCAAGGTGTGTCCATTTAATTACCAAAAGTGGACATTTAGGCGAACACCAAATGCCACCCCAGCCTCCCGCATACGCGGAATCAGAAGTAGCGGTCGAAGTGCCTATAGTTTTTTTTCTCGAAGGATCTGTAATAGTTATAGGTGCGTCTTTTGTGCCAAGGCTTACCATTGATCCATTTACAAAAAAATTTGAACCATTATTGACCTGGACTGTCACTCCCTTTTGTATTAAAAGTGTGTCTCCGGCATTGATTGTTACATCCCCATTTATGATATAAGTAAGGCCCGTTTTCATAGTTCCCTTAATGGCGCCAGATAGTGGAGCGCTATTGCTTACCGGTTGGCCTACCTGAATCTGCGCTTGCGATATCGTTGTTGTAGTGCCGTTTTTTGAACAGGATGTGAATGCTATTATAAGCATTGTTGCTAAAACCGCAATTTTGATCTGTTTCATTTTTTTGAGTGGTTTTTATAATTTAAAATTTGAATTTGAAACCAATTGAATAAGAAGCATAGAATTTATCGTACTGCACTGTTATATAATCAGGGCTTTCCTGGAAAGGCAACCTGAACTTACCGCTGTAAGCATTGTTATTTTCTTTAATTATAACATGATAAGGTGTATTCAATAAATTATTTGCTTTAACATAAAGAACATAATGTTTTCCAAATTCTTTTTGGGCAGAAAAGTCAAGGTTAGTTGTTGGCTTTTCCCAATTATCAAGTCCTTTATATAATGAAACAGTATTTATTCTTTCACCAGTATATACTAATGCAAATTGGGCATCAATTTTATTTTTTGTGTTTTTATAAAGCAAAGAGAAGTTTGCAATGTTTGAGCTTTGCCCTTGTAAAGGGCGTCTGTTAAGGAGCGTATCATATTTTTGTCCACCACTTGCCTGAATATAATAGAAATAATTTTTGGCGTTGATTACTGAATTTGTGAAAGTGTAATTCCCTGATACCCCAAAATCGCCGAAATATTTTCTAAATACTGCTTCCAGCCCGAAATTATTTGCATTACCAAAGTTATTCGGAGTTAAGGCTATGCTCCCATAACTATCAAGTGAAAATCCATATTCAATAGGGTTTTTTATAAATTTGTAAAAAGCGCCTATCATAAGCTGGTCAAGGCCTTTGGGAAAAAATTCAAAGCGAAGATCTAAATTATCTACACTTGTATGATTCAGATATGGGTTACCGATAGTTAAATAAACATCCCCTGAACTATTTCGCTCACCATATGGTATAAGGTCCGAAAAAGCGGGACGATAAATAGACTTGAAATAAGAAAATCTCAATGCTTTTTTATTATCAAACGAATACTTAGCCTGGATACTTGGCAATAAATCAATATATTTAATATTAGCCGATTTGCCTGCAATCGATACAGGTAAAGAAGATACATAATCCTGGTGAGTGCTTTCCATTCTTACGCCACCTAAAAATTCCCATGTTTTCTCAATATTATATTTCACTAGTGCGTAAGCTGCGCCAACATTTTCGTTGAAATGATAAATACCGGGATTCCCAGCTGCATTACCTAAAGCCGCATTAAATGGAATAAATGTGAATTTAGACGAAGGAATAGAAGTATACTGCTGATAATTCGAATTTGAATCGCTGACAGGAGTTAAATTATACGTATTATCATAATTATCCCGTTGTTTATGTCGATACATTCCGCCAAGACCAATCAAAGCATTATTATCGGCAATGGTTGCTTTGTAGTGAAGGTTCAGATAGCCGGCAAGGTCTTTATCTGTATTGTGTATCCATTCCCGAGACTCATTTTCCACATAGGATGATGAGATTGTAAATGAGCCTGTATTTGTATTGGGGTTAACAGAACGGCCTGTTGAAAATTGTGCAATATCAGGAACTTCCCTTTTGGCTTGTGAAACCACTAAAGACCAGTCAGCAGTAAGCTGATTTGCCAATTTATTCCTGCCCTGTAAAGTTGCATTATAGATACTTTGTAAGTCAGACCTTGTTTGTATTCTATCAAATATGGCAAAAGAGCCCACATAATTATCTGCGGTAGAATACCCTCCCAATAAGGAATCGCTGGTTACTCTTGTTGTTCTTTCATTCAATTGTAGATAGGTAGCAAATAAGCTGATCGAGTTATCTTTATTAAAACTATAATCAACTTTAGTTTCTATGCCCGATCGGTCAACACCTGTGCTATATTTACGGGCAAAGATATTTGAAAACGCAGGCTGCTGTGAATGGGCAGAATCGGGCGCAGGTGGAACAGTAGGGCTTTGCAGCAGTACATTCGAATTGCTTCCCCTGTAGGAGTTTTGGTAGCTTCCGGAAATGATAATTCCCAGTTTACCATGCAAAAAACGATCTCCAATTGTTATGTTGAAATTCTTATTGACCGGAGGTCTTGTGGATTTTTTTACAAGGTTATTATATGGGAAAGCGGAGATAGGAGCATAGACATTTGGTCCAGTAAGCTCTGCCGGAGATTTAAGGTTAATGCCCACCTTTGAGTAAGAATCAAAATTTCTGTCAAAAAAAAGTTGGTTGTAACCTGTTGCTGCATTGCCTTCAATTTTGAATTCGTCAGGCGCATTCTTCATTACAAGGTTAATAACACCTCCCGTAGCATCTGCTTCCATATCGGGAGTAAGAGATTTTATTACTTCAATCCTGTCTAACAATTCTGCAGGAAAAATATCCAATGGTACATAGCGATTCCTGTTATCAGGGCTGGGTATCTTAACACCATTAATAAGAGTAGTATTATATCTTTTATCCATCCCCCGGATTATCGCGTATTGGCCATCACCGGTATTTCCTCTTTCAATGGAAACCCCAGACATACGTTGCATAACATTAGCAACAGTTATATCCGGAGAAATAGAGATCGAATGAGCTGATATTATATTAACGATACTACTTGCATACTGCTCTTTCTTATTTGCATATTCATCAGAGGAACCATTCACTGATTTTGAAATAGTAATATTTGTGAGCCTGGTAGATTTGGGTAAAAGATAAAAAGTGAGATTGGTCAAACCATTTTTTACGTTTATCGAAGTGTCTAAGTTTTTATAATCTACAAATGATATTCTTAGTTTGTAAATCCCCGCATTAATATTCTTGAAGTAAAAACTTCCATCCAGAGAAGTAACCATTTTTTTTGCTCCGGGCGTTAATGTAATTGTAGCACCGATTAATTGCTCCCCTGTATTTTTATCAAATACATAGCCCTTTATTTCGGAGCCATAGACTATTGAAAAAGATAGGATAAGTAAAGCTATAATTACCCATTGCCGAACCATGATTAAGAGTTTCATCAAAATAAAATAGTCAATTAAGAGGATGCAAATGTATAGGAGGTGAAATTTTAAAATTGTAATTAACAATTGAATTAACCCACACTTAATGATAACTTATACATTTAATAACATTGACTTTGAAATGAAATAAAATCTTGGGGATTTAAGCAATAATTTTTTTAAAAAACTTTTTGCTTTTCTAATTACAGGCAATTTGAGGTAACTAACGGGAATGTGTAAACGAAATAATTCTCGATTTTGTTATGACCTTTTCTGAAACATTTAAATAATGAAATGGCTTTGCCAATGATTAAAATTTAATGCAATCTTAATTTAATCATAACATTCGCTTCATAGTGATAACAGTCCTTTGGTGAAAAATATAACAACATGAAAAAAGATCATTTAAATATCATTGATAAATCCGTGTCTCTAAAATGTTTTTTCTTATTGCCCGCTGTTAGCTTTCTGTTGCTGAGCTTGTTCTTTGGGAGCTGTATTAAGCATTCTCATTCACTACTGCCCCCCGATGCCAATAAGATAAAACATGTAGTGGTTATTTACCTGGAAAATCACAGTTTTGATAATTTGTACGGACAATTCGCGGGCGCTAATGGATTATCAAACGCTACAACAGCAAACACCACACAGGTTAATGCAAGTGGTATTCCTTATACCTTCCTGCCACCAATTCCAGGCACCAATGCTTTTCCATCAAATCTTCCGAATGCCTATTTTGATATCGATCAGTATATACCCAATAATCTGAAAACACCTGATGTTTTGCATCGCTATTACCAGGAACAAATGCAGATTGACGGAGGCAAAATGGATAAATATGCTCTATACAACAGTTCAGCAGGGCTTTCACAGGGATATTATAAAACAAGCTTATTGCCTTTATTAAGCATAGCGCAGAAATATACACTTTGCGATAACTTTTTTCATAGTGCTTTTGGCGGTTCTTTTTTGAATCATATATGGTTTATTGCTGCGGCCAGCCCGGTTTTTCCAAATGCACCTGCAAGTATTGTTGCCAAATTAGATCCTAACGGCAAGGTGATCACCGATGGCGCTGTGACGCCAGATGGATATGTTGTAAATACCAGTTTTACTGTTAATACTCCTCATCCTGCTTCTGCCAACCCTTCAACATTAGTTCCTAATCAAACTATGCCAACTATTGGTGACAGGCTTAATGATAAACACATCACATGGGCGTGGTATTCCGGTGGTTGGGATAATGCATTGGCCGGTAATGCTGATCCCACTTTCCAGTTTCATCATCAGCCATTTGCCTATTTTGCCAACTATGCTGACGGAACACAAGCAAAAAAGGATCATTTGAAGGACGAGACTGAATTTATTGATGCAGCTCAAAATGGAACACTTCCCAGCGTATCGTTCGTTAAGCCTTTAGGGATTAATAATGAACATCCCGGATATACCGATTTGCAAACAGGTGAAAAACATACTTTAGAATTAATAAATGATGTTCTTAATGGGCCAAATGGTAAAGATGTGGCCATTTTTATTACATACGATGAAAACGGTGGTTTTTGGGATCATGTTGCTCCGCCGGTAATTGATAAATGGGGCCCGGGGACACGGGTTCCTGGTATTATTATCTCCCCATTTGCAAAACGGAGCTTTGTTGATCATACACAATATGAAACTTTAAGTATTCTATCTTTTATTGAAAAAAGATGGAATTTGAATCCACTGTCAGAGAGGGATAAAAATGCAAACCCATTAGAGAATGCATTTAATTTCCAAGAGGTTTACAAATGAATATTCATTTGAATGAAAGATTATTTTAAAATAAAGGGAGCGACTAATCAATTGTCAATCCCTTACGGAGAAAGGGTTTCAAAATTTGATTAACTCTAAAAGATAAAAATGAAAAATATCAATCAATCCTCTAAAGAAAAAAAACAGGAGGAAAAATTAACACCCAGAGAACTTGTTAACAAGCTGCTTCAAGATCCACAACACACGATTTCTGACGAAGAGATAAAAAATTTAAAAACAGGCCGGGAAGCAGAAACAAAATCAGTACGTGAGAAAAAAATAGCGAATAAACTTGACGAATTGAAAAAGAATCCAGGGAGTAAAAAATTAATTAATCCTTATGACATTTTAGATCCTTGAGTAATTTCAATGACGACATGGAAAATTTCAAAATTTGTAATGCTCAATTATTTCCCTTATACCTTTTTAGCATTTTATAGGAACAGTTAAATTTATTGGGAATCTATTACTAAGTTTTTCTAGGAGTACTTAAGACTTGAATAGGATTTTTGATTATTTTTTTGCTTTTGGCTCCGCGATACAATGCCTTTCCAGCTTTCTTAATACTTTTTTTAAATACTTTTTTATCCATTTTTGGATTAACGTTAATTAGGATTGAAATCAATTCCTTTTCAATAAATTTTTTGATATCTTTTTTTGATTTGGTCTTTGTTTCCATTATTTTTATTTTTTATCATAAAGAATCACACAAATTTAATATTACGCTTCGCCTTTCAATGTTAAGTTTCTAAAATAGCTTTTTCTATACTTTGGCTTTTCAAAAGGTGATCTTTTTTTTTTGAAAAATGGTTTAAATATCAGTAACCAACACTGAAAGATTCATTTCAAACAACATTCTTTAAAGTTTACATTGACATAATATTTAATTAATCTTTTCATAATCCTGGGTTTTTAATTTTGAAAAAAATTATACCTATGTCATTTATTGAGTTCCTTCAAAGACTGGATAAGATTTTATTTCTACTGATCAATCATGATTCTTCTTATCGTTATCTCGATACCGGAATGCTTCTGGCAAGAAATCCAATAACCTGGATACCATTATATCTTTTTATGATTTGGTATTTCTTTAAAAAAACGGGAAAGCAAGCCTGGCAGTTTATTTTCTTTAGCCTGGTGACGCTAGCTATAACTGACAGTTGCTGCACTTTATTAAAAAATGTATTTGCCAGGGTAAGGCCTTGTTACGATACCGAAATTAGCGGCATGGTGCGGCACATTATTGATTGCGGTGGTGAATATTCGTTTCCTTCATCGCATGCAGTCAATCATTTCGGTTTGGCAGCATTCTGGTTTTGGTCGTTATTCAAAGTAACAGGAAAGAAATGGAAGTGGCTGTGGATCTGGGCAGCATTGATATCTTATGCTCAGATTTATGTTGGAAAACATTATCCTTCAGATATTATTGCAGGTGCTTTGTTGGGTATATTAATTGGATCAGCCATGGCCAAAATTTATGAATTAATACAGGATTCAAAATTAAAAATCCCAAAAAATTTATTGCCCTTTATAGAAAGACGTGCTCAAAACCAAATTTAGGTTTAACAGAGCAGGACATCGTTATCACTTGAATTATTTGAAAATTTCATTCAAAAAGATTTCATTTTATATCATAATTTAATAACCCTTTCATAATAATTTCTTTACAATGAATCGGTTGCTTTGCATAAGCCGTAAAGTAGATTTTTAATTTAAAAATTTACAGCAATGAAAACAATCTCTTATTTCTTCCAGAAAATTTTTACCAGGTTGCTTATTACACGATTCTCATCTTTCTATTCGCCGCTTAAATTTCATAAAGTATAAATTAAGAATGGAGAAAAAAAGGAAAGTCGAAATTCTTGTTTTAAGCGATGTACACCTTGGCACTTATGGCTGCCATGCAAAGCAGCTTCTGCGTTACCTGAAAAGCATCAAACCAAAAACAGTTATCCTCAATGGCGACATTATTGATATGTGGCAATTTAGTAAAAGGTATTGGCCAAATAGCCACATGAAGATTGTGAAATACATTATGCACCTCATCAATAAAAAAGTAAAGATTTATTACGTCACCGGAAACCATGATGAAATGCTGCGGAAATTTACCGGGTTTAAAATGGGTTCATTACAGATTGTTGATAAAGTAATTCTTCCGTTAGGTGAAAATAAAAATGCATGGTTTTTTCATGGCGATGTTTTTGACGTAACCATGCAACATTCGAAATGGCTCGCAAAGCTGGGCGCAGCGGGCTATGACACATTGATACATATCAACCGGTTCGCCAATTTTATTTCGGAACATATTTTTAAGAAAGGGAAATTATCACTTTCAAAAAAAATAAAGAACAGTGTGAAGAGCGCGGTGAAATACATCAATAATTTTGAATCAACTGCCGCGGATATTGGTATCTCCAACCATTACGACTATGTGATATGCGGCCATATTCACCAACCCGAAATGCGTGAAATTTCCAATCAACACGGATCAATTATGTATTTGAATTCCGGCGACTGGATAGAAAATCTTACTGCTCTTGAATACAATAATGGCGAATGGGAAATCTATAAATATGATGAATCAAAAATGGGAGCGGAAAATGATGAAGAGCCAGAAGAAATGATACTTTCCAACGATGAGCTTTTTGAAAATATGGTTGCCGGTTTTAATTTAATGAAAGTAAAATGAAAATACTTTACGCGATCCAGGGAACCGGTAACGGCCACATCAGCCGGGCTCGCGATATTATTCCATTGCTTCAACAGAAAGGCGAGGTGGATATTCTTATCAGCGGCACTGAAGCTGATGTGGAGCTGGGCTTTCCTGTGAAATATACTTGTAAAGGTTTAAGTTTTGTTTTTGGAAAAAAAGGAGGGATTGATCTTGGTTCAACTTATAAAAAAGCAAAGCTCAAAAGATTTTATAACGAAATAAAAGATCTTTCTGTTAAAGATTATGATTTGGTGATTAGTGATTTTGAGCCTGTAAGTTCATGGGCTTGCCGCCTGCATCACAAGCCCTGCCTATCGCTCAGCCACCAGTCGGCTGTTCTAAATAAAAAATCGCCGCATCCCGGAAATTTTGATCCAGTAGGAAAATTGATCTTTAAAAATTATGCACCCGCTGCCATTCATTATGGATTTCATTTTAAGCAATATGATAAAAAGATTTTTACTCCCGTGATTCGCCGTGAAATCCGGAACGCAAAGATCACCGATGATGGCCATTACACAGTTTACCTGCCTGCATACAGTGATAAAAAAATTATTAAAATTCTTGGCGAAATCAAAAATGTAGAATTTCAGGTTTTTTCCAAGCATACAAAAAAAACTTACCGCGAAAGAAATGTTCACATCGTTCCGATATGTAATAAAGGCTTTATTAAGAGTATGGTTTCTTCTTCAGGAGTATTGTGCGGCGCTGGTTTCGAGACGCCTGCCGAAGCATTATTTCTTCGAAAAAAACTAATGGTGATTCCAATGAAGGGCCAATACGAGCAGCAATGCAATGCCGCCGCCCTTAAAAAAATGGATGTCCCTGTTTTGAAAAAATTAAAATTATCCCAACTTGAAAAAATTAAAGCCTGGGTGAAAAACGGTAAAATAGTTCCTGTAAACTTTCCTGACATTACACAACAGGTAGTGAATGAAATTTTTGACAAACATTCTTTGGCAGTTGATAAATATTTTGTTGAACCAGGTACGGTACCTTATTCTTTTAAAAAACTAAGAAATATCATCATCGGAAATATCCTGCATAAAACCAGAGAATAAAATATGCAGTTGAGTAAAGATGATTTTGGAAAAGATTTCACCTGGGGAGTTTCTACCGCTGCTTACCAAATCGAAGGTGGGCACGACATGCATTCAAAAGGCAAATCCATTTGGGATGTTTTTGTAAAGAAAAGAAATAAAATTTTTCAAAATCATCATGGGGATATTGCGTGCGATTTTTATAATAACTATACAAAAGATTTATGCCTGATGAGCAGGCTTAATATTTTCAATCACCGCTTTTCTGTTTCCTGGAGCCGTGTATTGCCAGATGGCGTAGGCAATATAAACCATAAGGGTATTGATTTTTATAACCGCCTGATTGATTTTTCTTTTGAGCTTGGCATTACCCCATGGCTAACGCTATATCATTGGGATCTTCCGCATGAGCTCGAAAAAAAAGGCGGTTGGGTGAACCGTGATATTATTCATTGGTTTGAGAATTATGTATCCAAATGTGTTACTCATTTTGGCGACCGTGTAAAAAATTGGATAGTGCTCAATGAGCCGATGGTGTTTACCGGCGCCGGTTATTTTTTGGGAGTGCATGCGCCCGGCAGAAAAGGATTGAATAATTTTTTGGCTGCCACACATCACGCAGTTTTAGCCCAATCGCTTGGAGCACGAATTATAAAATCTATACAGCCGCAGAGCAATGTTGGCACTACTTTTTCCTGTTCGCACATTGAGCCGTTCCGCGCAAGAAAAAAAGATATTATTGCTGCAAAAAAAGTAGATACCCTTCTCAATCGTTTATTTATTGAGCCGCTGCTGGGAATGGGTTATCCTGCAAAAGAACTTGTCATTTTAAAAAGGATTGAAAAATTCATGAAACAAAATGATGAACAAAACATGGTGTTTAATATGGATTTTATTGGGCTGCAAAATTATACGCGCGAAATCGTGAGCCATGCTGCTTTTATACCATTCATGAGGGCAAAAATTATAAAATCCGGCAAGCGAAATGTAGAAACCACTTTAATGGATTGGGAAGTATATCCTGAATCCATTTATCACATTTTGAAAAAATTTAATGCATACAAAAATATGCCTCCTTTGATGATAACTGAAAACGGTGCGGCTTTCGCTGATGAAGTAAGAAATGGTGAAGTGGATGATCTGAAAAGATGCAATTATTTGAAAGAGCATATAGCGCAGGTGTTTCGCGCAAAGCAGGAAGGAGTAAATGTTACCGGATATTTCGTGTGGACATTCCTTGATAATTTTGAATGGGCTGAAGGTTATTATCCGAGGTTCGGCATAGTTTACGTTGACTTTGAAACACAAAAACGCATTGTAAAATCATCAGGATATTGGTATGCAGATTTTCTTTCGTGATGTGATCACTCGATTAAAGCTATTTTAAATGATGAGATATTCTGTTATTTCACGTTTCTGCCAAATAAGCTTTAAAGTAGATTTACCATTTTTATATGAATTTTATTTTTGAGCTGGATGTATTAATAAAAGAGACTTTGAATCATTATAATAAAGTTTCAACACTCTCTTCAGCAAATCCAAAAGATAAGGTCATGCCAGCCCCACCCAGGCCATTAATGATATATACATCTTCTTCTACTTTTAAAAAAATATCTGTATTGCTATTTGTCATTTTGGGATAAATGCCATGCCACGATTGCGTTTGATGCCAATTATCAATATGCGCAAAAGATTTCAGGTAGTTTATAATCAAGTTATTGATTGACGCTTCATCAAAGGGCGTAAAAGTTAGGCCGTATTCATGCGAATCGCCCACCGTAATCTCACCTTTACTATTTTGAGCAATCATTACATGAATCCCTGATTTAATATATTGACTCATCTCACTTTGATACCTTTGTTTCAATAATGGCAATGAAGGCGCAGCTTTAAAACTATCATAATGAATAAGAGATAACCCTCCACATAATGAAGTGCCTATTCTAAAACTATTGTCAGCGCTTACAAACCGCATCATTTGAAGTTTGCATTTTGTAAGATTTAATTCAGAAAATTTTTCAGGAAATAGTGTTTGAAAATCGGCACCTGAACAAACGCAAATGATATCTGTTTGCATGAATTCCTTTCCAATCCAAACTTTATTTTTTTCAACTGCACTCACATTTTTATTCCATATAAATTGAATTTTATGATTTTCTGATAAATAACCAGGTAATAAGGCCAGAGCCTCCATTGGATCAATGATCATTTCACCCTCGCTAAATAAGCCACCAATTAAATTTTGTAAATTAACTCCGTTTATTTTTCTGCCTATTTCTTGTTTGGTTAATAAGGATACAGTACGGCCATTGCGGCTAAATATGTCGTGCAATTCCTGTAGCACCTGCCATTCATCTTCATAATAAGCAAGGTGAAGACTGCCACATTCGTCACATTCAAAACCAGCCTTACAGGTAATTTCTTTCCACACATTCCTGCTACGAACCGCGCGATTGTACAGTATTCCATCTGGTTGGCCTATTGGCCATATCATTCCAAAATTTCGTATTGATGCACCCACGGCTTTCCCTGATCTTTCGATAACGGTTACATCAATTCCTTTTAATGAGAGTGCACGTGCAGTTGCTAAACCAACTATACCTGCACCAATTACAATTGCTGATTTCATAGATTCTTTCGGGTAAATCAGTTTCTTTCGTTTCCTGAGGAAGTTGGAATAGTCACCTTTGCCTTATTAAATGGTATAGAAAAATTTTCAAACTCTTGTCCTTCAAAATTTTGATTTTTTCTTTTATATTCTTTATTAAAATATTGCAATGCCAATAAAGTTCCGGCCACTCCTATAACAGACAAATACATTACTCCATTAGAATACACTGTTGCCCATGGTAGTTTATTGCTAAAGACAGATTTGCTAATTATGACAACAACACTGCCGAGGTAGCCAAATGAATCTGATACATAAATTAGAAAGCCAACATTGCCACCCGTTTTGAAAGTTGCAATAAGCCGCTCAAATAATATGCAATTGAAAGGTATGTAGCCCATATATAATCCAAGGCCTACTAAAGTCATCCACATAAAAGATGTGATGTAGTGATTGATGAACATCCACGAACTGATACCAGCCATTAAAAACCCTACTACAATAATAATGTGTGTAATTACTAATGCATGGCGGTTATTCCGAATAAAAACCATACCTCCAATTAAAATTAAAACAATTATACTGATGGGAATTTCAGTTGCGGTGAATATAGATGGCTGCTTACCAAACCCCAATTCCCGCCAAATATCGGCTGCAAAATTATCGCGGATATCCCGAAATACTGTTAAGAAAACGTACAAAATAATAAGAAGAACTAATCCATAACGAAATTTTAAAAAGAAATTTTTACGCTCAACTTTCGTCATAGGTAAACGAATGATGCGATTGTCTATATCTTCCGCAGATGGTGGTGGAATTTTATCTAATAAAAAAACAAAAAGCAGTAATGGTAAAATAAAAACAAGCCCGGTGAGAAAAGGCAACCACCAGTCTGAAACATTATACTGAACCTGCAAATATTCTGCAACTGATTTTACAAAGCCTGACGAAAAAATAAAGCTTACTGCAAGAGAAGCGCCGATAAAATCAGTTGCTTTTCTTCCCTCAACGTAAGAAAAAACAATTCCCCAAATGATACCCAACGGAAAGCCATTAATGAATAAAAAAATTATATTGAATGGTGCGGAGACTATCGCAAAAAGTAATAACGAAATCCATGAAATGCCTACCAGCAATAAAATAATTTTTCCTCTGCCGATGCGCTTTAATTCCGCAATAAATTTGATCCCGTAAAACTTGCTTAACATATATCCAAGTACCTGGCTTATAACCAATGCATCTTTATATTCCATCCCAAAAATAAGTGGCCCTTTGCTGAAACTGCCAACAGTAAAAGGTTTTCTAAATGCATAAACGGATGCATAAGTTAAAAACGTTACAACCGCTGCGAAAACGGCGACATAAGTATCACGGTATTTAAGCTGATGGGTTTTTAATGAAAGTGCTGTCATTTTTACAATATTAATGGCGGCAAAAACTCTAGTGAATCAATAATATAATCCGGGTGATATTTTAAAAGCTCTTCTTTTGTATAAGCACCGGTAGTTACTGCGATTACAATACCACAGCAGGCATTTTGCCCTTCTTCGATGTCCACTTTTGTGTCGCCTACTTTTGCAACATTTTCAGGATAACTGATATTAAGCTTGTGCATCAGTTCTTCGATCATAAAAGGAAGAGGCCGCCCTTCCGGAACTTCATCACTGCATATTACAGAATCAATAAAAGAAGCTTTATCCCAGCCAAGGCGTTTCAAAATAGGTGTAGTAATCGCTCTTGAAAAACCAGTATTAAGCGCAACTTTAATTTTATTGTTTTGAAATTCAATGAATACTTTTTCAGCAAAAGGCAATGGTGAAAGTTCTTCAGAAGTTTCATAGAATGAAACCATCTGATTAGTAAAATCATCATGAATGTCATCAACAATTAGGGAATTATTTTTGTGACCGGGTATATATTTATTGACTAATATTTCTACGGCTTCTCTTTTCCGATAGCCCATAACTTCGTCAACATCTTTAGTATTAACATAAATTTGAGCATTGGCAAAAGCTTTTCTAAAAATATTATTTACGTTTCCGTTGTCTTTTACAGTGGTGCCGGCAATATCAAATACAACTAGTTCGATACCCATCTTTTATTTTTTATTCTGTAATAAATGTTCAATGATAATAAACTTATATCGTTCCAAATCCGGTAATGGAATGTGTTCTTCTTTTGCTTTCTCATCCCATGCCCGAAGAGTGATATACAATTGAAACCATTCATCTTTTTCAAAATCCTTTGCTTCACTTTCATCCATAGGCCCTCCCTGAAAATTCAAAGTGGCTTTACTTGCATCTGATAACCTTTTATAATAAATTGGATCTTTGAAAGTGAGGTAACGTTTTGCTTCAACATGTGAAGCAACAAGTTGTGTAATTTTCTTTGAAAAGCCTTTGCTTTTTAGATAATTTGAACCAATTTTTTCATGATCAACTACTCCATAATCTTCCATGTAATCCACTTCCATTACATGTTCACATAAATGACCAATATCATGAAAAAAGGCCGCAAGGATTACTTCCTCATCGTAATTTTCTTTTTCAGCAAATTGTGCACACTGGCACATGTGTTCTATTTGTGAAACAGGTTCGCCAATGTAATCCTGATTGCCATACATTTTGTACAACGATATTATTTCATCTGCAATTTGTATGGCTTCAATTTTTTTCATTTATTCATAAATACTTTCAGCATGTCAAGCTGACTCTTAATAACAACAGTGCTCCATAAAATTGGAAATATAGATTTTCTCCTTTTTTTAATATTATCAATTCAGGACTTTGAGCTTGTTCCGGCTATGTTTTAAAATTTTATTCTTCAACACTGCAGCATCTGCGTCTCCAAAACTTTTGCCAGAGCCATTAGTCTTTTAAAATCCACATAATTTGGTTAAGATCGTCTGCAGAAAACCCTTGCGTAGCCAAAGATGCTTTCCAGTTGGCCGTATTCTGTGTTTGCTCTGAAACAGGGTAAGCCCATCTTAAAGGAATAACACCGTTGTTTCCGACTCCACTGCCACCCTGGAAAGCAGGAACGCCCGTTCTTCGCCAATTGTAATAGGGCTCATATCCTGAATTTTCAAACATTGCTATATATTTCTGTAAAACTATCTGATCAATAGCTATAGAAGAAATTGAAGAAAGTTTTACAGCTAGTTGATTATAATAAGTTGAAAAATTAAATGTAAATGGATATGGAGCTACCTGGGTAACAGAATTAGCGCCGGAAGGAAGAAAATAAGCTGTGTGAGATTCTACTGATGTATCAATACCATAAAATTTCATGGACTCGTTGATTCCTGTTTTATAAAATGTTTCTGCGCTACCAGCAACCCATCCACGGGCTATTGCTTCTGCAATATTGAAAAGCATTTCTTTATACCCAACTAAAACATCGGGCTCGCCGGTAAAATCGGAATAGTATCTTTCTCTATTAATAAATGAATATTTTCCTGCACTCGCGTTTCCATACATGGTTTGCAGGGGTTCACCCGTACTCGCCCCGACGAAATATTTAAACTGAGCAGGATTTGGATCGTTACCAAGAAGAGCACTGGCTGGTTCACTGGTAACAAATACACGGGGATCCATCAAAGTTGTCAAAGCATTTACGTAAGTGTAAGACATATTGAAGCGGCCTGCAATAGAACCAAAATTACTTGGGTTAAAAGGGTACGTGCTAAATGTGTTTGCATCCCCGGGATTATATAGGAATTTTAAATCATCGCCCTGGCTTGCAAAGATGGGATATTTCGAAGGGTTGTTTATGATAGATGCAAATTGGGCAGGTATATTCAACGGTCCGTCCGAAGCTTTCTTACTTAGGCTTAGGAGTACCCTAAGCTTAAACGAATTCACTAATTTTTGCCATGAGACAAGATTACCATGATAATAAATATCCTGTGCAACCGATAGTGAATTATCATTTTTACCCATCAATCCTGCAAAATCATTATTTGCAGAATCTAATTGGTTCAAAACATATTGAAATACTTGTTCCTGTGGTGTATAGGCCGGCATTGAAATAGCTGGGGCCTTTAAAGCTTGTGCCAATGGAACATCGCCAAACATTGATGTTAAATTATAAAAATAATATGCTTTCACAAACCTGCCAACTGCTTCATAAGGATTTAAACTGACTGCCCCTCCGGATGCTGCTTCCTTTTCCATTTGAACTACATTTTTCAAAACAAGGTATGGATCAAACGAAGCATTATTAGCGTCCCAAGAATAAATATTGTTTCCATAATAATCATAATTTTGATCATGGTATTGGTTCCATCCCTGTACGTTACTCCATGAATTGATTCCGCCCAAACTTCCCGCGCTACCTGTTCCAGAAATATCGGTTAACACAGTTCCTAAAATCAGTCCTGGAGGAACGCTTGTAGGGTTATTTGGGTCAAGTTGTTTTTCCTTGATTTGCTTATTACAAGAAATCATTAGTAAACTCCCAACCATCAATAAAAGTATATATTCTATGTGTTTCATAATTTGGTTTTTGACAAGGTATTAGAACGATAAATTAATATTAAAGCCGTAACTGCGCGTTGTTGGAGTTTGCAACCCTGAGCCCGAATTCTGTGAGTACTGGTCAACGTCCACATCCTTGTATTTATTAGGAAAGAAGTATAAAAGATTTCTACCTACCAAAGAAACGCTTGCTCCACGTAGGAAAGATCTATTTCCAAAAATATTTTGTGGTACTACGTAAGTAAGCGTTACTTCCCTTAATTTAGTGTATGTCTTTTTTATCATATCAAGATCTGGAATTGAGGCCATCCTTGTAACAAAAGGTTGAACCTGGCTTTTGGTTGTATTTTGACTTACTGTGAGATCCTTGTAATTTGTTATTACACCAGTAATAGGATCCAGCATAATTGGAGCGCCTTTCAAATTCACGCCGTCTCCTGTATAACCTGCAATATTTGCTTCGTCCGATGGCCTCGCCAACCCAAAGGCTCCTGTAGCGCTTTCAATATGCCGGCCACCTTGTAATGTTTTCTTTCTCACATAATCTTCCATTACACCACCTACCATACCATCAAATTGAAAATGCAGGGAAATGCTTTTGTAGCTAAGCATGTTTACTAAACCCCACTGCCAGTCAGGATCGGCATGACCGAATACTTTTTGTGCAGAGACCCCTAAGTCTGAAAAACGGGTAAATACGCCGCTCGAAGGATCAATGACCATTTTACCATCAGGAGTCCTTACAAAAGCGTTTCCATAAACCAGGTCAATTCTCTTTCCATTGTTTTCGTAATTATTGGGATTAGCGTCATTTACCCATTTTCTTATATAGGTAGAGAAATTGGCGGTTAAATTCCAGCTAAAGGCATTTGGATTTGTAACAGGCCTTGCATTCATAGTAACTTCCCAGCCATCGTTTGTATATACATTTCCGTTGGTAAGGTAGGATGAGTAGCCTGAGGCGTATGACGTGCCCTGGTTTACTATTCCTGTGTTTCTGTAATGATAGCGGGTGATATCAAAACCCAGTTTGTTATTAAAGAAACGGATATCTGCACCAAATTCAGTAGCTTTTCTGTCCGCAGTAAAAATTGTAGGACTTACCGTTTGGTCGCTGAATTTAGCGCTGTTTTGACTGGAATATGTCGGGCTCAATGTGTAGGGTTGTGAAAACTGGTATCCTGGTCCTCCGTAAGGTGAATTCCAGGTATAACCATAACCGCCGGCAGGTGTTGCACTTACATTGGGTGAAAATAAAGGCGAAGTACCACCATCTTTACTTTCTGCATAAGAACCTCTTAGTTTGAAAAAGGATATAACTTTTGGCAGGTGTATATATTCGGAAATAACAGTTGCCAAGTTGAATGATGGGTAATAATAGCTATTAGTATTAGTTGGTAGCGCAGAAGATTTATCAATTCGACCGGTAACATTAGCTGTTACATAAGACTTGTATCCCAGATCTACAGAATAATACGCACTCAATACCAGCATGCTTGATCGGAAGCTGCTTCCTGTTATACTTCCCAATGAGTTAGAAAAGGCGTATATTCCGGGCACGTTCAGATAGTTGGTAGATGCAAAATCAGAATTAAAAGCGAAATTCCTATCTGTAGCTCCAGCCAATGCCTGGAGGTCTAGGAATCCTGCTACATTCTCTTTATGATATCTTGCCTGCACATCTATATTTGATTCAAATAATGACCGCCTGTCTTCCCGATAGTCTCCCTGGTGTAGTTCTCTTCCATAAACGTCAGCAGAATAAGGCAGTTTTTCAGAATTAAACATATCATATGCAGTCATGCTTGGCCTGAACTGAAAATCAATATTATCGTTGAGTTTATAATTTAATGACAAATATCCATATTCGTTATTTTGAATATGGCCCCTTAGCCACTCATAAGACATGAACCAAGGGTTATTATACCGGTAGTACTCGGCATAATTTTGCTGAATGCCAACTTTGCCTGGCTGCCAATAATTGCGAATGTTGGGATCATTCACGCTCCAATCTGCCCCTCCCCAAATAATGATGTTATAAATAATACTATTGGGGCCATAATTAACATCGGGTACCTTAGGTGATGATTGCCTGCTATAATTGAAATAGGATGTTAAAGACAACTTTTTATTAAATCTTTCCGTAAGGCTTGCGGTAAAGTTTCCATTATTCAATTGTGTATTTGGAACAATCCCCTGTTGATAAGTATTACCTATTGAAAGCCGGAAATCAGTTTTTTCTGTGGAAGAAGAAACTGCAATACTATTAGACTGAAGAAGACCTGTTTGTAAAAAATTTTTCAAGTTATTTTTCCCTCTAGCAATCCAAGGAGTCGGCGCAACGTGGCCTGTATATTTTGTTGAATCAGCAAAAACAGTTGTATAAGTCTGAGTCGGATCATATTTCCCATCGTATTGGGGTAATAACTGACCCCTGAATTGAGGTCCCCATACGTCATAATCATAATCATTAATCCCAACCCCCACGGCGCCGTTACCAAAATAAGAAGCAGGACTGGAACCACCTCCCCCGAAAGCATATTTTCCGTTATCGCCCGGACCATACGTGTCCTGATACTTAGGCAAGGCAATAAATCCGTTATTAAACTGGGTACTTGAATTAAAAGTTACCTGCAAACCTCTTTTATCTTTAGTCCCTTTTTTTGTAGAAATGATTATAGCTCCATTTTTGCCCTGAAAGCCATACAATGCTGCAGCATTAGGCCCTTTCAAAATCGTAAATGTTTCAATATCATCAGGATTTAAATTGTAAGTATCTGAACTGATTGGCACACCGTCCACAACAAATAACGGCCGGTTAGTTGAACCATTTTCGCCCCGTATGATCACATCTGGAGAATGTCCTATTTCTGAATTAATGTTTATGGAAAGACCTGCTGCGTTGCCCTTTAACGAATTGATCGGATCCGCCTCCCTTGCTTTTGTTAAAGCAGCTGCATCAATTGTTTGAATGGCATAACCTAAACGTTTGGCCTCTTTTTTTATACCCGTAGCAGTTATTACTACTTCATTTAATTGCTGAGTAGAAGCTGCAAGCTGGATGGTAGAATTTTTTTGAGAAGCATTCATTTCTATGGATTGGTATCCTATAAATGTTACAAGAATTTTGCTGTTCTTTGGTACATCCAAAGAAAAATTTCCGTCTGAATTTGTTGAAGTTCCTACACTGGAATTTTTTATTGAAATACTTACCCCAGCGAGAGGAGACTTATTTGATGCATCTATAACTTTTCCTTCAATTTTGTTGCTTTGGGCAGAAAGAAGTGTTGAAGAAAGAAGCAGCAAGATTAAAAAAAACGAAGTCTTTATAGCTTTTAAGTTGAATTGCTTCATAAAACAATTTTTATTTAGGAAGCAAAACTATATTTCGAATGTTACGGTATTATTACAGGTCTGTAAACAAAAAGTTATGAAATTGTTAACAGAAGAGTATCCACTAATTATTAAATCTTTGAGTTTTTTATAATTAAAGTTCATAATTTACAAAGTGAATATCTTGTTGGCATTTTCTTTAACCCGCTCCTCATATCTAAGAAAAATATGAATTCAATTTGATAAAAGCAACAAGTCATCTTGATGATAACGCTTTTTGCATAAAAGGTTAAACTTCAATGTATAAATATCTATATAAACTACTTGCTAATAGTCTCTCCAATTATTTTGGTATCAAAGTTTTTTACCGAAAAGGACATTATTGACTGTAGATTCTTTTGGACTTCCCATTTTCTTTGGGTCACATATTCCTACTTTTTTACTCAAAGTGGCTATTAAAGCATTAAAATAAAGCATTGCGACAGGCAGAAGAATTATTAAAAGAATTACAATCCTGAACGAAGCACAGACTAAAAACTTAACATTGAAATTTGAATAAAAACCGGAAATTCACTTTCCATTTTTTAACTTAAACTAAAATAATTATGATACCTAAAAAATTTAAACATATTGAAGACGTACTTGATGATTACATTAGCTTATTGGACGAAGAAAAAGAATTACCGATCTTAATTCAAAAAGTACATGATAAATTGAAACAGCATTTAAGCGATGATTCTACAATTCCCTATAAGCCTAAAGAAACTGAAGATATGTTCAGAATCTTTATACAAATAAAAAAGTATGAGGAAAGGAAGACAGAATTAGGCGATGAAAAAATTGAAGTTGAAAATATTTTAAAAGAGTTTATATCATTACTTAACGGTAGTAAAATTTCTTATGAAAAGAAAGATGATAATGATAAATCAAAAAGCACTTTTCTTTTCTGGCTTCAAGATGGTAACATTACGTCAAACAGGTGAACTACATAGTCGTTCCTTTTAACAACAACAGGCGGCGCTGTTCAAGGCTTTGATCCATATGGGCACTTGCAACAAATAAAAAGGCTAGATTTTTACAAGCTGACAAGTAGCATATATATTATTGATTGTATCTGAAAAAATTAACGCTGAGATTTTATTTTTTAATTGTTGTTGTATACAAAATTTTACCATCAGCATTTATATATTGAATAAGCATTTCATTAACAGTAACATCTGCTGTTAAGAAACCATGATCCTGAACTGTAAATTTGGTATAAGGTGCGTTGGTTACTTCTGTAGATTCTGATCCTGCTCCTGATATAAACTGGTAAAAATGATAGCCTTTCTCTTGGTCTACCTCAAGCTGATGCTCGTGGCCACAGAAGTAAGCATCTACCTTATAGGTTTCAAAAATTGAACGAAAAACGTCAATCATATCGCCTGTTTTGCCCTTTCTTTTTCCTGCACTATATAACGGATGGTGACCAACCACAATCTTCCACATAGCTGTACTATTCTTCAAACCATTTATCAGCCATTTTTTTTGTGTGGCTGTATCATTGTTTATGACACGGCTTGAATAATCAGGTTCATTATAATAATCTTTTTGAAAAGGAGAGGTATCAATAAAAAAAAGTTCAACAGTTTTACTGGTATCGCTTCCGATATTTTTTTTGATGCTATAATACCTTGAGGGCATGTGCCAGCGTCCGCTTATCTTACTATATGCAACTTCTGCATCAGGATTAGTTTTATAATCATGATTGCCCAAGACAACATACCAGTCCACATGAGTTGGATAACTATTATAAACATCTTCATAAGCATACTTCCATGCAGGATCATACTCACTGGCCACACCTTTAGGATAAATATTATCCCCTGTAGAAATAATAAATGATGCATTAACACCTATAACAGCACTTCCTAATTTTTCAGCAACTGCTTTCTGATAATAATCACCATACCGCCCCCAATCACCAATAACGCAAAAATTAAGACCCTTCAACGTTTTTAAATCCTTTATCACAGTACCACGATACCCAGTTGCCTGCTGTTTCAAGTAATTTTCATTTTGTGCAAGGCATGGTACGGTTGCAGAGATTATCATCTGCAAAAAAAAAAGTAGTTTCATATGTTATTTATAATAAGTGTCAAGCATGGGATACGAAGCAGCTAATTTTCTTAGTTTATATTAAATTTTTTCAGTGCTTGTTACCCTGGCTGTCACTTGTATAGGCACCAATATCATTATTATATGTCGGGTTTCCTTTTCCTATAGCAGGAGAACCTGGCTTTAGATGGAAATCAAAACTAGATGGAATAAACCTGTTATTTGGATTTGGAGGGTTTGAATACCCAACAAACATTGGATTATTAGCACCTAAATTAACTAAATCAATTACGTCTGAAGGTTGTACCATTCCTTTCTCTCCCGCAGGGTACATAAACTGGCGTAAAGAATCTACTGTGACATAGAAATAGTTGTTCCCATATTTAGTATTAGCATAATCTGCGGAAGGCGTTATGTCCAAGCTCCAGTAATTGTTTACTAGAAGGTTATTATAAACTAATGCCTTTGAATACGCGTCTACAAGAATCCCCCTGCCTGGCTCTGCAGCGCCTCTTCTAAATCCGCTTTCCACACAGGTATTATTGTAAACGCTGACATTCGTTTCTGCAATTGGCACTGTTTTGCTCGTATAAACCTTAATAGCGCTTCCTGCACTACCCCAGAGAACATTATAGGCTACGATGCCGGTGACGCCGGAGTGAAAATCTATGGCATCCCCATCAGTGGTACCATTACCATAAAAGCTATTACGCAAAATCTTTACGGTAGCTGTTGAAAATACACCAATGGAATTATCCTGGCCTCCAATAAACCAGCAATCCTCAATATCCACAGGAATAGGTGAAGATACTGCAATAGTTTGCCTTGTTGCACCAGAGGAGTCAGGACCACCGGCCCATAGTATTTTAGTCCAGTAAAAAGTTACCGACTTTGCGCTATCTGCCTGGAATCCACCCCAGGCACCAGGTTGCTGGCTAACAGTTGAAGTGAAGGTTATAGGTTTTACCTGAGTACCCAGAGATTGAATAATGCCCTGAATATAAAAAGCATGATTGCCGGTGAGGTTGATAGTCGTCCCAGGCTGAATAGTCAACGTGTCTGAAGGCAAAACTGTAAGGTCTCCATTAACAGTATACACTGAATCGCTCAACAGTACTCCTTTGACGTTACCACCATTCAGCACCGTGCCTCTGATGGCTTCAGCAGGTAATTGAGGACCTCTATTAACTGTAATAGAGTTTTTACTACATGCAGAAAACATGAGCATGACCGCGACTACAACAGCCATTTCCTTTGCGCAATATAATAAATTACGATTGGTTAAGTTGTTCTTTTTCATTTTTATTTGTTTTTTATTGAAAATTGTTTATAGATTTTTACTGATCGTATCTGATGCCTATACTGTACGAAGCTTTATAGATGTCACGGCTCACCTCCAAGGTGTTTTGCACATATTGTATTGATGGTGTATTGAGAATATTATTAAATTTTCCGAAAATTGTCAAATGGTTATGGATGTCTTTTTCAATTGAAAAAGCTAGTGTATTCATTGGTCGCTGATAATAGTCTGATTGATAGTATAAAGAAGTTTGAGCTAATGTTTTACCTTGATATCCATAGGATAGCTGGGCGAATGCACCGTGCTTTACATCTTTGTAAAGAAGAGATGCATTTACAATATGGTTGGTTTGACCCTGTAAAGGGCGGGCATCAATTACTGAACCCCCACCGATCTTTTGTTTAATAGATGAGATGGAAGAGTGCGTGTAAGTATAATTTCCTGTTATACCGAATCTCCCAAAATACTCTGTAAAAGAAAACTCAGCACCCAAATTCGTAGCTGGTTGAGAATTTTGTGGAGACAAAACCAGTTTGCCGGAACGTACAGATTGAAGCAGGTTTTCTATTGGGTTTTGTATATTTTTATAAAAAGCCCCTAAAAAAAAGTGTTGCTCACCTTTTGGAAACAACTCATAACGAATATCAAAATTATCAGCCACAGAATGCTGGAGATATGGGTTTCCCTCAATAAAATAGTCACCTCCAAAGACAACTGCAGGAACCAGTTCATAATAATTTGGTCTTGAGATCGAACTAAAATAAGAAAGGTGAATATTTTCCTTGGATGAGAGTTTGTATTTAATAAATGCACTTGGAAGGAAGTCCTGATATCTTTGATTTCCTGAACTGGCGGCTGTTGAACTATGAACGCGTATATCCCAATCTGTACTGGTGTTTTCAAGTCTTAAGCCTCCACCGAGCTCCCATTTGTTTATTTTATATCTTGCCATTGCATAACCAGCAAAAACAATTTCATCAGCCTTGTAATTATTGGGGTTATAAACGTTTGTTCCTGCTGTATTAAAAACTTCCCATTGCACATCATAAATATTTGTCCAGACAGGTTTACTTGCGTTGTTCCCGCTACCATTAGTGGAGGGTGGCTTTAATGTATAATCATCTTCATTATTAAACCGGGTTTTGCTCCTGTATAATCCTCCAAGCTTAAGTTGCAGGATTTTCTTTTTATTCCAATCATGATGGTAATCAAGATCAAGTATACCCGTGTAATCCTTGTCATTGTTTTTAAGCCACTGACGGGTGATCTGGTCCAAATATGTTGGTGTTTGAGTATGATTTGCCTGAATCCTGTAATCAGTTTCTATATCTGCAAGATCAGGGGTACGACGCCCTGCTTCAGAAACAACACCCGCCCAATCAAGAATTAAATTTGACTTCAATACATGAGTTCCGGAAATCTTCAAATTTTCTATATGCTGATGTTGGGTGAAAGATTCATTTACATCAAAAATCTGTCCCGTACCCGGCCCTACCCTACCTGTTCCAAGAAGTGTAGTGTCCTGGCTTAGCCTTGTTTGAGCCAGATAGCTGTAAATATAGAAATTATCAATATTCACTTTGTTCTTTCCGTTAAAAACGTAGTCAAAGTGCGCAACAAGTCCGTTGTTAAATTGCTGAGTATACCCTTTAAAATTCGTAACATCCAAATAGCCCAGGGTATCTGATGTAATGCTTATAGGCGCAACGGAATACCTATTACTAATGTTGCCATAATATTGATTCTGCGCGTTGTCAGCAAGTACTAATCCAATTTTATCATGCAAAAAACGATGGGAATAAGAAAAGCCTAAAGTTCCAGTTGGAGGTGCCTGCCGGGATTGAAAATCCAGGTTTGATCGGGAAAAATCACCAGGTTGAGCTGCATAACCTGTTAGGTTTCTTTGGATGGGACTTAGTTTTTGAATATCTGATTTTTTAAATTCAATATATTTTTGATTAAAAAATAATTGGCTATACCCTATACTGCCAGTTGCTTTAAATGAAGATTTATTAGGTGCGTCTTTTACAATCATATTGATTGTGCCGCCAATTGCATCGCCTTCCATATCAGGGAGCAATGATTTGCTTATCTCGATACTGCTTAAAATGTCAGACGGGATAATGTCAAGTTGAACAAACCTATTCTTGCTATCGGGGCTTGCAATTTTAATTCCATTTAACAATGTATTGTTATAACGTGGTTCCATTCCGCGGATCACTGCATAGGCTTCATCTCCTCCGCTAGAACGTTGCACTGTGATGCCACTCATCCTTTGCAATACATTTGCTGCATTGATGTCTGGGGAACGAACCATAGCTTGGGATGAAATGATATTAGTAATATTTGCAGCATACTTTTCTTTGTCTCTTGAGCCGGATTCCCTCTCCCGGTCAATCTTGCCAAATACAGTTATTTGTTCAAGGGTTTTGCTTTGTTCAACAAGTGAAATAAAAAACTTAAGCTTTTCACCCGCTTTAATACTAATATGCTTTTTATAGACATTATAACCAACATTCTCAATGGAAATATCATACTCTCCAGATGGAATTCCGATAATTTCAAAGTTCCCTTTATCATCAGCCTCTGTATTGAAGGAAGTTTTATTTATTGAAATATATGCATTAGGCAATCCATCCCTGGTTATCTGATCAGAGACATTACCCTTTATTGAAGCAGTTTGAGAAAATAAAAGTTGTGCAAAGAGAAAGAGTGATATGGACAAAAAGAAACGCATGAAGTAAAATTTAAATAAATGTAAATTGTAAGTTTTCCGGAAACATAATATTTTATCGACTTCATATTCTATCGATATTTATAGGACATTAATACTGTTTTAATATGAAAGAATCTTATATACCTACACCTATATTAGAAATTTAAAAATTGAATTATAAATACACAGAACATTTGTTGTTAATCGCATCATTCTTTTAAAAGAATTTTTACTCCGGCAAATGTGCTCAATATTAATTATTACAAAGACAGCGTAACATTTTGTTGTTGATTTTTTAATTAAAATATAAACATTAATTAACCTTTTGGTAACAACATTTTTAACTTCAAAATTTCTACAAGATGTTTTTACTATTTGATAATGCCAAACATTATTTGCAGCATCTTATATGCATAATTTGTGGGAAATTGACTATAAATAAAACCTACGGTCTTTTTTTAGGACGGGGTCAAACTTTATTCAGCAGCGGTTCCGGCAGTACGTTCGATGAATGCAGGCCTGCAGCAAGCCATGCTCGTCAGCGGTAATATTTTCAGACCATTTACAGAAAAACATATAAAGGGAACAATGAAAAAATATAAAGGATTTCTATTTGCACTTCTAACCTACATTCTTACCTGGTCTGTAGAAATTCCTACGGTTTTAGCCAAACATGGTTATGCAGCGATAAATATTTCAAAAGGACTGCAAACAATTTGTACACTTTCTCCAGGCATAATAGCCATCATGCTCACAGCATTTTATTTTGGGAAAAACGGTCTAAAGTCTCTATTTAGAGCCATTGTGAAATGGAGAATTAAATTTAGATGGTATATTATTATATTATTTTGGGTGTAGCCACATGTGGACTGTCGTGCTGGTCTTTAATTGGCTAACCGGACAAAGTATTAAGCCTGATGAACCATATAATTTCGTTTTTTACTTCATAATCATTCTTCCCTTAAGTGCATTTTGGGAAGAGATTGGTTGGCGTGGTTTTTTACTTCCTATTTTACAAGAAAAATATACAGCAATAAAAAGCAGTATAATCATTGGTTTTGTTTGGGGCTTATGGCATTTGCCTATCTATCTTGCCATAAACCCATATGGAGATAAAACAATCATTTTCTTTCTTATGATGTTCATCGGATGTTTTGCTCTTTCTATCATTGCAACATACCTTTATAATTCTACGAAAGGCAGCCTGCTTACATGCATATTATTTCATAATGCTATCAACTCAAGTGCCGCATACTTTTTTGGAAATATAAAAGGTGAAGAATTAAGACCATTGCTAATTTGGATTTTGTTATTAATAGTTTCAGCTGTAATTATATTTTTTAAAACAAAAGGAAGTTTAGATGAAAATGAACAACTTATAATAACTAATACTTCCGTTAACAAATAAGACTTCGTCGGGCACGGAGTGCCTCAGATGAATTCCGGTGTAATGAGGAACTAGTAAATTTCAACATCAAGAATATCAAATTTGACTTTACCAATAGCGAGACATTTGTTTCTGCTCTCCAAAACATTGAACTGCTTTTTTTGCTTAGACCACCACAAATTTCAGACGTTAGTAAATATTTTGCACATTGATTGAAATAGCAAAACAATCTTCGGTTAAACACATAGTGTTTTTGACAGTAAAATTCCATATACCTTCTTGCGACCAGCTTGTTTTATGCAAAATTTCACTTCAACTCTACGCAATGACTTAGTGAATAATCAAAGAATTATTTACCGGCATTACAAGCAAAATTCACAGTAATAAATGTAGGAGATATTGCTGCTGTAACATCAAAAGTGTTAACCGAACAGCAAAATCATATAAATAAAAAGTTATGAATTAACTAACCACGAAATCTTGACATTTACTGAAATGGCAGAAAAAATTAATAGTGGGATTGGAAAGACAATAAATTTCATTTCACCTAATTTATTGCAATTCTTTTTGACTAAACGAAAAGAAAATATGCCTTCAGTGCTTATCTTAGTGATGATTATGTTGAATTACTTTCCAAGATTTCAAAAAACGCCAAAGACAACGGACTGCGTAAATATTATTAGCGGATAAGAGCCAAAATCTTTTGACAACTTTGTTCTCTCAAATAAAAAACAATTACAATGACAAGAAGTTATTTCTGGTTTAGTTTATAAACCCATACTGCAAAAGTTCCGGGGATTATATTTCTTGTTCCAGGTTGGAATTCGCCGGCGCTGAAATATATTTTATGAGTAAGAGGGTCAAGAGCCATTGTTTTGGCACGATAAGCCGTATGAAGTGTTTGTACAACACTGTAATCATCAGGCGAATTTTGTTTGATAACAGTGGCCGTCCCATCCCCGTTTGAAGCCACGATGCGTTTATAAAATGCATCATAAACAACTGCGTCAACTCCTGCACCTATCGGAATGGTAGCGACTACCTTTCCGGAATGAATATCAATAACGCTCATACCTTTATTTTCCCTGCAAACAGTAAATGCACGTTGACCTACAACATCAAGAGCTATCCCTGTCGGGCCACCGCATGGGGAGAGAGAATAATTCCTAATTACTTTCATTACCCGTGTATCTATCACATTGAGGCTGCTTTTATCTTCCAGATTATTATATACAAGCCCTTTGCCATCAGACACTGCAAATTCAGGACCGCCACCAAGATCTATTGTTGCGACTTCCTTATTCTGGCTCACGTCAATGACACATGCGGCGTTGGCGTCACCGCAGAAAGCTAATACTTTTTTGGAGTAAAAATCATAAATGATACCATCCGGACCTTTCTTGCTAAGTGGGATCGTGGCAATAGTTTTCAGGCTCTTCAAATCAAACGCGATAACGGCATCCCCTCTTCCATCACTTATAAATCCTTTATTCGCTTCGTTCACTATTGCGATACCGTGCACACCTTTCATGTTATCAATAGAGCCCGTTACTGTTTCCGTGTTGAGGTCAACTACGTTCACAGTAGTGCCATGAGAAACATACAACTTTCGGTTGATAGTATCTATTGAAACATAATCATAACCGCCATTTCCCGGAAGAAGAATCTTTTTTTCAAATACATAGATAATATCTTTTTGGGCAAAGGAATATTGGATAGCACATGTGGCAAATACAAATAGAAGAAGAGAAAGGAAAAATTGTTTGTTCATTATTTAGATTTAGAACTGTAAGAGTTTTAGCTGGAACAAATCTATCAATGGAATCTGTTGAAATTTTGAAGTTATATAAAGGACATTAGTGTCCTAACATAGTTAGAACAATTTCAATTGATTATATTCTGGTTCTTTGACATATTGTATTAAAGCATCCTGAAACAGTTGATTCAAGGGAGTTTTGTTGAGAAGCGTTAAGCTCAAGATATGTAATATTTGATATTGGGTGAGTGGTGTTTTTAATTTTTGTTTTATTAAGGCTACCAATACAAAAGTAATTATGGCAACATACACCTGCACCTTTACTGCATTTTCTGAATGGCCCCAAAATGACTTTACTTCAGATGTTGTTTTATCCATAAAAAAAACAATTCTATTTTCCATCTGTATTTGTAAAGCAGCGCTACCTGCAATGCGGTTATATCAAAATTATTAGTCAGGAAAATAAATTTTTTATTGGTTTCCTTATCGAAGTATTTCACTCTTCGTAATTTTTGAGGATATTGTTTTGCAACATAAAAATTTATAAGTTGAACTGTATGGTCATATAACACACCTGTTGTTTTATTTACTTTAGCCGAATAAATTCTTCTGCATTTCATATTGGTTTTTGCCCTTGTAATAAAATAGGCTTGCTGTTGATGAATGGCAAATAATCGTTCATAATCTACAAAACCTCTATCCATTACATAAAAGCCATTAGGTTCAAATTCGATAGCATCTAAAACATTTACCTCATGTATTTTTCCGTCTGTAATATGGATGTAGCAAGGGATTTCTGTTTTTATGTCTAACATCGTATGCAGTTTAATGGCAGCTTTATGCTTTCTGAATTTTGCCCACCAAAATACTTCTAAACATAAATCAATGGTTGTCGTATCTATGGCGTAAATGGCATTGTTTTCAAAATCAGATAGTGCTTCGTTGGGCATAATATTTTTGCGGGCCTCAGCAATAAGCATGTAAGCGAAATCAGCAAATATTTGCCAGTCTCTTTTTTCATTGGCGTATGCCAAATTTGATTTTGATATACTGCAGCCAATACCTACCAATACCTAAATGATACCATTTGCTTTTTTGTGTTTGCAGACAAAGAATCAAATCACTCAGACTTTCACGATTGGCTAACTGCCCAAACATCATACATAGAAGCTGATGCCAGCATCTGAAATCTTTTATCTTATAATTACCCCTGTATCGGTCTACACATTTTTTAAAATCATTCGGGTCGACGAAGGATAGCGCTTGAGCAAAAACATATTTCCCTGTATTCATCCATCAATTTACTCTCTCGCATAAAATGAAATCGTTTGACTACTAAAATCCTCTAAAACGCTTTAATGTCAATATTTTCAAAGAACTACTATTTTTGTCTTTAAGCGCTAATGATTTTTTATATTTAGTTATCTACCCATTTTCAGTCCAGGTATTTGCAATATGAATCTTATTAAATTTAAACTATCAAGGCTTCCAAATTCTTCACCTTTTTCAAAATCACCCTCTGATTGAGCCATTGAATTTGTAAGATGTGCAAAGCATATAATATTATATTTTTTAGCTGCAGATAAAGCATAAAGCGCCGCAGCTTCCATTTCCACACAAACTATATTCTGCTTTTTCATGTCATCAATTGCCCGTTGGGTTTCCCTGTAAGGAGCATCAGTCGTCCAACTGCTTCCTTCAAAAAAGGGGCATTCAGTTTTTATCGAACAAGCATGTAAGGTCTGCAATAATACGGCGTTTAATATTGAAGGGTGGCCTGGCGGCAAATAATGATAGCTTGTACCTTCATCACGAATTGCATTTGTTATTAAAGCAAATTTTTTTGCGGAGGACTGTTCTTTGATAATACCTGCTGATGTAATACTTATTAGCAACTCACAACCTGAAACAAATAATTGCTCTGCAACTAAAACCGCATAAGATGAGCCAACAACGCATGGTATAATACCGATAGTTTCATTATCTAATCGAAATGAATAAAGTGTAGAATGATAACATGCCCAGCAATCATTTTTGATTGCAAGATTGCTGTTTATAAGATAATCCGCCAGGTCCCCATCGGGATCAAGCACACAGAATGCAGGAACATTACACTCTTTTTTATTTTTTTGTCTTCTTGCTTCACGAAGTAAATTTTCGGGAAGAAATACAGACTCGTCAGTATAGTGTTTATGGTCAAATATGTTATTCATAAAATCGTTCTAAAAACAAAGGTAGATTGTATTCGTATGAGATCGTATACAACACGAATTATCCATCTGTTTTGGAGGACAAATCACAGTG
>JALYVO010000075.1 GCA_030853195.1 Bacteroidota bacterium | reverse complement strand
GGTCATCTTCCAATGCAATAAAATCCGCCTTTGATTTTAATATGCGTTCAATAATCCCGAAGTTGTACACGTTAAAACTATCGGCGCGCCTACAGGCGTTGATGAGCCTTGTTTCCCCTACACGTTTTTTGTAATTGATAATACCCTGGCAGGCTCTGTAATTTTTTTCAGGGTACTCATTTCTGGATAATACTTTTTTAATATAGGCCACCACTACTTCACCGATAAGGGCCGCATCAGCGATAAATTTTTCAGGATTCCATTCTGTAGGGTATTTGTGCCAGGAAGCAAGGTGGTCTTCATTTTGTATGTATTTCTCTTTATCGAACGAGCGGACATGAACCGCTATAAGTTCATGTTCACTGAAAGCTTCGACCTTAGTACGGTTGTACATTAGTTTAATCTTCTTGCCGATAAATTTATAGGGAACACTATAATAATGGTAATCTACCGTAACAAAACCTGTTTTGCCAACAGTGGCCGTTTTGGTAGTCATGGGGTCGTAGGGGTATTGGTTCAGCGGCTTTAAAACATTCTTTTCCAAAGCCTCAAATTGTTGCCACCTGCTATAGTCACATCCGGTAAGTAAGGTGTTATTATGAGCTTTCAGATAAATAGATATATCCTCATTTATCATTTCTAAACTGGTATAAACCTTTTGATCTATCTTAGTAAAGATGGTGGTGTAAATTATTTTTACAGCGCCTTCCACCAGCGCTTTATCTTTGGGTTTGTAAACCCTTGCAGGAAAAACATACGTGTTGTAATGGGCCGCAAAGGCGGCAAAGCTGTCATTAAGCTCCGCTTCGTAACGGCTGGCTTTCTTTACCGCTGATTTTAAATTATCCGGCACGATAGCTTCGGGCACACCGCCATAAAAATGCAAGGCACGTTCACAGGCGGCAATAAAGTCTTCTTTCTTTTGCGAGGCTACTGCTGTTACATAAGTAAGCTGGCTACAGCCCAAAATGGCTACAAAGACTTCTACCTCCTGCACTTCGCCCGTCTCTTGATCTACTATCTGCAATCTCTTTCCTGTAAAATCAATAAAGAGCTTGTCGCCCACTTTATGAGGCACGCGCATAGAAGGCTTGCTCATGCCCATATAAACATTTAAGCGTTCCAGGAATGCAGAGTGCTTATAGGCACCAGAACATTGGCCGGCATAATCTTCATAAACCATTTGTTTGGTTACACCGCGTTTTTTTAATTTGGCTGCCAGTTCCGGCAATAAAGCTTCTAAATCTATTTCGCGGCTGCTTTCCTTTTTGGGCTTTTCTATTAAAAAAGCGGTAGCAAGCTGTTTGTCACTCATTGTCTCCACGCGCTCAATGGTAAGGCGTAACTCAACAAATTGTAACAGATATTTTTTAACGGTATTACGGGCTATACCGGTCGATCTACTGATAAATTTACTGCCGCGGCCATCTGCGTAAAGGCGCAGTACTTGTCTGATTTTAAACATTTCAATTGGTTTGTTGGACATAATTTATCTCGGTTGATTTTGATTAAAACAACCGATTTTTATCCTACAAAAACAACTGCCCTTTTATCCTGTTTTTCAGGGGGTCAATTTCAGCCGGCGGAAGGGGGTCAATTTAAAATGGCGGCAGGGGGTCAGTTTCATCTGGCCGAAGGGGGTCAATTTGCGTGGGTTTTCCACCAAAGACCGTTCCTTTGGTGGTGGCTGTTTGCTGGCTGGGGCTGCCCATGCCGTATTCATACACATTATCACAAATATTTTTAAAGCAGGTAGATAAATCATCTAGTTGCCCTGCCTGTAAATTGCGTAATACTTCTTTGGATGGCACCATTGCCTGTTGTATTAATTTCTTTACTTCTGCATCTGTAATTGCTACTCTTGCCCACTGGTTGAAAATGCCTTCCAGTTCTTCAGATAATTTATTAGATATTTCCATTACTTTATGGGCTTCTTCCAAACGTTCTTTGGCGTTTTGTGTATGCCTTATTTTAATACTGTTGGTACAATTCCGCATTGCTGCATTTAAGTTATTGTTGCAAACAATTCTGGTGGGTGTAAAGGCTGCGGTAATACTTCCAAAGCCGTCATGCGAAGTAGTGAGGAATAAATATTTCTCTATCAAATCATCACTGCCTACTTTGATATAACCGGGTAGTTTGGCGGTAATAAAAATACGTTCCCCTTTTCCTAATGCTCCGGCTGTTTCATATTGAATACCATCTCCACCAACAATGGCATCAAAGAAACTAAAGGCTTCTGTATTTTGCACCACTTCATAATCTTTACCAACTATGCCTAATACCTGTTCAGTATCTGTGCGCATGGTGGCGTAATAGTTCGGTACTTCTATTTCTGCAATTTTGATTTCCTTTTCTTCGTCAGCCTTTTGATTTTCGTTGTCATAAATAAACAGTTTTCTTTTTTCTACTGTGTAGTCCAGGTTTGCAAATTTGATTGCCTCGGCGCTGGTAGGATAGCCTTCTACTATCTGCCCTAATCCATGCCATGCTTTTTCTTTTACGGAAAAGAAACTATGTTGCTGTTTGTTTTCGTTGAAATTAATATTGTGTGCCATGATCTTTAATTTTTAATTTTTGAAAATGATTTAAAAATGGGCATCAGCATTTTACTAATGCCCCGTTGATTTTTGTTCTAAAATGGTAAGTCGTCCGCTGGTACAGCATCAACTGCTGCATTAATCATAACAGGTTTTTCATCATTTGCCTTTGCCCTCCCATGTAGCTTTATAGTGTTTACAAGAAAGGTAAGGCTGGCTTTGGCTTCGCCTTCTTTACCTGTGTAAGCACTTACGCCGATGCGGCCCTGTAATTCTACCAGTGTACTTTTGGTGAGGTATTGGGCAATGGCAGGATTTACCCAATAATCGCATTGCACATAAGTAACAATTTTTGTTACTTCGCCTGTGCCTTTCGCTTTGTAGTTGTCATTAATGGCTACATTAAAATTCACTACCTGTTTTTCGTTTTTAACGGTGGTTACTTTTGCATCACCTGTTAACCTTGCTGTAATTTCCATTTGTTTAAATTTTATAAATGATTAGAAATTGTTTAACTCGGCATACGCCTCGTTCGTTCTCATCGTAGCAACCCGGCCTTGAAACAGGATTTGGGAAAAGCAAGGTTTTTGTAAAAAGAATACTACCCCACAAATATTTTCTGCGAAGCAGGCGAAAACGGGGTGGAGATTGTTTTTGCAAAACCGGTGGCCAGTCCTGCTCTTGCATTTTGCAGGACGCAGACCTTGCTTTTGCCAAATCCTGTCAAGAAATTTGCGACAGATCAGGATGAATGAGTTTTTAAAAAGTGGGTTTTTATACCAACTCTTTTGCAGCATCTTTATAATTCGAAGTTGCTGGAATTGTGTTTGGTGAGGAATGAGCCAATCTCAATGACCAATCTATTTATCCGGTGCAGTTCTCCTGGCTTATTTGCCGAAGGCGTAAAAGAAATAAGACGGGTGTACTACATCGGGTCTTTGCAATAGTTTTTGCCAAGTACATTTTTTGAGCAATCATTAAGTCGTCTTTACAATTTGATTAATTGCGAATTGTGTCTGGTGAGGTACAAGCCAATCTCACTGACCAATATATTTATCCTTTGCAGTTCTCCCAGGTTTTTTTGCCGAAGGCGTAAAAGAAATAAGACGTGTGTACTGCGCAAGCAATAAAATTTTATTAGCTTATCTTTTGGATATCTCTGATTGGTAATTTTGTTTATGAAAGGGAAATTAAAATCGCACAACGATATGCTCCGCATTTATTAAAAAACTCTTAACCATAAAAACTTTACTTTTCGGAGTGTTGCTTTTTTAATAAGGGTTTATACTACCATAAGTTTTGAATGACATTTGCCGAACATGCCATTCGCTTTTATGTGCCCGAAGCAAACGATTTTTTTTACTGCTTTGAAGAAGTAGTTATAAAAATACATTATTAAAACCCGTTGGCGGAGTTATTTTTTTAAAAGTTGGGACAAAAGACGCTGTGCAGTTGTCTAAGTGAGTGACAAAACTTACTAATTCAACATGCACAACATCAAGACAAATTTCGATAAAATTATTAAGGTAATAAAAGATATTGTTGG
>JALYVO010000035.1 GCA_030853195.1 Bacteroidota bacterium | reverse complement strand
GTTATAGTACTTACAGGAAGAGTGATTGATTTATCAGATCCTGCGTTAGCCACCGGTGGAATATTGGCGGCTGCATTTACAGTTACCTGTACAGTTGAAGTAGCAGTAGCTCCGCTATTATCAGTAATTTTTAATTGAAATACATAAACTCCCTGCACCAATGCTGAAACATCCGTAACAGGAGAAGAAGGATTTATAATATTATAAGATAAAGGGCCTGATATTTTTGACCATAAATAACTTACAACCGTTCCATCTGCATCACTGCCGTTTCCGGAAAGCGAAACTATATTGTTAGGCAGCGTTATTGATTTATTTGCTCCTGCATTGGCTACCGGCGGAATGTTGGCGGCTGCATTTACAGTTACCTGCAGGATTGATGTTCCGCTGGCTCCATTATTATCTGTCACTTTTAACTGAAACACATACACTCCCTGGACTAAACCTGAAACGTTTGTAGTAGCAGAGGAAGGATTTGTTATTGTTGCCGCCAAAGGCCCTGATATTTTTGTCCATAGATAATTAGTAACAGTACCATCGGCATCTCTGCCACTTCCCAAAAGTGAAACGCTATTGGCTGGAAGTGTTATCGCTATATTGACCCCTGCATTGGCTAACGGTGGAATATTCGCTGCCGGATTTACGGTTACCTCTACAGTAGATGTTGAAGTCGCTCCAATATTATCTGTAACGGTTAATTGAAATACATAAACTCCTTGGACTAACCCAGAAACGTTTGTAGAAGCAGAAGAAAAATTTGTAATTGTTACTGAAGAAGGACCTGATATTTTTATCCATAAATAATTGGTAACGGTTCCATCGGCATCGGTACCGCTTCCTAAAAGTGAAACGGTGTTGGCTGGAAGTGTTATAGCTACATTGGCCCCTGCATTAGCTACCGGCGGAATGTTGGCTGCAGCATTTACGGTCACTTGCATGGTTGATATTGCACTGGCTCCATTATTATCCGTAACGGTTAGTTGAAATACATATACCCCCTGAACTAATCCCGTAACATCAGTAACCGGTGATGAAGCATTTACAATATTATAGGAGGTAGTGCCGGATATTTGTGTCCATAAATAACTGGTAATGGTTCCATCAACATCGGTGCCGCTTCCTGAAAGTAAAACGGTGTTGAGTGGAAGGGTTATGGTTTTATCCGCATCTGCATTGGCTACAGGTGGAATGTTGGCTGCTGCATTTACAATTACTTGTAGAGTTGACGTTGCACTGGCTCCATTATTATCTGTAACCTTTAATTGAAATACATAAATTCCCTCCACTAATCCGGTAACATCTGTTACCGGTGATGAAGCGTTTACAGTATTATAAGAAGAAGGACCGGATATTTTCGTCCATAAATAAGTGGTAACGGTTCCATCAGCATCGGTACCGCTTCCTGAAAGTGAAACAGTGTTGATTGGAAGGGTTATGGTTTTATCCGCACCTGCATTGGCTATCGGTGGAATATTTGGAACAACAGAAGTTCTAATTAGAACTACCGAAGAATAGGGGGCAAGTGTAATTGATCGCAAATAAGTATTTCCCTCAACATCTATATAATTGCCATCTAAGCTAACAATCCTGTTTAAAGAAGTAGCATTATACTCAAATTTCAAATCATTAGGATCTGTAATTGTTTTAGGTGATTTTTTTGAATGAATGTCTTGACCTGAAAACAATTGCCATTGTGCAAGAGTTTTAAAAGAGGCATTCCCATTAAGATTAACCCAAATCGTTAAGTTGTCATCAATTGGTCTTGGATAGTAATTACTATCAGACGTGAGAGTAAGCGGCATAACAGTAGCCATAGGTTCATAGTTTACACAATATTGATTTGTAGGAGTTGTAGATCTTGAAAAGAAAATATTGTTTTTTATAACCAAATTTGTAAGAGGAGTGGCGTCGTACTTTCTTACATACATCTGATTATCTGATGTATTATTATATAATGTATTAGAATCTACATTAACTTCATGAGCACCATTAAGAAACAAACCCACACCTGCATTTTCAGCAGTATTTCCAATTATATTAAAATTAGAAGATGTTCCATCCAAATAAATACCCATTGCCTGATTAGAAGTTGGTTCGTCTGTTCCAGCACCTGCTCCAATTCCATTTAATATAATATTGTGTTTTATGCTTCTTTGGACATTGACTCTTGCTCCCTGGCTTGGGAATGTATATATACCGCCGCCATCATCCATCACAAAACCAAAATTTGTTATAAAATTATTACTTACAATCGTTGCATCACCGTCGAATTCAAGTGCGTTATAACCGGAACTATCGATTGTATTATAAGAAATGTTACCATAATTACCATACGAATGAATCCCTTTGTACCACCCTAAATTAGCCCTTCCAGCACCTGAAATTATTCCGCTGTTTTTTATCGTATTATTGGTAATAATTATGTTGTCAGATGAGCCCGCATTAATAGCAACATCATTCGTATTATTAAAAGTACAATTGTTGACTATCAAATAAGGGGCATCAAAAACGGTATAGTTAAATGCGTCTATTGCGCTCAAACCAGAATAATTGAAATTGCAATTTTGTATAGATATATACTTCGCCTGATTTAATTTTATTCCTATTTTGTTGGCTCCTTGCAAAAAGATATTGCTAAAGGTTATATAATTGTAATTGTTGATATTGATCAATGTATCAATGGTTGCCAATTGCACATTCATAGGTGAAAATGTACTGTATACTCTAATCCTCTTTGTGAATGGATTATAATACCATTCATTTTGCTGATCTAAAGTACTTGTACTGTTTTGAATAAAAAATCCCCATCCATTGGATGGCTCGTAAGTTCCGGTTTTGGTATAATTAATAGTATTTCCTGATTGAGAAGAAATAGTGCCTCTGTCTATTACCCATCTTAAAGTACGTGTTACTACTTCTGCTCCTGTCCAGTTTGCCAAAGCTGATAAACTGTTGCTCGTTATGGATGTGTTGCCTGAATGGGAATCAATATTTAGCCAACCACTATTCGGATACCTTCCCATCGGCGTGTTTACTCCATTTATCACCACCATATTACAGTTTGATAAAGTTGAAACTGAATTGGTACTTTCCCAAATATTGTTACCAAGATTTGTCCAGGAAGTTACAGTTGTAAAGCCAGTTATAACCGGATTTGCTCCCGCTCCATAAGCACTAATGGTAATGGGCGCGCCTGGAGATCCACTCTTGCTAATGGTTATGCTTCCGTAAAACGTATCACCTCTATTAAGCAATACATTGTCTCCGGGGTTTAAAGAACTGAAAAAAGAATTTAATTTGGCTAAGGTTTTCCAAGACGAGGATGCCGAAGTTCCATTGTTCGCATCATTGCCGTTTGCGGAAATGTAATAATTCGTGGCGTTAGCAGCCATGCCAATAATAAATATTGGCAGAAAGAACAGTTTTTTCATAGGTTTCACAGGCAGCAAATTGGGGATTTGCTATTTTTTAGGTGTCAGGTTAATTACATCCGTTTCATAGTCGGATGCTAAGGTTAAAATATACCGGTAAGCGGGGATATATTTTATCAACCAGAAACGCAAAAATATTTTGGTTAGTATGAAATCAGGCTGGATATGAGTAAATCGAGTGGTTTCCCAAAAAAAATGTTTTTTTTACGAATAGGTAAGGTTTATTACTATCGAAAAAAATTAAAAGGATTTAATTACACCTTTTTTTAATGCTTGATGTGTTTCAAACCAATGCAAAAGATTATAGTATTGCTATTTTAATGAAGACGATATGAAACTAGACAAAAGATTATTGCACACAATGATGGCGCATGTATAATGCATAGATGTGCATGGATAATGCATAACGAAATAAAGGTTAGCAAGTTGCTTATAACTCAAATTGTAGTTTTTACTCATTAAAATGATGATGATGCAGGGAAATATTTTTACATAAACATGGCTGTACAAAATTGATTGATTTTTTGATTATTTTCTTCTTTTTTTTACCTGCTTCTTTGCAATAATTTTTTTAGCCGGATGATGTTTCTTCGGAGCAGTAGCAAGATGATGCATTTTTTTTGCTGAAGTATGATGATGGATCTTTTTAGCTGCAACAGGAGCGTGAGAAGTTTCATTTGTTACAGAATCTTCTTTTGACGCAACTCCTTTTTCATCATCAACCATTCTATATCCAGGAACAAAAATTTCTGCTATCTTTTTTGATTCATAAATAGATTTATTGAATTTATTTCCCAATACTATTATCGTCACTGAATCCTGTATCATCCTGATAAAAACCGTATTGCTGCCATGCCACCATCCATTATGATAGATAACTTTTTTACCATCAGGATAAACATTCATCCTCCATCCATAACCATAATTCCTTATCCCCCGTTTTTCGTTACTGTAAGGAGTGAAGGCAGCTTGCAATGTTTCTTTACTAAAAATCTGGTTGTTGTATAAAGCCTGGTCCCATTTAAAAAGGTCCTCAGGCGTGCTATAAATATTTTTATCTCCAAAGCCCGTATCCAAATACGTCAGGCCTTCCTGTCTTCCGCGCCAGTCGTATGATGGCATTGCTGTAGCGCTATCCGCCATTGTGAACACATAAGTATCATCCATCTGCAATGGCTTAAAAATATATTGCTTCAAAAAATCAGCATAAGATTGCCCTGATGCTTTTTCTATGATAAGTCCAAGCAACGCATAATTGGTATTGCAATAAGTAAAATGCGTACCTGGTATTCCGGCCATCGGCGGCTTGTATTTGATCATGTAATCAAGCATATCCTGGTTGGAGCAATACTGCTTTTTATTCCAACCCAATTTCTCCATAAAATAAATATAATTTGGCAAGCCGCTTCTGTGGCTCAGTAATAATTTGATAGTAACTCCATCGTAGGGAAAAGCCGGAAAGTATTTTTTTACATTATCATCTAATGAAAGCTTGCCCATTTCAGCAAGCTTCAAAGTAGCCATTGCCGTAAACGTTTTTGAAACTGAAGCAAGATGAAAAGCGCTGTGTTTGTTAAGTGTATCTTTTTTATGAAGATCATAAAAGCCATGATAACTTTCAAATATTACATTCCCGTTTTTAGCCACAAGAATACCACCATTAAATCCTCTGCCAATAAGATATTTTTCATAATAATTCTCGACAGCAGTATGATACATTTTATAATCTTCCGGAGAGATATTTCCCGGTATTGGCGCTACATAGCCGATAGTATCTGAATGTACTGGTTTTGCTTTGGTAGCACCTGACTGGCAGGAAAAAAAAATCAAAGAAAAAAGTAGGGCAATTGGAATAAATTTGCAAGAATTCATTAAAAAAATTTCAGCTTTTAAGCGATTATATTTGCAATATTACATTACAAAATTTATATGCCAGAGAAAAAAATCACCAGTTATCCCAAAGAAAAAATAAATATTCTTTTTTTAGAAAATATAAGCAAAGCGGCAGTTAAGAAATTCATTGATGCAGGTTATTCTTCTGTAAAACAAGTGCCAGGTGCTTTAAGTGAAGATCAGCTAATAAAGGAAATAAAAAACGTTCATTTATTGGGCATTCGTTCCAAATCAAAAATAACAGAAAGGGTTTTAGATAGCGCCGAAAAACTACAAGCTATCGGATGCTTTTGTATCGGCACCAACCAGGTGAATATCGAGGCGGCCACTAAAAAAGGAATTACTGTTTTTAATGCGCCTTACTCTAATACCCGATCTGTGGCTGAACTGGTGATGGCTTCTTCGATCATGCTTATCAGAAAAATTCCGGATAAAAACAGATCCGCGCATGAAGGCATCTGGTTGAAAGAATCTGCGGGCAGCCATGAATTGCGCGGTAAATTTTTGGGAATTATTGGCTATGGAAATATAGGCTCTCAGGTAAGCGTGCTTGCGGAGGCTTTGGGAATGAAAGTAATTTTTTATGATGCGGAAACAAAAATGCCGCTCGGAAATGCGCAAGACAAAAAATCTTTGAAAGAGCTTTTGAAAGTCGCGGATATTATTACACTTCATGTTCCTGATCTTCCTTCTACCAAAAATATTATTAATAAAACCACTTTGAAATATTGTAAAAATACTGCCATACTTATTAATTATGCAAGAGGCGAAGTAGTAGATCTGGATGCTTTGAAGAATGCATTGATGAATAAAGAATTAGGTGGCGCTGCAATAGACGTTTTTCCTGAAGAGCCTGAAAAAAATGGAGATAAGTTTATATCACCCTTGCAGGGATTAAGCAATGTGATTTTAACTCCGCATATTGGTGGCTCTACAGAAGAAGCGCAGCAAAATATTGGCGAAGATGTGAGCGCCAAATTATTTAATTTTTTGGAGAAAGGAATTACCACCGGCTCTCATACCATACCAGGCTTGAATCTTCCTTTGCAGGAAAACACCCATCGTATTTTACACATTCATAAAAATGTTCCCGGTGTATTATCAGAAATTAATACACAACTTTCTTCACATAAAATAAACATACTGGCGCAGTATTTAAAAACCAATGAAGATATTGGATACGTGGTGCTTGATATTGATAAAAGCCTTTCAAAAGAAGCGCTTCATTTACTGAAAAATGTTAAGGAGACAATTAAGGTAAGATTATTGTATTGAGATTTGATGGATGCTTGCTACTTAAATCTTGCTACTTGATACCAGAGCCAACTACTATAAAATTCATAGTATGAAAACACATTTTTTACGCGCTGAGTGGAACAATCTTATCATGGCGAATTATGTTGTCCCAAAAGAATTATTGCTCCCCCACATTCCATATAAAACCGCGCTTGACTTTTACGAAGGAAATGCTTATGTAAGCCTTGTTGGCTTTATGTTCCTGAATACGAAAGTGCTTGGTCTTAGCATACCCATGCACGTAAACTTCGAGGAAGTAAACCTCAGGTTCTATATAAAATACAATGATCATGGGAATTGGAAAAAAGGTGTTGTTTTCATCAAAGAGATTGTGCCAAGAAAAGCGATTTCTTTTATTGCCAATAGAATTTATGGTGAAAATTATGAGACAATGAATATGAAACATTATCATCATGATAACGGCGAATCACTTGAAGCTGGTTATGAATGGGAATATAAAAATAAATGGAATAAATTATCCGCCAAAACTAATAAGAGATCTACACCGATCAGCAAAGCAAGCTCCGAAGAATTTATTGCAGATCATTATTGGGGTTACACAAAATATAGTGAAACCAAAACTTATGAATATGAAGTGGAACACCCGGTTTGGGAAACTCTAAAAGTGATTAATTATTCTGTAGATTGCGATTTCGGAAAGCTTTACGGTGATGAATTTACTTTTTTGATTAATGAAAAACCAAAGTCAGTTTTTATGACGAAAGGCTCGGAAATCAGAGTGCATCATAAAAAGATGTTAGAATAATATCAACAACTAAATTTATCTTATCTCTTTCAATAAATTTTTCGCTCGCCCTCTAAAGGCAGCAGTTTGATACGGGATCTGATCTTCAATAAGTATTTTTAATTCAGGAATTATTTCAGGATATTTTTTTGCAAGATTTCCAAGAACCGTTAGTGAAAACGCTTTTATCGCCACCGTTTCTTTGGACGATCCAACATAACTAAAACATATTTCCATAATTGCTCCTTCAAATTTTTTTGGAATTTCTACTGATTGCAAAAGCCTGACTGTATTGCGTTTTATTGAATCATGAATACCAGGTTTCTGTAAATTTTTAATCAGTTTGTCAAAATTATTTTTCATGAATTCAGGATACGCTATTGCGCAATAGCTCACTGGCCATGCGGCTCTTTGCGTAATTCTATTTTCGCCATTCAAAAACAGATTGAATAATTCATCAAATCTTTTTGAATTATTTCCAACCCAGGCAATAATTCTATTGCAGTTTTCTTTGGTATGTTCTTGTAAGATTTGATCTCGTAGATCCATTATTTTAATTAATATTCGTTCAACAATTCAACCATCTTTTTTACTTCCTCTTTATTAACCGCAACATAATTCAAAGATTCATTCATTGCAGCATTTTTGAATTGCATTTCGCTTTCTTTTGAAATGCTTGCCGAGCTGTGAAACTCTTTAGCGCCAGTACTTTCAGCTATTTCAATAATATTTTTAGAAGTTACTCCCGAACCGGGCATGATAATAATTCTTTCGTCTGCTTGTTTAATTAATTCAGATAATATTTCCTTGCCATCTATGGCTTTTGGCGCCAGCCCGGAAGTTAAAATTCTTTCAAATCCCAAATCGATAACAGTTTCCAGTTCTTCAATAGGGTTTTTTACCCTGTCAAAAGCCCTGTGAAAAGTGGCTTCTAACGGATAAGCGAGTTTAATTAATGCTTTGCACCTTTTTTTATCCACCTTTCCATCCTTTGTAAGAATGCCAAATACAATTCCATCGCATCTTAATTCTTTACAAATGAAAATATCGTTTTTCATCATTTTGAATTCTTCCTCACTGTACAAAAAATCACCTCCACGAGGACGGACCATCGCATATAAGTCAATATGTAGTTTTTCTCTTGACGCTTTTATAAAAGCATATGATGGCGTAGTACCGCCTTCGCTGGGGCCTGCGCATAATTCAATTCTGTTAGCTCCTGCATCTTGCGCAGCAATGCAACTCTCAATATTAAATCCGATGATTTCTAATTTATGAGTCATGTTGATAAGCTTAGTGTTGAGGATTTAGAGTTGAAAGGTTTCAAAAGTTTAGAATTGTCCATTCACCATAATTCTTCAAGTAACTCCCAAATCAAAAAAATATTTTGCTGGAATAATTTTTTCTTCCCCATCACTTTTTACCGCGAAAACAAAACCTTTTTGAACGGCATAAGCGCCGTATTGACCTTTTTTATTTAATGCTAAAAATCCAACTTGTAATGTTTTTGCTCTTTCACGATCGCGATTTATAATTCTTTCAATCACTTTGCGGCAGGCAGTTTCAGGAGAATTTCCCTGGCGCATGAATTCTACGACGAGATGCGTGCCGCAGATGCGAATCACCTCTTCTCCCAAACCACTTGATGTAGCAGAGCCCACTTCATTGTCCACGAAAAGCCCTGCGCCAATAATGGGAGAATCACCCACACGCCCATGAATTTTAAATGCCATTCCGCTGGTAGTTACTGCTCCACTCATATTTCCTGATGCATCTAAAGCGACTAATCCCATCGTGTCGTGATTTATGGAACCGTCATCAAAAAACTGCGGAGCAAATGGTCCATTTTGTTTTTTATTTTCAATATTCATTTCTGGTTTGTATTCGCTTTTTTTCAACCAATTTTCATAAGCAACTTTAGCTTCCGGCGAAAGTTCTTTTGATTCTTTTTTAAAACCATTTTCCAGGGCAAATTGCTGTGCGCCTTCGCCAACAAGCATAATATGAGGAGTGGTTTCCATTATTTTTCTTGCTACCGAAACCGGATGTTTTATTTGTTCAATAGCGCCCACAGAGCCACAATTGGCGTGCTCATCCATGATGCATGAATCTAGCGTTACAATTCCATCCCTGTCAGGGTAACCTCCAAGCCCGATGCAGCAATCAATGGTATCTTCCACATACCTTGCGCCGGCTTCCACCGCATCTAGCGCTCTGCCGTTTTTTGATAATATCTTCCACGCTTCGGCGTTTACTTCTTTGCCGTTACTCCAGGTTGCTACAACAATTGGTTTCGTTTGTGCTTCACCGTTAGTAAATACATTTTTTATAGAAAATGACGCTGAAAGGGTAGAAAGCTGAAGGAATTTTCTTCTGTTGAGCATGGAGAGAATATTTTGTCAAAAGTAAATAAGTATAGGAAATAAAAGTATGCCTGAAAAGCCAAAAAGTAGTTTTAGGTATTAAAGGATTATAAACTCTGAATGATGATTAGGAGGACAAGGAATAATTTTTTTTATTTTTTGCATTAATATTTACTACGACATACTTTGGCGTAAACACCTTTTATTTTTGACCTGAACTTAAAAATATAACAATGATGGAGCCGAAAGAAATTAACCTTAATAATTTTCAAACTAACCATTTTGATTTAGAAAAAAAAACTTTCAGAATCGCGTTGGGTGAAGTATTTGCAGAAAGAACTTCAGGATACTTGAATGATTGGTATCCGGTAATTTCAATGTAATGCAACATATTCTTTGAAGCATTTCTGATAGCGTGAAAAGCCAAAAAGTAGTTTTTCTAATTTTTTTAAATGCCATAATATTCTAACTATTTGCTTTTCTTCATTTCAGAAAAATCAAAACTTAGTCCTATTGAAGCGTTTTAACCTTTTGATGTTAATCTCTCCGAATTTCATTCAGATTATTGGGATTTTTATATAAAGGCTGTGAAACTCCTGAAAGCTTCATATTTAATTTTACCACTGGATACTTCGGAAAACCAAATTGAAGATTTAAAATTAATCACTAAATTTTTATTAAGGTAGTAATAAAAAATAAAAAAAAATGTCCGGAGTCTGTCCGGACATTTCGTAATTATGTCATTATCCATATATAAGTCGGGTAGACAAGATTCGAACTTGCGACCCCACGCCCCCCAGACGTGTGCGCTACCGGGCTGCGCCACTACCCGTTTTTATCAAATAATAATACAATTATCAAGAGATAATTTTTTATTCAGTAAATCTATAAAATTCTTTTCACTAAACAGGGACAGAATCAATCAACACCAAATTTATAAAATTTTCTAATTGTATTAAGTGTAAAAAAAAACCTTCCATAAAAAAGGAAGGTTTTTTTTTCATTTTAAAAATTAATTATTTTGCTTTAATATCAACTGTATTTGCATCACCGCCTCCCACTTCACAATTAGTAGTAATACGGTCTGCACCAATACCTTCAGTCTCAACAAGGTATGATTTGATCATATCTAACCTCTTGTTACAAAGAGCTTGAGAAGCTTTTGATGCTGCAGGATAACCATTGATCGTGATAGAACATGATGCACTATTTTTCAATTTTGAACCAACAGTTGCAAGCATTGCTTTAGCATCACTGCTCAGGCGGTTATTGTTTCCTTTAAAAGAGATACTTGGCAAATCTCCGATGCTGCATGAATTTGTATCTTTCGCTACCATATTTTTACAACAATCAGGTTCAGGGCATTTACCAACACCATCTGCGTCAACCGGCTGACATTGTGTAGGTGTTATTAATTCTTTATCCCTGCAATCTGGTACGCCATCACCATCAGTATCAAGCGATACACCATGAACATCAACAGCACAACCTTTAGGAGTATTAGGTTCTTTATCAAGATAATCAGGAACGCCATCACCATCAGTATCTACAAACAATTTAGCCTGATTTGCTTTAACTGTATCTATCTGGGTCTGTAAATAACTGTTAACGCGCGCAGCTGGATTGTCAAACATTAATTGGGGTTTTGATCTATTTCCCAAAGCAAATTCTAAACCGACGAATCCATAGCTGAACTTATCTTTATGAACCGTACTACTGTTAGTTGGATTAGTACCTGTAGTATAATACGGTGAACCATCAAAGTTATCACCGTCTACAAAATTCATTCTATAGCCAAGATCTAAATTGATTCCTCTTGATAGAAGAAATTTTAGACCTGCTCCCACTGGAACAAACATGGGATGTTTAGGCGCATTTGGATCTGAGAAATCAACTTGATTGGAAGTACCTGCCATCACAATTTTTGTAGTATAATCCATAAATCCTATACCTGCGCTTAGATATGGAATAACATGATTTTTAGTATTTAACCAGTTGATGTTATCAAAAGTTATTACGCCACTTAAACTCCCTGCCCACTTTATTTTTGTGTCAAAGGAGGCAATAGGCCTTCCGGGACCATATTTTGAGTTCTGCTTACCTTTTACATCTCCCATAAGGAAATCGCCTTGAATAGCAAGATAATGATTTAGCTGATAGCGTAAATTACCTCCGTACCCTAAAGTGTACTGAGGAGCGGAGAAGTCATTAGACCCGCCGAAAACGACTGATGGATTTAATACTCCACCATTAATACCAATGCTGAATTTCCGGAAAGCACTGCTTCCTGTAAATGGTTTTATATCATCATTTACTTGAGTCTGTTGGGCGAAAACAGGAAAGAAAAGGCCTAAAAAAATAGCTAGAGCAAAGATTTGCTTTTTGTTAAAGTAAGACATACATGAAGGGGTTTAGTCAAATAATTTTAAAAAAGAAATGTAAAATTAGTTTAAAAAGAATTAATTAAAAAAATTTTTTTAATTAATAATTCAAATATTTTTAAATTCAAGTTATCAAAAACTGCGCCGATTTGTTAAGAGACTGTCAATATTGTTTAAATATCAATAGAGAGATTATCTAATAAGTTTAGTAGGGAAAAATGATTATTCGAGCTTTACTCCATGATCAAAGAGAATCAAATTGTCAAATATATTATTAATTGCTATAAATAATTAAAGTTTCGCAATCCAGGCTTTTGCGACTTAAATAGATAATGAATTTATTATTGATTTATATTTGCCGAAAATTTCCATATTTTCATATGAATAAATTTGCAAGAATAACTATCTGTATATTGATCTGTTGCCCTCTGATAGGTATTTTTCCTTCCTGTATCAACACTCAAAAAATTGCTTATTTCAATGATGTAAAAGATTCTACGCTGATTTCTTCACAATCAGGACTTGAGCCAGTCATTCAAAAAAAAGATATCTTAAGTATTTCAGTAAGTAGTCTCAGTCGGGAGGCAACCATTTTGTTCAATATGCCGAACCTGCCAATTACACCGGCTCAACCTTCGACTAATACTACCCCTGAAACAGCTGGGTATTTAGTAAACCAGGATGGTTTTATTCAGTTTCCGATTCTTGGTGAAATATCTGCTGCAGGACTTACGCAAAAGCAATTACAAACCAATATAACTAAACTCCTTGTTGAGAAAAAATTATTATTCGACCCTATAGTGACTGTGCGATTTTTAAATTTTCGAGTTACCGTTCTTGGAGAAGTAAACAGACCGGGAGTGGTTACCGTGCCTGGAGAGCAAATAAGTATTCTTGAAGCAATAGGGCAGGCCGGTGACTTAACAATTTATGGCCTACGTGACAATATAATATTAATAAGACAGGTAGGTATGGATAAATTGGTTAAACGTTTAAACTTGAATTCTTCGGAAATATTAAAATCTCCATATTTCTTCTTAAAATCTAATGATGTATTATATGTAGAGCCAGGTAAAAATAAAGTAGCCAGCACCGGGCGGGCGCAACAAATATTACCTATTGTCTTTAGCGGTCTTTCCGTTATAATTATAGTACTGACTAATCTGCTAAAGTTATAATAGTACTGATTAATAAAATAATCTTGTTATCTGAATGAAAAATGCAACTAAAAATTTTGAATTAGAGGAAAAAGAAGAAACTTCCTTTGGAGATCTGATATATAAATTTTTACCTTACTGGCCTTTTTTTATACTGCTCTTGATAATCACTTTTTCTGGAGCATGGCTTTATCTACGTTATAAAATGCCAATATATCAAACCACAGCTACTCTTTTAATTAAAGATGATAAAAATGCAACGCCAGGCAAGGATATCATGGAAGCTTTTGATATGTTTGGCTCAAAAAAAACAGTGGAAAATGAAGTCAAGGTTTTGGAATCAAAAACTTTAATGCAGGAAGTTGTAAAAAATTTGCACCTATATGCTCCGATAACTGTCGAAGGGAGAGTACTTACCCAATCTGCTTATTTAATTTCACCTGTAGTAATAGAAGCAAGAGACCCTGACTCTTTGAAAGATGTAAAAAAAGTTTATTTTAAATTTAATCAAGCTTCACAGTCAGTTAACATTGGTGGTAAAGATTACCCTTTGAATCAATGGTTAATCACGCCATACGGGAATGTTGAATTCCTTAATAATAAATATTATGAGTTACCGAAGAATACTGATATTGATAACAATAAGATGTACTTCGCTTTGATTAGCGTAAAAAAAACAGCAAATGAAATACTTGATGAAGTGAAAATTGCTTCTTCAAGTAAACAATCCACAGTTATTGATCTCAGTATTGAGGGAGAAGTTCCTAAAAGAGGAGAAGACATTTTAAACGAACTACTCAAGGTCTATAATCAGGCTGCTATACTTGATAAAAATGTACTGGCGGCAAACACATTAAAATTTGTACAAGACCGTTTAAAATATGTGGTAAACGAATTGGATTCGGTGGAGGGAAAATTGCAAAATTTTAAAGCGCATAATAAAATAACTGACATCAGTGCACAGGGGAAAATTTATTTGGAAACAGTGGCCGCTAATGATCAAAAAATTAGTGAAATTAATATGCAATTGGCTGCTCTTGACCAGGTTGAAAATTATGTAAAAAGCAAGGGGGGACTGGGAGGAATCGTTCCTTCTACATTTGGAATGGCAGACCCAGTGTTAACAGAATTGGTAAAAAAACTTTCTGAACTGGAGTTAGAATATACACAAGCCAAAAAGATAGTCCCGGAAAACAATCCTGCTTTAATTTCTCTGATTGATGGTATACAAAAATTGAAACCCGGTATTTTAGAAAATATACTAAGCCAGCGCAGAAACCTGCTTGCCGGTAGAAATGATCTGGTGTCAACTAATACTCGCTATTCTTCCATGCTCACAACTATTCCTGAACAGGAAAGAGAACTCCTGGGAATAAGCAGGCAGCAGGCTATTAAAAATAATATCTATACTTTTTTATTACAGAAAAGAGAAGAAACCGCTCTTTCATTTGCATCTGCAGTTGCAGATAGCAGGATCATAGATAAAGCAGAATCTTCAGATATTCCTGTTAAACCGAAAAGATCTTTAATTTATCTTGGCGCCTTTTTACTTGCACTAATCATCGGAATCGCTTTTATTTATATTAAGGAAATGCTCACCAGAACCGTTCAGGAGAGCTCAGATATTGAAAAATATACCGACATACCTTTTTTAGGCGAAGTAGTTTATGACAGATCTAAATCTCCCATCGTAATTTCTGAAGGTAAAAGGAGCTTTATCGCGGAACAATTTCGCCAGTTAAGAACTTCGCTCGGGTTTATGAGTGTTAACGGAACGCATCAAAAAATAATGATTACGTCAAATATTTCAGGAGAAGGGAAAAGTTTTATCTCAATAAATCTTGCAATTAGCCTGGCGCTGATGGGTAAAAAAGTTGTTTTGATTGAACTGGATCTTCGAAAACCAAAATTAAGTGAACAACTTAATGTTTCGCGCAGTACAGGCCTTTCAAATTATCTAATTGGTAAAATGGAGATTCAGGATTTAATAAAAACCACTTCTTTTAAAAACCTGTCTTTAATACCATCAGGGCCCATACCTCCTAATCCTTCAGAACTAATTTCAAATGGGAAGTTATCCGAATTGCTTAAAGATCTTGAAAACACTTTTGACTATGTTATAATGGATTCTGCTCCTGTAAATCCTGTTACAGATTCCTTTATACTTTCACCGCTATGTGATGTAACCTTATTTGTAATAAGGCATGACTATACTCCAAAAATATTTGTACAAAAATTAGAAGATCAGCATAAAAAAAGTAGGCTGAAAAACGCTGCAATTATTTATAATGGGGTAAAAGGCAAAGGCTTTAGCAAATACGGTTATGGTTATGGTTATGGTTACGGATATGGCTACACTGAAGATTCTCAAAAAGGAAGCTGGAAAAATTTATTTAAAAGAAAATAACAATAAAAAGACGTAAATAATTCTTCAGTATTAAATGGGACTGAGGAGTAGCGAAGCTTTGAGCTATTGTCAACTCTGAAAGACCTGGGACAAGCTAAAAAGTAGATTTCTCACATTCTAAATGATTTATCTTTTACTTTTCATATTAATTTTATTCAGCGCATTAACAAAAAAGAATTCTGTAATCGAAGATCGTATCAATTATAATTTTCTTTTGCTTTTATTTATTTTGTTAGCAGGTTTTCGGTACAGAGTCGGTGGAGATTCTTTAGGATATATGGATGATTTTGCATCCTTGCCCACACTTTCACAACTGCCGGATTTTGATTTTAAGGATGCGCTCTACGATCCTTTATGGTATATTTTTAATGCCCTGGCTAAAAGTATCTTTGACAATTTTATTTTTTTTCAAATCGTTCAGGCCATCATCGTTAATACCATAATTTTGTGGACTATAAAGAAATACAGTAAATATAAATATTGGACGGTACTTTTTTATTTTATATTATATTATTTATACTTTAATATGGAAATATTAAGAGAATCTTTATCTGTTTGTGTTTTTTTATTGTGTATTCCTTATTTACTTCAAAAAAAATGGATAAAGTATTATTTATTTGCATTTATCGCTTTCCAATTTCATTCTTCTGCAATTATTCTTTTTTTTATTCCATTCCTTTTTAGAAAACTCAAGCTTAAATATTATATATTATTAATAATTCTTCTATTCGTGTTTACTTTTTATATTACACCTTTTATGTTTTTTTCCACTTTTTATTTAAGCGAAAGAATATATAATAAAGCATTTTCATACACAAGTATTGACATTAACGTTTATGGCTTAATAATGCAGTTCATAGCTATTTTACCTGTCATAGGCTTACAAAGAATCAGGAAAATAAAGAAAATGGAAAAACACAAGTTCGAATATCTTATGACAGCTTATGTAGTTATCGGTCTATTATCATTGGTAATTACCGGATTTTACCGGTTTCTTAATTATCTGTCTATTTTTAGTTTAATTTATATGGCGGATACATTTATTGTTATTTATAAGAATAAGGCTTATTATTTTAAAACCTTATTATTTGTAAATTCTTTTGTAATTCTTATATTTTTTTATCAGGGTTTTATTATGTTCCGTGACACTTCTAACTTTCAGCCATACACTCATTTTTATAATAGATATTTTCCGTATTATTCAATTTTTAATGAAAAAATTGATACGAAGCGTGAAAACCTTTATTTTAAGTCTATGGATATTTGGTAGAAAATTTTATAATTTTTAATGAATAAAATACTTTTTATTAAAGACTTGGATTATTGGGGGAAAAAAATACAGGAAAGTGGGATTATGGTAACTCCTTTATTTAAAAAAATACCGTTTTTTCTAAGGCCACTTAGAATTTTTCATTTAAAATATGGGTTTCCGTTTAAAAATATATGGTATAATGATTGGGAAAATGAATTAAGCAATTTCGAGATTATCATATTAACGGCTGCAAATTTTACAGTACATATTGCAAAATATATAGATGGCTTAAATTTACGAAAAAATATAAGGTTAATATATTGGTATTGGGATCCTGTAAGGTCTAAGTACGCGCCTGATAAGATTTCAGATAAATGGGAAAAGTGGACATTTGATGAAGCTGATTGTAAAAATTATAATTTAAAATATAATTCAACATATTATTTTAATTCTATTTCATTGAATAGTCAAAATGTAGTTTATGATGTTTTTTTTATAGGCCAAAATAAAAGAAGAATAGATGAACTTTTATTTTTGAAAAGTCAACTCGAAAATTTCTCGTTGAAAGTTTACTTTAATATAGTTGCTGATGAAAAACTTTTCTATAATAAAAAAGTGTTTAGTATGAGACTTTCTTATTCAGAGGTTTTAAATTATATATCGAAGTCAAAATCCATCTTAGAATTAGTTCAACAAAATCAGAGTGGCCTTACATTGCGAAGTATGGAAGCATTATTTTTTAATAAAAAGCTTATTACAAATAATAGTTCTATAAAAAAGTATGATTTGTATTGTAAAGAAAATATTTTTATTATAGGTGAAGATGATATCAATGGCATACAACAATTTATTAATACCCCATATAAGATATTAAATAAAAGCATAATTGACCAGTACGATTTTAAAAATTGGTTACAGAGGCTGGTTAATAATATCCAACTTAATTAATGAGTTTAAAGAAGATATTTATTAACAATATGATCTTTGCTTTTGTAGCGCAGATCGTTTCAATTCTTGTCAGCCTCGTAATGACACTTGGAATTCCGAAAATTTTATCTTTAGATCAATATGGTTATTGGCAATTATTTATATTTTATACGGGATTTATAGGATTTTTTCAATTTGGATTAAGTGACGGGATTTATTTAAGATATGGAGGTAAAAACTTTCAGGAGCTGAATAAAAAAACAATAAAATCCCAGATGGTTTATGGTTTTCTATTCCAGTTAATTATTTCTTTAATTATTGTATTAGTAGTTTTCTTATCGTATATAGATAGAACGAGGTTTATAGTTATCACTTCAACTGCAATTTACCTTGTTATAGGAAACTTAATTACCTTACTGGGCTTTTTGTTGTTAGCAACTAACAACATAAAGTATTATTCTAAAGCCGTATTAATTGAGAAGATATCGTTTATCGCAATCCTTCCATTAATAATATTTAGTAATAAAATATCTTATCTTACTCTAATAGAATTATTCCTTTTCAGTAAATTATTATCCCTGGTTTTTCTAATGTTGTATTTTAAAAATTATGGCAGTATAACTTTATTCAATTTTAAAAAATCATTTTCCTTTATTAAGATTAATATGATTTTTGGAATCGTATTAATGTTTTCAAACATAGCGAGCACCTTAATTATAGGAATAGGAAGGTTTGCTATAGACAATCAATGGGATATTACAACTTTTGGTAAAATATCACTTTCGCTTTCCGCAACTTATTTCTTTTTATTATTGATTTCTCAGATAAGCTTATCATTATTTCCGGTGTTAAGGCAATTAAATTATCAGAATCAAAGAAGCATTTTCATAAGAATTTGTGATTTTTTAGGCATTATCATGTTGGGGGTTTTTTTATTATATTTCCCTTTAATTTCGTTTTTAAGAGTTTGGCTTCCCAAATATGGGGATAGTTTAAAATATCTGATCATCTTAATGCCAATTTGTTTATTTGAGGGCAAAATGCAAATGATCCACAATACCTACATGAAATCTCTGAATAAGCAAAAAATGCTTTTATATATTAACCTTGCCGTACTGTTATTAAGCTTTATACTTACATATATTAATGGTTATATTTTCCATAATTTATTTATGATATTGTATTCGATGTTGATATGCATCTCTTTAAGAAGCATCGTTACGCAATTATATTTGTATAATTATTATAAAATAAATTTTGATGTGCAAATCATAATTGAAGTCTTCTTTAGTGTGCTTTTTCTTTATGTAGTTAGCTACTTAGAAAACATAACTGCTCTTATAATCTACATTACTTGTTATTCAATGTATTTAATACTGATAAGAAGAAAATGTATTGATATGTTGCAATTTCTTCTTGCTAAGAAAAATTTTTCGATATAGATAGAAAATATTAATTAAACTTTTCAAATGAAAAAAGAGTACTTACAAATGTTGAATTGCACTGAATGTAGATCAGATCTTATATTAATTTCGGAAAAGATCGTTGAAGGAAAAATACAAACTGGCTCCCTCCAATGCATAAACCCATTATGCAATAAAAATTTTGTTGTAAGAAATTTTGTTCCCCGTTTTGTAGATTACGGGCATTATGCAGAATCTTTTGGTGCACAATGGAAAACTTTTGCAAAAACACAGTTAGATAACGACCAATCTAATGATTCAAAATTGAGATTTAATTCTGAAATTGGTTGGAATGAAGAAGATTTACTTGGAAAAACTGTTATTGAATTTGGATCCGGAGCAGGAAGATTTATAGATGTGGTAAGCAATAAAGGAGCAAAACTTTGTATCGGCATAGACATAACAGATGCAGTTGATGCTTCCCAGGATAATTTAGGTAGTAGAGAAAATGTCTTTTTTATACAAGCCGATTTTTTTAAATCGCCGGTAAAAGATGGCATCTGTGATTTTGGTTACTCAATGGGAGTTCTTCATCATACCCCCGACCCTGAAGGAGCTTTTGAAGCGTTAATCAGGAAACTAGGTGAAGATGGAAAAGCAGGACTTAGTTTGTACGATATTTCTTTATATAGGAGGCCAAATCGAAATAATATTAAAGTTAGTATGATCGAACTTTTGTGGGAAATTAATCTTTTTAGGTGCGAACTTTTTAGAACCATTACTACGCGTCTTCCAGGGAAAACCTTCTTGTATTATTGTAAAACAATTGTGCCCATTCTTCATTATTTAAATAAAGTTCCCATTATTGGCGTGATCCGGTACCTATTACCTTCGACTTGTTACAAAAATAAGCCCGTAAGCTGGTCTATGCTTGATACTCATGATACCTATGCAACTAAAATAGTTCATCAATATCGTAGCAAAGATATTTTTCAATGGTTTATGAGAGCTAATTTGTTTGATATTATTGTTCATAACAGCCGTGCAGGATGGGTGAGTTTAACCGGTTCAAAAAAGAAAAATATGGATTTGAACTACCATAAATATTTACACCAACAACCAGGAACTCCGGGCTCCCAAATTGAATACTGAAGTATTACTATATGAAAAATAGTAAAAATTAAATCCTGGAAGTTTTATATGAAAATCATAGCTAATTTATTTCTATTTCTCAAAAAAGTTAATTCAAATGTATTCCAATTAATATTAAAATCTAAGTTCCATAAAGCAGGTAAGAATTTTAAATTTGATCCTTTTGGAACCTACTCTTTTAACACTATCGAAGTTGGTGATGATGTATATATTGGTAAAGGAGCATTATTAATGGCTTCCGATTCTAAAATTAAATTGGGTAGTAAAATAATGTTCGGCCCCAATGTTTCACTTTTGGGTGGAGATCATAATACAACAATATTAGGGGAATATATGTTTGATGTAAAGGGGAAACTCCCCGAAAACGATTTGCCTATAATTATTGAGGATGATGTCTGGATTGGAAGTGGTGCAATTATAACTAAAGGAGTAAAAATTGGCCGTGGTAGTATAATTGCTGCCGGCGCTGTCGTGATCAAAGATGTCCCGCCTTACTCAGTTGCAGGAGGAATTCCCGCGAAAGTAATTAAAAAAAGATTTTCAGAAACGGAGATTCAAATGCATGAAAATATGCTTTTATCCAAAAGAAATAGGGTGTAGTTTGGAGAAATAAATTTCCCTAAAAGTTAAGCAAAAATAAAAGAATCTATGTGCGGAATTGCAGGTCATTTACGATTTGATAATCTTAAAATAGATCCAGCTATCATTCAAAAAATGACTGATACTTTAACCCATCGCGGCCCCGATGACTGTGGAATTTTTTGTGAAGATAATATTACATTAGGCCATCGAAGACTGAGCATCATTGATCTTTCTCCCGCGGGCCATCAGCCAATGTTTTCGGAAAATGGAAGATATGTAATTGTATTTAATGGAGAAATATATAATTTTCAGGAAATAAAATCAAAACTTCTTCAATCAAACCATAAATTCTTGTCGCATTCCGATACAGAGGTGATCCTGGAATCTTTTATTGAATGGGGTGAGGAAAGTTTTTCCATGTTTAATGGAATGTTTGCATTTGCTATATGGGATATATTAAAGAAAGAACTTTTTATAGCACGCGATAGATTTGGCATAAAACCATTGTATTACCTGGCATCTCATCAAGGATTATACTTTGCTTCAGAAATGAAAGCCATACTCGCAGCGCTTGATGGTACTATGCACATCAACAAACAATCATTAATAGAATACATGTGGTATGGTAATGCATTAGGAGAAAATACTATCTACGCGGATATCAAAAAATTATTACCCGGCCATTATATTAAAAGTACAGATGGTAAAATTATCCTTGGCAGCTATTGGTCACTAAATCAAATTACTCAAAATAAAGCAATTGAAAGAGATGACGGGAATGAAATAATAAAGCGAACAAAAAATTTATTAGAAAATGCGGTAAAATCAAATCTGGTCAGCGACGTGCCCGTTGGGATATTTTTAAGTGGAGGAATCGACTCATCTGCCATTACCGCATTTGCAAGTAAGCATTCTTCAGAAAAAATCCAAACTTATTCAGTAGGTTTTGATTTCGCAAAAGGCGTGAACGAATTAGATAAGGCCAGGTCAGTCGCGGATCGTTTTGGAACAGATCATAATGAACTTCATGTAAGCGCCGATAACATACCATCACTTATTGAAAAATTGATTGATCATCATGACGAGCCTTTTGGCGATGCGGCGAATATTCCACTTTATTTGTTGTCACTGGAAATCAAGGGAAAAATAAAAGTGGTTTTGCAGGGAGATGGCGGGGATGAGATTTTTGGCGGTTACAGCCGGTATAAAACGTTACAGGATATTAAAAAATGGAAATTAATTGGAGGGCCTTTAAATATATTTTCTCATAATTTTTCCAAACATCCAAAATGGCAGCAGCTTAAAAGATTTACCTCTGCTATTCTACAGAAAGAAGATTATAAAAGGATGGCTTTGCTGCTCACAGTAGAAACGGAAACTAATAATCCTTTAAGGGTGTTGAATGCAAGTATGCGGGAAAGTATTGCTTTACTTAGCCCATTTAAAAGATACCAGGATATAGATGAACAATATGCGGACCTTGATATAGTGCAGAGAATGTTTTATACAGATTGTTCTATTATATTGCCAGATACCTTTCTTGAAAAAGTGGATAAGTCAACGATGGCGAATAGTTTAGAAGTACGCGTACCATTTTTAGATAATGCTTTAACAGAATACGTATTGGGATTGCCTTCTAAAATGAAAGTAAAAAATGGGGAACAAAAATATTTATTGAAAGCCGCTCTCCGCGGAGTAGTTCCGGATAATATATTGGATGCGCCTAAAACAGGTTTTGGAGTTCCTTACGGATATTGGCTTCAAACAAAACTAAGCAATTATTTAAAAGAGGTTTTACTAAGTGATGATTTTATTATTAATCAAGTATTTGACAAAAATGTTATGAAAAAAATAATTAATGAACATATTTCAGGAAAGGGTTATCATTCTTTTTTATTATGGAAGTGCTTAAACCTGGGAATTTGGTTAAACAAAAATAAAAATAACATCAGCTTACAATAATAAATGAAGTTTGAAAGTTATAAAAACTGCGATACAATCCAAATTGTAGAAATACTACTTTTTAAGTTATACGAACTTTCATTTGAATTAAATCCCGTAATTATTAATTTATGAAATCATTAAACTATTAGATTGATGCTTCATCTATAGTTAAACTCCAAAAATGAAGAAGAAGGTGATTTTTGTGGGCTCTTTTAAGGAAAATACGAAAGATGGCAGCGTTGGCGGCCAAATGTTTGCCTGTAAAACCCTTATCAATTCTTATTTAAAGGATAAAATAGAATTTATTCTGATAGATACTACTGCTGATACTGTGCCTGCTCCTTCACTTCCTTTAAGATCCATCAAGGCAATCAGAAGATTATTTGTTTTTATTAGAAAATTAATCACCTATAAAGTTGAAACTATCTTATTATTTTGTTCAGATGGTTTTAGTTTCATTGAGAAGGGTGCAATGGCTCTCATCGCTAAGCTATTTGGAAAAAAGGTAATTTTTGCTCCGCGGTCCGGCATGAGCAAAGATGATTATGAAAGAAGCAAATTTATGAGATGGTATATGAAGTTCGTACTGAATAAGGTGGATTACATAATTTGCCAGGGAAATAGCTGGAAAGACTTTTATAAAGAAGTAACCAAAAGAAAATTACCTGAAAGTAAATTTATTGTGCAACAGAATTGGATAGATACTGATGAATACGTAAAAAATCATAATGGATATGTAATCAGGCGATGCTTAATTTTGAAGGTATTATACCTTGGTTGGATAGAAGAATACAAAGGGATTTTTGATATAATTAATGCTATACACAAATTAAAAGAGCGGGGCTTCGAAATAGAGTTACAGGTATATGGTTCCGGAAGCAAAATAAATGAAGCCACGCAATTGGTTGAAAAACTAAAATTAGATAAAGTCATTTATTTTAAAGGATGGGCCGACCAAAAGAAAAAGCTACAGGCTTTTATTGAAACAGATATATATATTTTACCTTCTCATAGAGAAGGCTTCCCTAATTCACTTTTAGAAGCCATGGCTTCAGGACTACCTGTAATTGCTACAGATGTGGGCGGAATTACTGACCTGGTGAAAAATGGGTATAATGGTTTGCTGGTGCAACATAGCAATGTTGAAGAGCTTGCAGAGGCACTATCCATTCTACTAAAGAATCCGGAAATGAGAAGCAATCTTGCATTCAATGCGAGAGAATCGGTAATGAATCACAACAGTATTGAGATTGCCTGCAAAACGTTTGATGGTATTTTTTGACCATCCCAAAAAAAGAAAGAATATTTTCCTGTTAATACGCCAATACTCGAATTTAAAGTGGTAAATTTCTGACAATACTTTTAGAAGTATTAGTGGAATTTCAGGCGCTTAAAGTAAAAAGAACAATATGTGTGGTATAGTTGGATATATTGGAGATCAACATAAAGATTGCATAGGTGAGTTAATGGGAGAAATTGCTCACCGCGGACCTGATGACTCAGGTTGTTACATAAATGGTAACATGGCTTTTGGCTTTCAACGGTTATCAATTCTTGATTTGACTTTGAATGGGCATCAGCCAATGTTTTCTGCGGATGGCAACTTTTTAATAGTTTTTAATGGGGAAATATACAATCATCTGGATATCCGTGAAGAACTGATAAAAGAAAGAATTCAATTTAAGTCGGAGAGCGATACAGAAACACTTTTAAACGGATACCAGGTGTGGGGAGAGCGTATTTTAGATAAATTGAATGGAATATTTGCTTTTGCCATTTATAATATAAAAGAAAAAGAAATTTTTATAGCCCGGGATCAATTTGGCGTTAAGCCTTTATATTATTATTATAAAGAAGGTACTTTCCTGTTTGGCTCAGAAATTAAATCTTTTCTAAATATTCCTTCTTTTGATAAAACCATTGATGCAAAAGGTTTGATGAACTACATTAATTTTTTATGGTCACCAGGAACAACCACGGCATTTAAGGATACTAAAAAATTATTGCCGGGGCATTATCTTAGGTTTTCTATAAACGATATTAAAATAGATCCTGTAAAATATTATGAAATACCATTTAATGGCAAATATTCAAATTCTACCGAAGAAGAGATAGTCAATCAGTTGGAAGAAAAATTATTATGCGCTGTAAAACGACAATTATTATCCGATGTCCCGGTTGGGTTCTTTTTGTCCGGTGGATTAGATTCAAGTTTATTGGTAGCAATGGTCAGACGATTATACCCTGATAAACAAATACAAACTTTTACAATTAATACAGGCGTGTTAGCAGAGGAAGAAGGTTTTGCAAATGATTTGCATTATGCAAAATTGGTAGCTAATCACCTGAAAGTAGATCTTGAAGTAGTAGAGGCCGAGGTAGATATAGTAAAAGACTTTGATAAAATGATCTGGCATTTGGATGAACCGCAGGCGGATGCTGCACCTTTAAATGTATTGAATATTTGTAAGCGTGCAAAAGAAATGGGATATAAGGTAATGATTGGGGGGGCTGCGGGGGATGATTTATTTTCCGGATATCGAAGGCATCAGGCATTGAATTATGAGAAATTTTTTTCTCTAGTTCCTCGTGGTGTTGGTAAGTTTATGAAATATTTTTCAGGTAAGTTACCAATAATCAATGCCAGGTTTCGAAGACTAAGAAAGTTAATAGAGGATATTGACAAGACAAGGTTAGACAGACAAGCAGGCTATTATTCCTGGTTACCTTTAACAATAAATAAATCATTATTTTCTGAATCTTTCCAGAAAATGATTGGCGATTACAATCCCTTGGATTATTTAAAATGTTTATCATCTAATATTCCAAACGAAAAGAATAGTCTGAATCAGATGCTGTTTTGGGAAATGAAAACTTTTTTGGTAGATCATAATCTTAATTATACAGATAAGTTGTCCATGGCAGTCGGCGTGGAAGCACGGGTTCCTTACTTGGATATCGAGTTGGTGAAGTTTTCTACAACTATTCCTCCAGAATTAAAGATGAAAGGGAATGAAACTAAATATATTTTGAAAAAAGTGGCTGAAAGATATTTACCAAAGGAGGTTATTTATCGGTCTAAATCAGGTTTTGGCGCACCGTTAAGAGAATGGGTTACACATAACCTTGATGATAAAATAAAAAGCTATCTATCTGAAGAAAGCCTGAATAAAAGAGGCATATTCAATCCAGATGCAGTATGGAAGATTATTGAAGATAATAAGCACAGTAAGATTGATGCATCTTACATTATTTGGGATTTATTAGCTATTGAGTCATGGATGAGACAATTTGTAGATAAAAAAAAGTAAAATAACAGACTAAGTGAGACAAATAATACAATCGTTCAGGACAGGTGAAACAATATTAGAAGACATTCCTGTCCCGCAGGTAAACAGAGGCACTGTATTAATCAAAACAACACGCTCTTTAGTCTCCCTGGGCACAGAAAGAATGCTGGTAGAATTTGGGAAATCTAATTTAATTTCCAAAGCTCGCCAACAGCCTGATAAAGTGAAACAGGTTTTAGATAAAATAAAAAGCGAAGGATTATTTCCAACACTTGAAGCTGTTTTTAATAAATTGGAACAGCCTCTGCCACTCGGATATTGCAATGTGGGCAAAGTAATTGCAATTGGTGAGGGAGTTTCCGAATTTAAAATTGGTGAGAGGGTAGCTTCTAATGGGCAACATGCAGAATATGTGAATGTGCCTCAAAATTTGGTGGCTCATATTCCGGAAAATGTCTCAGATGACGAGGCAGCGTTTACTGTGATTGGTTCAATTGGTTTACAGGGAATCCGGTTATGCAATCCTTCATTTGGTGAAACCATTGTAGTCACAGGTTTAGGGTTAATTGGTTTGCTTGCTGCGGAATTGTTGGTATCAAATGGTTGTCGCGTAATTGGTATTGATATTGACTCAGATAAAATAGAACTGGCGAATAAAAAAGGAATCGTTTGCGTCAATCCGGGAGAAGGAACAGATGTTGTAAAATTTGTAAATGATCTGACCAATGGAACAGGTGTGGATGGAGTAATCATCACAGCATCTGCAAAAGGAGATGATATTATTTCGCAGGCAGCGCAAATGTGTAGGAAAAGAGGTAGGATAATTTTGGTAGGTGTAATAGGATTAAACTTAAGCCGTGCGGAATTCTACGAAAAAGAATTAAGTTTCCAGGTTTCCTGTTCTTACGGACCGGGACGATATGACGAAAATTATGAGCAAAAGGGACTAGATTACCCGTTACCCTTTGTTCGTTGGACTGAGAAAAGAAATTTTCAGGCGATATTACAAGCTATTTCAACAGGTAAACTGGAAGTAAAATCTTTAATAACAGAACTGGTTCCATTAGCAGACTATAAAAATATTTACGACAATATCAGCAATAGAGGATCTATTGCATCTTTGTTGGTTTATCCGGGAGTATCGGATAATAATTCTGTAGTTCATATTTCATCCGGATCCTTTAAGGATGGCAAAGGAGGAATTGGAATTATAGGAGCAGGAAATTTTACAGCTATGACCATGCTGCCAGCTTTGAAAAAAGCCAAAGCACCATTGGTTTCTATTGCAAGCGCAAAAGGAGTTTCCGGTACTGCATTGGCCAAAAAATATTCTATTGCAAAAAGTACTACCGATTATAAACAAGTTATCAATGATCCACAAGTGGATCTTGTAATGGTAACAACGCGCCATAATCTTCATGCAAAAATGGTATTGGAATGTTTACAAAATAAAAAACATGTGTTTGTAGAAAAACCCCTTGCGCTTGATCACGAAGAACTAAATGAAATTGCAGATACTTATGATGGCAGCGTTACATTAACGGTTGGTTTTAACAGAAGATTTTCTCCCCATATTCAAAAAATGAAACAATTGTTGGGTTCTGCACCTATGAATGTGATCGCCACAATGAATGCAGGAAATATTCCACTAAATGTATGGGTTCATGACATCAAAGTTGGCGGGGGTAGAATTATAGGTGAAGCTTGTCATTTCATTGATTTAATCAGTTTTCTAACAGGCTCCGCAGTCATGGCTGTATGTATGAATGCAATGGGCAATAATCCTGTTGAAAATTCTGATAATGCTTCCATCTTATTAAAATACGAAAATGGAAGCACTGGTGTTATTAATTATTTTTCTAATGGTTCAAAGGCTTATTCAAAGGAAAGAGTGGAAGTTTATTCCCAGGAAAGAACATTAGTGATGGATAATTTCAGAACTACAACTGGTTACGGATTTAAAGGGTTCTCTACATTAAAAACCAAATTGGATAAAGGTCATAATGAACAATTCAAATTGCTTACTGAAAGAATTTCAAAAGGAGGTGCATCATTGATTCCTTTTAATGACTTGGTTAATACAACAAAAGCAAGTTTTGGAGCAATTGAAAGTTTGAAAAATCTTAGTTGGATTAAAATCCCTATTTAAGCTATCATGCAATCTAAGCATTTAATTAAACTAAAATTTGAACAATAATGTATTTTAATTATAGTTCTAAAATCGGATTAATAATACAAAAACTTTGTGAAAATACTATATTGAATATATTATTAAATTATGAATTTATATAGATTTCTAATTATTTATATATTGGGAAGCATGATATTTCCCGGTTGCACGAAAGCTCAAGACATCGCTTTAAATAAAAGTTATGTTTTGTCATCGCCTCCTAATTATCCTTTATCAGCCCCCGCTTCAGATAAATCTTCATTAACTGATGGTGTTTATACGACCTTTGGTAACTTTTGGACAAAACCAACTACGGTGGGTTGGCAACATACTAATAAAGTAACGCTGGATATTGATCTTGAATCGTCTCAACTCATTTCTGAAGTTACATTCAATACAGCGAGAAGAATACAGGCAGGAGTATACTTTCCGGCTAATATTTACATATTCCTCAGTAATGACAACCATAATTTCATCTATGCTGGCGACGCTGCCGAAAATCCGGATAATCAACCTGGTGATTACGAAGTGAAGAGGTTTGCTTTAAATGATCTTAATCAATCGGCGAGGTATGTAAGGTTAACTATCATTCCTAAAGGATTGTTTGTGTTTTGTGATGAAATAGAAGTGATTAAAGGGCAAAAAAATATATCAGGTGTTGCATCAAATCTTATTTTTAAAGATAGCTTAAATAAGAAGGTAGATTCTTTAAAATCGTTTGAGTTTAACCATAAAGATTTAATTCAGATGAGTAATAAACTTCTGGCAAAATCGCCCAACATGCCCGGAAAACGTGCTAGAGACCTTGAGGATATCAGTGTGAAATTGAGTGATAAAAATCTATCCGGAAGTGATTTCCAAAGTTTAAAAAACAAATTGGAACAATCCCATGCTTTAATGTTAAATAGTAATTTCAAGACCTCTTTCATTGTAGAAAAATTTAATCCCTGGGATACTATAAATGAAATACATGAACCAAAGGAGAATTTGCAAAGTATCAATTTTACATTTAAGGTACTCAATAAAGGAGTTCAATATGGAGCGTTTGTATTAACAAACAGCCAATCGTCTCCGCAGCAATTTTTTATTAATATAAAAAATTCTAATCCTAATATAAATGATATAAATCTTTTTAATGTAGGATTTGTTCCCGGTTTAAATTTCAATAAAGTCGCGGATCCTCTTATTCCTTTAACTAAAGATATAACCATTGATCCTGGAATTTCTAAGTTAATTTTAATAAAAATAACAGGTAAAAAAGAAGGATCCGGGCAATCTTCAGTCATAGTAAATTCGGTAAATAAGAAATTTGTCGTAAATATTTCCAGCCGGGTTTTAAGTTTATCAGTTATCAATAATGTAGAACAGTTAAGCGCTAATAATTGGGCGTATCTGCATTATCCGATGTTAAAAGACCGTGAAGCGGAGGCAGCCATAGATTTGCAATTGCATCAAATCAATACTATTGTAATACCGCCTGCTTTTATTCCAAACGGTGGAATCAATAGTTATAAGCCATTTTTAAATTACCTGGGTAATTTCAAAAGCATAAAAAATATTTTACTGTTTACAAATTATGCTGATCAAAATAATTATAAACAGTTTGGTTCATTTATGTCAGATGGATTTAAAAGTAATTTTATTGAATGGTATCATAACATGATAAAAGTTGTACAGGACAATGGCTTCTCAAATTCACAAATTTATCTGTATCCTTATGATGAAGTGCATGCTAATGAGATTCAGGATTATAAAAATTTTTCAACGTGGGTAAAATCTGCTATTCCAGGAATAAAACTTTATGCTACTCTTACCAACAAAGAATCAATAAATAATATTTTGCCGCTCGTTGATATAGCTCAAATTCAATCAAACAATTCCTTTTCTGATCTTCCTTTACATCATTGTGAAATTTGGGTATATAGTGTAGAAAATAGTTCAAGATCATTGTCACCTTATTCCTATTATAGATTAATGGCGTGGAATGCTTTTGCAAACAATATTACAGGAATTGGGTTCTGGAATTATGCAGACGAGGGCGCAGACGATCAATTAAATTTAATCACAAATCCCTGGATAAATCCTTTAAACAGTTATTCTGTTATTTATGATGGGCCTGATAAAGAGATTATTTCAAGCAGGAGATGGGAGGCATTTCGATTTGGCATAGAAGATTATTCAATTATGGAACTTTATGCAAAAAAGTACGGAATTGATAAAGCAAAATCCCTGGCAAATCAGGTTCTGGCAAATCCTACGGATCTCAATAAAGCAGATAGTATACGAGAACAGATGTTGAACGAATTATAACATAAATAACCATCGGAATGAGTGTCAATGTATCCATTGGAAAACGGTAAAACTACAAATTGGCTTATCACAAATTATTATCCTAGACGTTGTAGGCAAAATAATTTTATAAAAGCATGTATTTTTTATCATATATAATGCTTTTTTATTCTATAAAATAGCCCACCCTAAATATTTACTTTGCCACAATATTACATGGTAAAAACCACCTAAATGAAAATAGACCTTATCGCTGGGGCACGGCCCAATTTTATGAAGATTGCTCCAATCATTGAAGCCATAGAAAAAGCAGCAAATGAAGAAAAAAATATCAGTTATCGTTTGGTACATACCGGTCAGCATTATGATAAAAAAATGAGCGGCAGCTTTTTTGAAGAGCTCGGAATTCCTGAACCTCATATCAATCTTGAATCGGGTAGTGGTACACAAGCCGAACAAACTGCAACCATAATGATTCGTTATGAAAAAGCGTTAATGGATGAAAGGCCGGATTTGGTTTTAGTAGTTGGGGATGTTACTTCTACAATGGCATGTTCTATCACTGCAAAAAAACTGAATAATATCAAAGTTGCCCATGTAGAAGCCGGAATTCGCTCTGGCGATCTTACCATGCCCGAAGAAATTAATCGCATGGTTACTGATGCCATTACGGATTACTTTTTCACTACATCAGAAACAGCGAACGAAAACCTTCGTAAAGGAGGAATTGGGCGCGACCGAATTTTCTTTGTTGGGAACACAATGATTGATACTTTATTGAAAAACCGGGTCAAATTTATAAAGCCACCTGTTTGGGAAAGATTAAAATTAGAAACCGGGAAATATATTGTGATGACCTTGCATCGCCCTGCAAATGTAGATGAAGAAGGAAAACTAAAAGATCTCATTCAGGAGATAGTTAATAATAGTCATAATTTGCCATTAATATTTCCTGTTCATCCAAGAACCGCTAAAATACTGGAAAATTTAGGGATCAGCCATCCAAAATTACATTTAATAGAGCCCCTGGGATATCTTGAATTTAATTATTTGGTCGAACATGCTAAAGCAGTAGTTACAGACTCAGGCGGCATTACTGAAGAGACTACTATAATGAACATTCCCTGCATGACGCTGAGGGATAATACTGAACGGCCCGAAACTATTATTATGGGCACTAACGAATTGATAGGCACCAATCCAAAAGCTATTAAACCGGCAATGGATAAATTATTTTCAGGGAAATGGAAGAAAGGTAGTATCCCAGAGTTGTGGGACGGGCATACATCGGAGAGGATCGTAGAAAAATTGTTGAAATTGCAGGATTCTTGATGCTCGATAATAATGATAGAAAAGATAAATAACAGTTTGAATCTGTTGAGGAATATGGGTTGGCGGTATACTCAATTCCGCATAAAACATGAATTGTTAAGAAGGACAGGTTTATCAACGAAAAAATTTCCTGTATCACCTCCATTCAAACAATATATCAGCTTAGGCGATTGGAAAAATAAAAGTGATGGTTTCTTCTTTAAAAGTAAAGATGCATTATCCTTTCCTAAAAAGCCGGTAATTGGAATTGAAGAAAGATTTCATAAGATAAAATCCGGAGAATTCATTTTTTTTAATAGCAATGAGATTAATATCAGCAAAGATTACGACTGGGTTACCAATCCGGATACAGGATTTAAATACAACGTAAACAAGCATTGGACAGAAATTGCCGATTATTCTGAAGAGGCCGGAGATATAAAATATGTTTGGGAGAAGTCAAGATTTTCTTATCTGTATGATATCATTCGGTATGATTACCATTTTAATGAAGACTGCTCTTCTTTTGTTTTCTCTGAAATTTTATCGTGGATTAAATCTAACCCTGTAAACCAGGGACCTAATTATCGTTGTAGCCAGGAAATATCTTTGCGTGTTTTAAACTGGACCTTTGCTTTACATTATTACCGCAATTCAACATCTCTAACTGACGATGTTTTTGATAAAATTCAATTTGCCATTTTTTGGCAAATGGATCATGTTTATAAGAACATTGATTTTTCAAGAATAGCGGTTAGAAATAATCATGCTATCACAGAAACACTTACGTTGTATTTAACCGGATTATTATTTCCACAATATCCTGGAGCGGCCAGTTGGAAACAGAATGGAAAGAAATGGTTCGAAGAAGAAATTGCTTATCAGGTTTATGAAGATGGAACCTTCCTTCAGTTCTCTATGAATTATCATCGTGTAGTAATTCAGTTGCTTAATTGGGCAATTGTTTTGGCAGAAAAAAATAACGAATTATTTGCTCCAATTGTTTTTGAAAGAGCAAAAAGATCTTTAGAGTTTCTAAGAACTTGTATGATAGATCAAAACGGCTATCTGCCCAATTACGGCGCTAATGACGGAGCGCTATTTTTTAAATTGAATGATGCAGCATATCGGGATTACCGGCCACAATTAAACGCTTTAGCAACTGCCTTAAAAATTGATCTTTCTTTTCCAGGCTCGTATGAAGATATTCACTGGTATGGTTTGGAAAACAAAGTCTTGAAAACTTGGAAGCCGGCAGATGGTATTCACAGGTTTAACACCGGGGGTTATTATATTATCCGTGAGCCAGATACACTGACTTTTATAAGATGCGGTAAATATAAAGATCGTCCTTCACAGGCCGATAATCTGCATCTGGATATTTGGTATAATGGTGAAAATATTTTGATGGATGCAGGTAGTTATAAATACAATACGGATGAAAAAACCTTACGCTATTTTATGGGTACAGCTTCACATAATACCGTAATGTTAGGTGATCACGATCAAATGAAAAAAGGACCAAGATTTATCTGGTATAACTGGAGTCAATGTACTATCAATACAGAATTAATTGAAACCAAAGAAACATTCCGTTTTAAAGGAACTATATCAGCATTTGAACATGTTGCCAATGGAATATTGCATACAAGAGAAGTTATCAAAACTAAAGGAAAGCCTTTTTGGTACATCAAAGATACGATTGCCAATAAACCGTATTCTGTTTCAATGAAACAATTATGGCATTTACCTAATCAGCATTCACCTGTATTATGGACGAGCATTGATAAAAACGGCCAATCAATTGTCCCAGAAAATAAAGAAGGGCATGTTTCAGAATTGTATGGAAAAAAAGAAGCCTGTGAAATGATTGTTTTTCAAACCGATCAAAATATTATTCATACTGAATTTGAAATAAAATAACTGCTGACGCCCGAGTATTTAAACGCGCATGGGGAAAGTGAAAAAGTAGATTTTCAAAATTTATAACAACGGAAAGATTATAGCCAGCAGATGAATATATTACTCATCCATCAATATTTTTTAGAAGATAATGATTCAGGTGGTTCAAGATGGAATGAACTAACGCGCAACTGGAGCGAGGAAGATATCAACGTTACCGTAATCGCCGGCATGATGCACTATGGAGGTTCAGAAAAAAGAGAAGAATATAAAGGTTCTTTCTTCAAAAAAAAAGAAAAGGGAAATATAACAATTTGGCGATGCCATGTTTCAGAATCCTATAATAAAAGTTTTCGTGGGAGGTTATGGGGTTATTTTTCATTTATGTTCTCCTCACTGTGGGCAGGCCTCTTTAAGGCAAAAGGAAAATTTGATGTAGTGATCGTTACTTCACCGCCTCTGTTTATTGGCCTAAGCGGTTATGTGATTTCCAGATGGAAAAGAATTCCATTAGTATTTGAGGTGCGTGACCTTTGGCCGGAATCTGCAATTGATACGGGTGTATTGACCAATAAATGGATTATTAAAATGGCATTTTGGTTTGAAAAATTTATTTATAAAAAAGCAAAACTCATCAACGTGCTTACTCCGGCTTTTTATAAAACATTAGCCACAGTAAAAAAAATACCTGAGGAAAAACTGATAATGATTCCTAATGCTTCTGATTTTAGTTTATCTGAAGAATTGCTCAAATATTTTGATAGGAATGCATTCCGTAAAGAGATGGGCTTTGATGGTAAGTTTGTCATTACTTATGTTGGTGCTCATGGAGTAGCCAATCACTTGCAGCAAATATTAGAAGCCGGAAAAATTTTGGAAGACACTAATGTATTATTTCTTTTGATAGGCCAGGGCATGGAAAAAGAAAGACTGCAAAAAATGGCACTTGATATGAAATTGAAAAATGTCCGCTTTATAGATTCTGTTCCAAAAAAAGAAGTGTTTAAATATATTCTTGCTTCAGAAATGGGCGCTTCGGTTTTAAAAAGAGTGGATACTTTCAAAACAGTTTTCTCCAATAAGACTTTTGATTATATGAGTTGTAAAGTTCCTATTTTGATGGCAATTGATGGCGTTTCGCGTGAATTAGTTGAGAACGCACAATGCGGAGTTTACGTCGAGCCGGAAAACATTGCGGAATACGATAGAATTATCAGGCTTTATTTAAACGATTTTAACCGATTAAAAATTGAAGGGGCTAACGGATACAATTATGCCAAAACGCATTTTGACCGAGATGTACTTGCAAAAAAATATCTGGAAGAAATAAAAACAAAGGCTTTAAAATAAAGGCTAACAAAAGAAAAATGAAATTGTTGAACGAGGAAAGCCAAAAAATAGTTTTTATCGATTTTTAGATCAATGGTTTTATAAAAAGATGCAATGTTTTCTTATCCGAATTTTATTAAACCTTTGTTCGATTTCATTATTGCGCTCACGGCTTTTATTATATTGCTTCCGGTTTTTATTGTAATTATTATTTTGCTTTTTTTTGCAAATAGAGGCAAACCATTTTTTGCTCAGTTAAGGCCGGGGAAAAATGAAAGGATCTTCAGGTTGATCAAATTCAAAACCATGAATGATAAAAGAGATAGTGACGGAAATTTGTTAATGGACGCAGAAAGATTAACCGCTATTGGGAAATTAATCCGAAAAACCTCACTTGATGAAATCCCACAATTGCTAAATGTAATTAAAGGAGAAATGAGCCTGATCGGGCCAAGGCCATTACTAGTTGAATATTTACCTTTGTATGATGAACTTCAAAAAAAAAGACATTCAGTAAAGCCCGGTATCACAGGATGGGCGCAGGTTAATGGTAGAAACACGATAAGTTGGGAGAAGAAATTTCAATATGATGTTTGGTATGCAAATCATTTGTCATATTTTCTTGATATAAAAATACTTTTTTTAACCGTAAAGAAAGTATTTAAATCCGAGGGAATTAATTCGGGAACTGCGGCTACAATGGAAAAATTCACAGGAAATAATCAATGAAAACTGGATACTGTATATACGGTGCAAGCGGTCATTCAAAAGTGATTATTGAAATATTGGAAAAATCTGATTTTCGGATAAATTGCTTATATGATGATGACCCCAAAAAAAAATTACTTTTCGAATATTCCGTCAGCAATCAAAGATCTATATTGACGTTACCCAACGTTAGTTGGATAATTGGAATTGGAAATAATATAGCCAGAAAAAAAATCGCAAAAAATAATTTGTTAGATTACGGCATTGCGATCGATAAAAGTGCAAATATTTCCAAAAGAACCATCATCGGTAAAGGAACTGTAATTATGCCAGGAGTTACGATAAATACTTCCACAATTATAGGAAATCATGTAATAGTGAATACCAATGCTTCTATAGATCATGATTGTATTTTGGGTGATTATTCACATATATCACCAAATGCCACTTTATGTGGAGGTGTAAGCGTTGGAGAAGGAACACATATTGGAGCTGGGGCAACTATAATCCCGGGAATCAAAATTGGTAAATGGGCAAAAATCGGCGCAGGCTGTGTAATAATAAAAGATGTACCGGATTATGTGACGCTAGTCGGTAATCCCGGGAAAGTTATAAAATTGATAAAAGAAAATGAAAGATAAAATCTGGCTTTCCTCACCACATATGGGTGGAAATGAACTAAAATTTGTAAATGAAGCATTTGATACTAATTGGGTAGCGCCTTTGGGTCCAAATGTAGATGGATTTGAGCAGGATATTGCTTCATATTTAAATAGTGAAGTTCACGTAGCGGCATTGAGTTCAGGCACAGCAGCTATACATCTCGCCTTAATTCTTTTGGGGATTGAAAAAGGTGATGAGGTAATTTGTCAAAGCATGACCTTTTCCGCTTCGGCAAATCCGATTTGTTATTTAGGAGCGACACCAATATTTGTTGATAGCGAAACCGATACATGGAATATGAGCCCAATATTCCTGGAAGAAGCAATAAAGCATCGTATGCAAAAAGGTAAAAAGCCAAAAGCTATTATCGTGGTTCATCTTTATGGCATGCCTGCTAAAATGGATAAAATAATATCTATTGCTAAAAAATATGAAATTCCGGTTATTGAAGACGCTGCCGAAGCATTAGGTTCATCCATAAATAATAAAAAATGTGGAACCTTTGGAGATATCGGCATACTTTCATTTAACGGAAATAAAATTATAACCACTTCCGGGGGTGGCGCACTGGTTTCTAAAGATAAAAATTATGTAAAACAAGCCATGTTCCTGTCTACGCAGGCTCGTGATATTGCTCCTCATTACCAACATTCACATATAGGTTATAACTACCGCATGAGTAATATCTGCGCGGGTATTGGCAGGGGCCAGATGGAAGTTTTGCCTGAGAGGATCAGGCAAAGGCGGGCTAATTTTTATTTTTATGAAAAGATGCTTCAAAAAATTGAAGGCATCTCTTTTTTGCAAGAATTGCCGGGTTTTTTCAGTAATAGGTGGTTGACAACTTTGTTGATAGATTCTTCGATTGGCAGGGGAATAACCCGCGAGGACATCAGACTTAAACTTGAAAAAGATAACATAGAAGCAAGGCCTTTATGGAAGCCTATGCACCTGCAGCCAATTTTTAAAAATTGTCCTTATTACGGAGAAAACATAGCTGAATTATTATTCAATAATGGCCTATGCCTTCCATCCGGAAGCAATTTGCTGAAGACTGATTTAGTGAATGTACAAGACTCGATTCGGGGATTGTTTGATTCCTGAATTTATTCTAAAAGTATCGAAAGCCTGGCATCGATATTTTTTGATGCCAGGCTTTTCTATGTAGAACCATTCCATCTTCTATTATATCTTATAGAAGTATATAAAGATTTTAATGTATGATATAATTTTTTTATCTTCGTCCCGTTTTATTGTTGGCTTTTTTATACTACATGAATATGGTATGTTTATTGGTCTAATAAAGTCTTTCAAAATCCCTTCGGATAATCCTTTATCTATCAAAAACTGATTAATCCGGAAGAATCACCCCAATTTGGTCTATATGCTACAAACATATTTCAAAAATAAATTTGCCCCCAGGTGGATTATTTTTTGCTGCGATCTTTTCCTGATCTTGATTTCTTTTTTGTTTTCATTTTTTCTTATCCGGCATCTTTTAGTTGATCTTCCCAGCGTCGTCAAGTTTGTGCCAGCCATCTTTATTAATGTTTCCATTTATTTCGTCTGTGTTTTTTTCTTTCCCATCTATCGGGGAATCATCAGATATTCCGAAATAAATGATATTTTAAGAATAATAAAATTTGCAACGCTGCAATTCGCTTTATGGGTTGTGATTTATTCAATTGATTCTAATTCTCTTATCACTGGATTCGTTCCAATACCATTGCTTATTATCAATTTATTTAGTGTAATCTTTACACTTGTATTATTCCGGCTTTTGGTAAAGGAAATTTACTTTAGAGCACAACCAAAATCTAATAACGTTAATAAAGCAATTATTTATGGAGCAGGTTCAATGGGGCAAATTACCAAGAAAGTATTAGAACAAGATGTAAAGAATCATACAATGGTGGTGGGTTTCATAGAAGACAGTAATTATAAGATAGGGAAAAACCTTGCTGGGCTTCCCATTTCGGATGCAGCAAGTCCTCATCTTGCAAAGCTTTTGAAATCAAAGGAGGTTAACCAGTTGTATATTGCAACTGATAAATTGAGTGTAGAAAAAAAAATAGCAATATCTGATATTTGCGCTCCTTTGAATATCAAAATAAATGTAATCCCGCATGCCAATCAATGGTCTGGTGGTCTTTTTCAAAAGAAACAGGTAAGAGAACTTAACATTGAGGAACTTTTAGAACGCGATGAAATTAGCTTGCCTCATAACATGTTGCAAGATACTTATCGTGATATTACAGTTTTAGTAACTGGAGCAGCTGGCTCAATAGGTAGCGAGATTTGCAGACAACTAATGAAATTTGATTTCAAAAAGATGATTCTTCTTGACCAGTCCGAATCCGGGTTATTTGATCTTGAATATGAATTGAAAAGAAACGGTTTAAAGCATACCCTCCAGATAGAAATTGCCTCGGTAAGAGACGCCGCTAAATTAAAAAAAGTTTTTTCTCTGAATAAACCTGACTTTGTTTTTCATGCTGCGGCTTATAAGCATGTGCCCATGATGGAAACCTTTACAAGTGAAGCAGTCCTTACTAATGTCTTTGGAAGTAAACTGGTTGCGGACCTTGCTGCTGCTTATGGAGTAAAAAAGTTTGTGATGGTATCAACTGATAAAGCGGTCAACCCCACCAATGTAATGGGCGCAACGAAAAGGATTTCTGAGATATATATTCAATCCTTAAGTGATCACATAAATGTAAAAACCGAATTTATTACTACCCGATTTGGTAATGTTCTTGGATCAGCAGGATCAGTTGTAGCTACTTTTAAAAAACAAATAAATTCTGGTGGTCCTATCACTATTACACACCCGGATATAACCAGGTATTTCATGACCATACCCGAAGCTTCAAAACTAGTTTTGGAAGCTGGGAAAATTGGAGAATCAGGTGACATTCTTTTATTCGATATGGGAAAACCAGTGAAAATAATGGATCTCGCAAAAAGAATGATTCAATTGGCAGGCTTAAAATCAGACGAGATCGCAATTGTACATACAGGATTACGGCCAGGTGAAAAAATGTACGAGGAGCTTTTTAAAGATTCAGAACAATTTGCAGAAACTTATCACCCACGGATATTGAGAGCAAAGAAATCTTCTGATAATAATGAGAATTTCATGTCTCTGCTTGATGAATTACAAGATGCGGCAAATGCTCATAACAACGAATTCATTCCATTTATTTTACGTAAAATGCTTCCTGAATTTAAACCGGATTTCTTTCTGCAAAAAAAATCAACTTATCTAGAAAGCAATGTTAGTAATTAATTCTAAATCTTAATTAGTAAAATTATTAAACTTTATCCTGGAGGTTACATTATAATTATCCTATACAATTGCATGCAGATTCGTTTCCAAATTAATAAAAGTTTAGGATTAGGTAGAATAGGCATAAAGTCTTTTTAATATTGGATACGGATGAGGAATTTGATTCATCATATTATTCACTATTTTATGAAGAATAGTCTTTCTGTTATTTCTTCGGTTAAAT
>JALYVO010000074.1 GCA_030853195.1 Bacteroidota bacterium | reverse complement strand
CTGTGCTTATACCAATATCTGCCGGTTTGTGGTTTGTAAGATCTTTCTTTGAGGAAGTCTTTAAATTTAATTTCCCAAGCTAATAAACATTGTATCCAATACAATTTATCATTGTGTGTTTCAATGCGGTGTATCATCAAAACTAACGGCCTTAATTCTTTGCCCGCATCATAAGTTGGATGAGCTGTAAGCCACAACAGGCACATCCTTTGAATATGTACCAGGCATCGTTGCACCATAATACCGGGCATTGTTTTTTTGATGGCTTTAAGGGTCGCTTTATGACCATCACAGGTAATACTGGCTATCTGTAATCCAAGGTTTAACAGGTTGAAAAAATCTTCTTTTATTTCTTCATATCGCTCTCTATCCGAAAAACGGAACAGTTGTGTATACTTAAGTAAATCATCCTGGTAGCAGACCACACAAAAATTTTTAAAGTAAGTGGCATCTACCCTTAAATGAATATTATCATGGTGAATGATGGGTGTTAGCGGAGCTCTGCTGAGAAAATAAGAAAAGGTCTTTTGAAGCGTATCTTTTGATAAGCCACTATCCCTTTGAAGTGTCTTATAAATCTGTCTTTCTAATACCCATTTGCGAAACCACACAAAGCGATTATGCGTTCGCCGGATAGCATCATTACGGGTAAACAAAAGACCACATTGGTTGCACTTAAATCTTTGTTTACCATCCCTTTTACCCCATCCAGTAACAGACAAACTACCGCATGCCCAACAGCGTTTTTTTTAGCTTTTTCATAAAGCAAAAAAAGTTTAGTGAAACCAGTTTCACTAAACTTCTTTCAAATCCTTTTCCACATTCAATTACAGAGGATTTTACCAACCATTTTTCAGTATTATACCGTCCGGTACAAGAATGTAGCGATACTGTTTACCTTCTCCCAAAAGAATTTTGTCTGGGTCTGAGAGTTCATTGCCCCAGTAAAAACCGAAATATACATTTTGATTTGCCCTATAAATTACAACGGAACAAATGTTGTGTCCAACTTTATCTGTTAGCGACCAACCTATAGACACAGCATTATAGTTGTCATAAATTAATTCATTTGCTTGAGGACATAAGTCCCACGCAAAATCACGAAGCCACATAACTGTATCTATTATTTTCTTGTCAAAGGTTTTGAGAAATTTTGCAAGGTCTTTTGTCTGCTCTTTACTCACTTGTAGAATTTTAAAGTCTTAAGATTCATTAGTTTTTGACTTTTTTAATGCGTCAAAATATAATAATATTGTCAGCAACAGAAGTAGCGAACCTGTAATGATTGCAATAATATACATCTTATTATTTGGCAATTTCAGTGCAACCAATAATACCGCTAAAGCGATTAGTCCGCCAAACATTGCATACCATATTGTGTTATAAAACCATGAATAGGAAAAAAGATGTGCACCAGTAATAATCGCATAAGTCATTATAAAATAGTCTGGCATTTTAATCATCGTAAATATTAAAAAAGGGAAATAAATTAGTTGAGCAAAGTTTAACCAAAGTCCTAAAGGCTGCAATGGATTTTCGGGGATTTTCCAGTTTGTCTTAAAAAGTTTAGATAAAATAAATGCCAATGGGAACAACGGTGCGCCGACTATAAAAACAAAAATAGACTTGTCATAGGAATTAAATTTCAGTGTCCATATATAGGCAATTATAAACCATATTATACTTGCACTCAAAGTGAAGTCAATTCCATTTTTTGCTTTTACTGATAAGTCAATCTTTAATTTGTCTAATTCATTTGCTGTCATTTCATTTAGTGTTTATGTTTAAAATTGCCAACCAACGATAGGCCTTTAGATTTGCTGATATTTGAAAAATCCATTCAAAAGTTGCATTCGGTCATTTTTTTAGGGTCTTTGCATTTAAAGAAAATGCCACCAACGCCAGTTACTTTTTTCATTGTTGTTGTTGTATTTTGTTTTATAATTATTGTCTTAAGTGCTAACCTGAAAGAAAAGATACTGCAATAACTAAAGCTATGAATGATGTCTTTTTCATTTTGTCTGAAAATTTGTCGTTTATAATGTTACCGCAAAATTATCACCAACGTCAGGTTGGCTCGATTTAAAACCAACAGAAAAGAGATTTAACTATTTAATACCTTTGATTGAAAGTAATTATTTAAAAACATATATCCTGTAATGAAAAGATTAATTACCATTTACCTGCTGCTTCTTACCCAGGCAAGTGTTTTACATGCTCAGACAGACACTGCAAGTTTTTATCAAAGGAAAAGTTATATGGTTCCTATGCGTGATGGCGTCAAACTTTTTACGGTTGTCCTGTCACCGGTAAACTTTCCTAAACCCGTGCCCATATTATTGACCCGCACACCTTATGGTGCTGATATTGATATAAAAGAAGATTCTTCCCTGGCTACGGATCTTTTTCCTTCTTATTATAAAAACATGCTGAAGGAAGGCTACATCTTAGTGTTCCAGGATATGCGTGGTAAATTCAAAAGCGAAGGCACTTTTGAAATGACCCGGCCTCTGTATCATTTACAAGACCCAAAGAAAACTGATGAGAGCACAGATGCCTCCGATGCCGTGGGATGGTTAGTAAAAAATATACCAGGCAACAATGGAAAGACCGGCATATTTGGTATATCCTACCTCGGCTATACAGCCCTTGATGCAACCAGCGATCCGAATCCTGCGCTCAAAGCAAGTTCGCCGCAGGCTTCTCCCTGCGATATGTTTTTAGGTGATGATTTTCATCATAATGGCGCTTTCCGTCTTAGCTATGGATTTGAATACAGTTATATGGTAGAAAATGCAAAAGAAGCGAACAGCGATTTTCCATTCCCTCAATTCGACTTATATGACTGGTATCTTAAACTTGGCTCCCCGAAAAATGTAAATGCTCTCTACTATAAAAACAGGTTGCCGACATGGAATGATTTTGTTGCGAATCCAAATTATGACAGCTACTGGCAAAAATCGTCTATGCTTAAACAGTTAGATCATCCTGAAATTCCCACCCTGCATGTTGGCGGATATTACGACCAGGAAGATTTAAACGGCCCACAGATTATGTATGAGCACCTTGAAAAAAAAGACAGTTTTAACCGAAACTTTATTGTGTTGGGGCCGTGGTTTCATGGGGAATGGGCACGTGCGAAAGGAGATAGTATTGGTAAAATAGATTTTGAAAATAATACGGCAGTTTATTTCCAGGCTTTACAAAAAAAGTGGTTTGATTACTGGCTGAAAGGTATGGGTGATGGCAAATTTCCTGAAGCAACGTGCTTTCAAACAGGAAGTGATCAATGGAAAACATATGATACCTGGCCTCCAAAGAATGCAGTGCAAAAGAGGTTATATATACACGCAGATGGATCCTGTAGTTTTGAAAAACCAACAATGACTAAAGGTTCAGTAAGCTATGTAAGCGACCCCGCAAAGCCGGTGCCTTACCGGGAACGCCCCATAGAAGCCACTTATGGGAAAGATAGCCATTGGCGTACATGGCAGGTAGCAGATCAGCGGTTCGCTGCATCGCGGCCTGATGTAATTACATTTACCGCGGATAGCTTAACTGATAATCTTACTGTGACAGGAGATATAAAAGCGCATCTCTTTGTAAGTACTACAGGCACGGATGCAGATTTTGTTGTGAAACTGATAGATGTTTATCCAAATTTTGATGCAAAGAATTTGTCGATGAGTGGTTATGAATTTCCTGTAACTATGGAAGTATTTCGCGGAAGATTTAGAAAGAACTTTGAAAAGCCTGAACCTTTTATATCCAACAAACCTGATCAGATAGTTATCGACCTACACATGGTAAACCATACTTTTTTAAAAGGCCATAAATTGATGATTCAAATACAAAGTACCTGGTTTCCTTTAATAGACAGGAATCCGCAGAAATATATCCCAAATATTTTCGAAGCAAGTGACGCTGATTACATAAAAGCAACGCATACAATTTATTGCAATAATATTTTAGCTACATACATTGAATTGCCGGTGATGGAATAAACGTTCATGCAAAATTTAATTTTTTTTTATGCAGACGTTGGTGTTCCTAACACTACTCAAAACTCTAACAAGCCCATTCACCGCCGTTGTTGCGTGTTTCGTGCGGATGGTTTTGCTGTGTTTTCTGTAGGGCTAACGTATCCCTCCGACTAACCACCTGTTTCGCCCCAATTTAATTGCCTATAGTTTTGCATGAAAAAAAATAAATCATGCGCAAGGATCCTGAAGTACGGCAGCAAATGTTTGAGATGATAGAACAATGG
>JALYVO010000011.1 GCA_030853195.1 Bacteroidota bacterium | reverse complement strand
TCACCTTGTTCTGATAATTTTCTCAAGAATGTAAAAGCCTCACTATTTAATTTAGTGGGGCTTTTTTCGGTGAACCGGGCATTGAAAGCCTGATCCTGAAAACTAGATTATTAAAATGTTTCTTTGTTGCCAAATCCTGAATTACCTTATTTAACAGCAGCATTTTCTGTTCTGGTTCAGTAGCTTTAGCTAATATAACCCGTTGGCGGAGTTATCTTTTTAAAAGTTGGGACAAAAGACGCTGTGCAGTTGTCTAAGTGAGTGACAAAACTTACTAATTCAACATGCACAACATCAAGACAAATTTCGATAAAATTATTAAGGTAATAAAAGATATTGTTGGAGATGAAATAAATGAAAGAGGTAATTACCTAAGGCGAGGTACAAAGCCGAGATTTGCTGATATAGAAGTGATGGCATTAAGCCTTACGGCAGAATGTTTAAGCATCGATAGTGAGAATTATTTATTTTCAAAATTGAATAAAGAGTACCACAGCGAATTTAAAAATATGATTAGCAGGAGACAGTATAACGACCGCAGAAAGTTATTGTTTGAAAAAACTGAACGAGTCCGGAAGTTAATGTCAGAGCGGCTTAACAAACAGGCAGATGTTTTTGCAATAGACCCAATGCCGTTGGAAATTTGTAAAATATCAAGAGAGCAAAGAAATAAAATGGGTAAAGAATCATCACATCATTCACCGGATAAAGGTTACTGCGCGTCACAGAAAAAATATTTTTATGGTTATAAATTACATAGTGTTTGTTCGGCTGCAGGTGTAATACAATCATTGGATTTAACCAAGGCAAGTGTACACGATGTACATTACCTTAAAGATGTAAAAGAATTGTTCAGCAATTGTATCATAATAGGTGATAAAGGTTACATTGGCCGGCAGCAGCAGCTTAACTTATTTGAGACAGCAGGAATTCAACTGGAAGTGCCTTTAAGAAGTAACCAGAAAGAACAAAAACCTGTTATGTGGATTTTGAAAAAAGTAAGAAAAAGAATTGAGACAGTTTTCTCCCAGTTATGTGACCAGTTTATGATGCAACGTAATTATGCTAAATCCTTTACTGGCTTTAAATCCAGGATATTGGCAAAGGTAGCTGGGCTCACAGTTTTACAGTTCTTAAACAAATTTATAAACCACAAACCGGTAGGAAGAGTAAGCATACACTTGCTAATTAACTCCGCCAACGGGTTAATTAACTCTTTAGATTGTTGCGAGCAGTTCTCTACATACTTTGTTTTGTAATGTATGTCATAACTAAAAGAGTGAATGTTGTCAGTTCCTTTATAATACCAAAACTGAATAAGTCTTCTTGTGGCATTTGAAATATAACTAAGTTTTAGATTGTTTGTAAATGTTGCATCCATCATATCATAATCCCCCAAAGTAGATTCACTTAAATCGAAAAAATTGTCTGAAGAATGCAACATTTTTCTCACATCATATTTTGTAGAGGGAATATCTAATTCAAAGAAGACTTGTTTTAGTTGTTGTTTTATTTTTGTTATTTGTCCAAATGAAAATTGACTATATAATAAAAAATAAGCTCCAATTGTAATTAGCCTTTTCATTGTTTCAATTTATTGGTACTGTGAATAAAACTGCTCTAATGTATTTTTCCATTTACATATATCTCTATTTTTCCATCGGGATGGTGAACTAAATTTTCAAATCCATAAACATAGCCATCAAAATAAATTTGGTCCCAATTGGATAATGGTAATGTAGAAATTGAAAAATTTTCTTTAATTATTTCATTAGTATAAGCTTCAATAATGTTTACATTAAATGGTTGCAAGTTTACATTTTTGGCTGTCAAACGATAGGCAAAGTAAGTGTCATTTGGAGGTTCTAAATAAGCTGTCTTTTGGTATTAATTATTTGCTCAAACTCAAAATCGGTCTTAATTAGAGTAATATAAATTGCCCACTCCTTTTTATCTATTTTGTAATAGTTCTGAATAGAAGAACCATTGAAAGAAGTATATGACTTTAGGATGCACTGCAATTCAATGGTTTTAATTTCCCGTGTTTTAAGATTTTTTAGTTCTGCCGAAAATATCATAAAATTTTATTTAAAGTTGAATTTTGTTTAAGGTTTCAACTAATGCTTTGATTTATGTTATAGGACGCAATAATACAAAAAACCATTATGCATTATCTTATTATGTGTTATCCTTTAGTACCTACCAGCAGGTAGTGTCTCATCAATCTACCAATTTAAACCCCGCCTCCTTCGCCTCTTCACTATTCGTTCCAATAAAAACTTTAAAATCTCCGGGCTCATAAACATATTTCAAATCGCTGTTGTAAAATTTAAGATCCTTAATAGAAATGTTGAATGAAACTTTTTTTGTTTCGCCGGATTGCAGAATAATTTGTTGAAAGTCTTTTAATTCTTTCACCGGATGGGTAATGCTGCCCACCATATCGCGGATGTATAATTGTACCGTTTCTTTTCCACTGCGTTTGCCCGTGTTTGTTATACTTACTGATGCGGTTATTTTCCCATTCGCTTTTAATGTTGTATTGCTCAAAGAAATATCACTGTAATTAAATGTGGTGTAGCTCAACCCATATCCAAAAGGATACAAAGGCGTGTTGGATACATCTAAATATTTGGAAGTATATTTTTGATTTGGGTCAAAAGGACGGCCTGTGTTTTTATGATTATAATAAATTGGGATCTGCCCGACACTTCTCGGAAAGGTCATGGTGATTTTCCCTGAAGGGCTGGCATCGCCAAATAGAACATCTGCAATTGCGGGGCCGGCCATCGTTCCGCCAAACCAGGCTTCCAAAATACCATCCATGTTTTCATCTTCCCATGAAAGCGTGAGCGGGCGACCATTCATCAAAACCAAAACAATTGGCTTACCGGTTTTCTTCAAAGCGATCAATAAGTTCATTTGATTATTTAGTAAACCAATCTCACTTCTGCTTGCCGCTTCGCCTGTCATGCCAAAAGCTTCGCCCAATACTGCTACTACCACATCTGATTGATTGGCTGTAGCCACGGCCTGGTCAATTAATTGTTGAGGAGATTGGGCATCAACTGTTAGTTGTGCATCATGCGGATTTAATTTATTGATCAAAGAAGAATCATCGATCAAATTGCAACCTAAAGAATAAGAAAACGAATTATTAGTACTTCTCTTTTGCAAAGCATCCCATAAACTAACCGCTTGTTTATAATCACCAGCGCCGCTCCAGCTACCAATTAAATTTCTTTGATCTTTTACTAATGGGCCAATAAATGCAACTTTTTTTCCTGCACTTAATGGCAAAACATTGTTACTATTTTTCAGAAGAACCATGCTTTCAATTGCGGCCTGTTTGCTCAAAGAAAGTTTATCGGCGCTCATGATTTCTTTTTTATTTCTTTCTTCGCTGATGTAGCGATACGGATCATCAAAAAGGCCGAGTTTATATTTCGCTTCCAGGATTCTCCTACATGCATCATCAATTATTTTGGCAGAAACTTTTCCTTTTTTCACTAATTGCGCGGCATATCTTAAAAATTCTTCTCCCACCATGTCCATGTCAACGCCCGCATTCAGCGCCAGTTCCGTAACTTTTTTATCATCGCCCATGCCATGATTGACCATTTCGGGAATGGCGGTGTAATCTGTTACTACAAACCCTTTGAATCCCCATTCCTTGCGAAGTAAATCAGTTAGCAGCCATTTATTAGCCGATGCAGGAATACCGTTTATTTCATTAAAAGAAGTCATCACGCTTCCAACACCTGCATCCACAGCGGCTTTGTAAGGTGGCAAATAATCATTGTACATTTTTATTTTGCTCATGTCAACCACATTGTAATCGCGCCCTGCCTCTACTGCACCATATAAAGCGAAATGTTTTAAACAAGCCATTACCGTATTATTCGCTGAAAGATCGTTTCCCTGGTAGCCATTTACCATCGCTTTTGCCATCTGCGAGCCAAGATAGGGATCTTCTCCTGCGCCTTCGCTGACCCTTCCCCAGCGCGGATCACGGGCAATATCAACCATTGGTGAATACACCCAATTTAATCCATCTGCACTTGCTTCTTCGGCTGCAGCTCTTGCGGTTTTTTCAACAAGGGCCGGATTCCATGAAGATGCCAAACCGAGATTAATTGGAAAGATGGTTCTATCTCCGTGAATCACATCATAACCGAAAATTAAAGGAATTTTTAACCTGGTTTCTTTCACTGCAATATCCTGTAGCTTACGAACGGCATCAGGAGTATAAGTGTTGAAAACACCGCCTACTAAGCCTTTTTTTATTTTTTCTTCAACTCCCTGGCTCAGTAATGGGCCTGTAACGTCGAAGCCAACTGTGGGCAAATTCATCTGCCCGATCTTTTCTTCCAATGTCATTCTTTTCATCAATGCGTTGATGAAGCTGTTCATTCTTGCATCTGTAATATTTGTGTTTGCCCTGTTTTGAGCAAAAGAAACTGTACAGAATAACAGGAAAAATGCTAAGCATAAATTTTTAACCATTGTCGTTTTTATTTTTAAGTATGTTTTGAATGAACCTAATATTAAATTTCTACTTTTTTGCTTGTATCTAACTTTTGATGCTACTTTTTTAAAATCTAATTTTCTACATTTTAGCTTATACGGTTTAATACCTTTTAACAAATAAATGATTCGTATATAAAGAGGTTTTTTGTGACGTAGATGAATTTATAAGAAATAGAATTTCGGAAAGGAGAATGAAAATCTTTTTCATACTTATTTATTTAAGTAAGATGATGTGAAACTTAATTTTTTTAACCCGTTTTGAATCTCAGGGTTATCCATAAATAAATCCCATAATAATCCACTCCGATAGTTTTCGATCATCACAACAATCGGTCCTTCGTCTATAGCAAGATACGAATCGGCATACCAGTTTTTGGTTTCACTAAAGGCATCTTTAAATCCATATTCGCCCCATATTTTTGCACCTATGTCATCATAGAAATGCCTCAGGGCTTTCATAGAATATTCCGGTGTGTATGGAAAAGAAGACAGCGCGGCCGTAGGTGAAATAACGCCATCATCATTGGTGGGCGAATGAGCGTCATAGCCCCTGTAATCATCGCTGGCAGTGAGTCCCCAGCAATTTTCGCCATAACCTTTGAATTTTTTGGGATTGTCAATGCAATATGCCCGGTTGATTAAAACCTGATCTCGATTTTGTTCCCAATAATCGGCGTATTTATCTTTTAAACCTTTTGGATTTAATCCCAAATAAGAATATTGGGAAAAGAAAAGAGGGCCGCCATAATCAAAACCTAACGGTAATGTGTAGCCGTAAAATTTTCTTCCATTAAAAAAGAAATTACTCACCGCCCAGCCTTTGTAGTAGACATCAGCGTTTACCGGATATTTATTTGCCGAGGCGGCAAGGATATACGTGATCAATGTTTCATTGTAACCGCGCAAGGGGAAATCCATTGCCCAGCCATTGTTCGGACTCCAATGCCAGTATAAGACTTCGCGTCCATCTCTTGTAAACCAATTCCATTCTATATCATTCCAGAGAGAAGTCACCATGTTTCTTAAACTTTTTTCAGTTGGATTATTTTTATCAAAATAAGCCCTGGCACAAAGCAATCCCTGCATCAAAAAAGAAGTTTCTACAAGATCGGCGCCATCATCTTTTCGACTGAATTTTATAGTTTTTCCTGTAGCTCCATTCATCCAATGAGGAAACACGCCGTGGTATGAATCTGCTTTTTCCAAAAATCTAAGCATCTTTAAAACATGTCTTGCAACTGAATCACGTGGCAGCCATTTTCTTTCTGCTCCAACGATCAATGCCATCACTCCAAACCCGGTGCCCCCGGTAGTTACCACTTCATCGCCGTAATCGAAAGAGCGGTTGCTCCTTTCGCGCGCCATGCCACTAACGGGATGTGCAAAATCCCAGAAATATTTTATAGTTTGTTTTTGTACAAGATCAAGAAGCGCAGAATCAGAAAGGTTTTTAATGATAGCTGGATTATTATCCGGCACAGAATTTTTTTGCGCAATACAATTAAACGAAACCAATAAAATAAAGAAACAACCAATAAATTTTGACATAATACTTTCTAAAGTGAAATAAAAAATAAATTTAACGAAACGATTTTGAAAGTTTGCTTTTAGCAAATAATTATTCTAAGGTTGACCTGATATTGATCAGATGCCATTGTTTTTACAATTAGATAAATTAATCAAACGTGGGCAAATTATATTTTGGGCATTCATGTTTAAAAAGCATCAGGAATGTATGCAACAACATACTTGTAATTCAAACTTTCGCATATTATACTTCATCTGCAATAATTTTTCGGAATACAGTTGTTTACAAATTTGGGCTTTGAAAACCTGAATTCTTCATTCCTCTTTTTATTTCTGGGCAACTCATAAATAAATTCCAGATCAAGCCACTCCTGTAATCTTCAATCATTACTATTTGCGGGCCCTGGTCAATCGCTAGAAATGAATCTGCAAACCAATAATCGGATAAATTAAATGCATCAATAAATCCATATTGCTGAAACAATTTATCGCCTAAAGTGTAATAAAAAAATCTCAGTGCATTCAAGGATTGTTGCGGTGTATATGGCAGCGATGAAATAGCCGCGGTTGGTGAAATTACACCATCATCATTTGTTGGAGAATGAGCTGAATATGAAGTCAGGTTATCATCGCTGGCAGTGAGCCCCCAAATAGCAGAACTGTATCCATTAAAATGTTGCGGGTTGGCAACGCAATAATTATAGTTGATCAAAGAATGAGCAGTGTTTTGCGTAAAATAATTGGCATACGCATCTGTGAGATCATGAGGATTTATTCCCAAAAAAGAATAGTCAGAAAAGAAAAGCGGCCCACCCAAATCCGGCCCCAACGGTAGTTGCACGCCATAATAAGTAGCGCCGTTTTTCATCCCCCCGTTAGAAGCCCAGCCATTGTCATAGACAATCCGGGGAATAGAATCTGTATTGGAAGATGCAGCCAGCGCATAAACGACCATTGCCTCGTTCCAGCCTTTTATTGGTACATTCAAAGCAAAATTATAATTGGGGCTCCAATGCCAGTACAAAACATTTTGCGCTCCATTTCTAAACCAGTTCCATTCGATACCATTCCATAAAATATTAATATTGCTCCGAAGAGCAGTTTCATTAGCATCCGTTGTTTTAAAAAATTGCCGCGCGCATAATAATCCCTGCATAAGAAAAGATGTCTCCACCAAATCTCCTCCATCATCCTGGGCACTGAAAGGAATGGTAGCTCCCGATGCTCCATTTATCCAATGAGAAAAAGCGCCATGATAACGTGTGCAATTATTTTTTAAAAAATTGACTATTGTATTAATTCTTTGCAAACCATCGGTTCTTGAAATAAAATTTCTATTGATAGCAATCAAGATACTCATCACGCCAAAGCCTGTGCCACCGGTAGTTACCACATCACCTGAAGTATTTCTTTCTCTTGCCATTCCGGAAACCGGATGCCCAAAATCCCAGAAATATTTAAACGTTTGTTTTTGAATAATATCCAATAATGCACTATCGGAAACTCGTGGAAATTTATCGGTGGAATCAATTTCAGTGATTAGATTATCAGTAGTATTTGCTGATAAAGCAACTCCTTGTTTTGATTGCAATCCCTTTGCAATTGTAAGTACATATTTTGAAAGAGACTGCAAAGAAGGCGACGGTTGAATTAAAATAGCACTATCATTATTCACATAAGAAATATTGAATGTAGCAGGAGCTCCCGAATTTTTCAATAAAGAAATATTATTAGCTCCCGAAGCATGATCCACAGGTGCAGTGAAAGAAATTTTTATTGCGGAGTTTATATTTACATTAAAAAAATTATTTCCTTTAGCGGCTTGTTGATCATTAACTTTTATAGCAACAAGATTAAAAATACCTGGCGGTGGTGGCGGTGCCGTGGGTTCTGTTTTTTTTGAGCAACTGATGCTCCAAAGTATAAAAAATAATAAAAAATAATTTTTCATGAGTAACAAGTTAGGTGATTTAAGAATCGTAAAATTTTAAAATTGTTTTTCACTGCAATAAGTTGTAGAGGAGATTGATAATTCAAAAGAGATAAGCCATTTTATAGTTTTCCTGGATTCCTGAAGCTGTTCCGACAATGATTTAAATTATTTTTTATTTCAATTCTTATTTCTTCTTCTCATCAATTCATAAACTTTTTGTGATACTTCTTTCATGCGCGGACGCACCGTTGCTTCTGTTATTGGTGTAAATAATGCAATGATGTATTTCACGTTTCCATCATCAACAATTCCAACATCGCTGGTGAAATAACTCCACCATCCTGATTTATGGTAAAACATAGCCTTATGTGGCAGGCCAGTGGAAAGCTTGGTCGTATCTAATTGACGTCCGAGAAGAATTTTTAGCTGCTGACTAACCCATGGATTAATAAGCTGATTCTCATAAATTTTATACATAAAGTCAGCAGCGTGTAATGCACTGGTGACGGTACTTCGCACGGTATCGTAACCTGGATCTTCAAATTTCCTGCTCAAATATTTTCTTGTTACTTCGCTGCCAGTCCAGCCATTATCATCAATGGTTTTATTAATATTTTTTCGCCCTGCAATATCTATTAAACAATTGGCGGCGGAATTATCGCTTCGCGTGATCATCAGGTCTAATAAATAATTGATCGTAACGGTATCGCCGTCTCTTAAAACGGGCCGTGGATCCCAATCTATTTCTTTATTATGATCCACATCATTGGGAAATTTTACCACATAATTTTTATATAAAGAATATTTATTTTCACTCACCTGTTTTAAAATTTCCATGGCCACATACATTTTATAAACAGAAGCAGGATAAATAAAATGATCCATATTAACGCCGCCCAGCAATGGTTTTGAGCCATTAAGATCTATTACAGCAAAAGAAATTTTTTGCATTCCATCTTCACCGGCATTGTAAGAACTATCCAGGCCTGCACTGCGAATTATTCTTTTTAGAGAATCATTAAAAGATTTTTTTTGGGCATAATATTCAGGAATTTTTAACTGCGCCTTGCTGAAGCAAAAATTCAAAAGAAAAAATAAGATCAAAAAAAAATATTTCATTGTGGATTTTTATTTGAAATGGATTAGAGTAAAAATAATATTTCTTTTGCGTGCTGTCATTAATTGTAAAATCTATATTTTCACTTATCTAAACAATTTCCGATCATAAAACATTCTGTTAGCAAGAAAATATTTTCAAATTCAATTTCAAAAAAATATTCTTCATCAACAAACCTATGTTTTATTATATTATTTCACTAAACCAGAAAAATACTTCTCATCTTTTAACTGATTTTATTTCAAACTCACAATTTTTTTTTCTTTAATTATCTTAAAAAGTGCGGCATCATACTTGATGCTTTTCACGTTTGAGCAAATATCCAAAAAGCAATAAAGTAATTTTAAAAACCTTCTTAGTATGATTCTCCAAAAAGGAATTCCTGCACCTGACTTTGAATTAAATTCTACACCAGATCAGAAATTAACCTTAACTGATTTCAAAGGCAAAAAAGTAATTCTTGCTTTTTATCCGGCAGACTGGAGCCCTGTGTGCAGCGATCAGATGGCGTTATATAATGAAATGATCAAAATTTTTCATAAATATAATGCAGAAATTTTAGGGGTTTCTGTGGATAGTAAATGGTGCCACATGGCATTTGCGCACGATCGCAAAATTCATTTTCCATTGCTTGCCGATTTTGAACCAAAGGGAACAGTGTCCATATCTTATGGCGCATATAATGAGCATGAAGGCCAGAGCCATAGGGCGTTGTTTATCATTGATGAAAATGGAATTATTCAATGGAGCTATCTTTCGCCTGATGGTATCAATCCGGGCGCTGATGGGATATTGGATGCGCTGGAAGAAATGGCGAATGTAAAAGCTAAAATTTAATCTATGTCTAAATTAAGAATGCCTGTTGATTCAGAAGATCATCAAAAAGGGAGCGCGAATCCTATAATTACTTTAGTTGAATATGGAGACTATCAGTGCTCGCATTGTGGCTTTGCTCGTCCGCTTGTTCAAAAGCTTTTGAAACAATTTAGCAACAAATTACTTTTTGTTTTTCGCAATTTTCCACTGCAGGAATCGCACCCGGCTGCAATGATTGCCGCACAAGCTGCAGAAGCGGCGGGTCTTCAACATAAATTTTGGGATATGCATGATCTTATTTATGAACACCAGGAAGACCTTGATGATAATAACCTTATTTCTTTTGCAGATACTCTGAATTTGGATGTAGAAAAATTTCTCAGGGATTCTAACAGTCAAAATGTTTTATCAAAAATAGAGAAGGACCTTGAAAGCGGCATGCGAAGCGGCGTTAACGGCACCCCTACTTTTTTTATAAATGAAAACCGGCTTGACAGTTATGATGAAAGCTATGAATCTTTAGCAGAAGCAGTAAGAAGTGTTGAATAGATTTAAGATGCAAGATTTTCAATTGATCCTTACCACCACTTTTCCTTTACTTTGATGAGTTTCTACCGCTTTGTGCGCCCACACGATCTGATCTAAAGTGAAAATTTTATCAATCGACACTTTTATTTTTTTTTGGTTGAGCAATCCTGAAATTATTTGCATTTGGCCACCTTCAGGATGCATCATTGGCCATATTAATTTTACGTCGCGCTCTTTTGCCAGTTCAATAGCTTTTGGATCGTCTTTTGTTGAAGATGGCAGGCAAACAACAGTGCCCCCGGGCTTTACACAAGAAATAGAACGATATAAAATTTTTCCACCCATCGCATCAATGACTGCATCAGGGTTATGAACTATGTTTTCAAAGTTTTCTTTTTTATAATCAATCACCTGATCAACCCCAATTTCTTTTAGAAATTTTTCATTTTTTGCTGTAGCGGTTCCAATCACAAAAGCGCCATTTAATTTAGCGAATTGCACGGATAGGTGCCCAACACCGCCCGCTGCCGCTTGTATCAGAATCTTTTGCCCCGCATTAATTTCAAGATGCTCATTAATCGCCTGGTATGAGGTTAAAGCTGCAAGAGGAGTTGCTGCGGCTTCATCAAAAGAAATATTATTTGGTTTTTTAGCTAATAATTTCGGATCTGCAACTGAAAATTCTGCATAAGTTTTTCCGGTTCCGGGAAAACCTATACAACCAAACACTTCGTCTCCCGGTTTGAAATCAGATATATCTTTCCCAACATTTTCTATGATGCCGCTAACATCCCATCCTAAAATCGCAGGCAGTTTTATTTGTTTAGACATTCCACTTGTGCCGGCTCTCACTTTTGTGTCAACAGGATTTATACCAACGGCTATTACTTTAATTAACACCTGGCTATCATTAATTTCGGGCTTGCTAACCTCCGTTATTTGTAGCACCTCTGCATTTCCGAATTGATGAATAATCGCAGCTTTCATTTATAATTTGTTGTGAGATTTGTTAGAAATTCAAAAATTATTTTCTTGTTTTCAATTCCCAGCATCCTGCTTTTTTGGACGAATAATTAAACGCAATGTTGCATTATTTGATATAAAAGACCAGAACCAGCTAAAAGCTAACCTCACTTTATTTCGAAATCCAACAAGAGGTATAATGTGAACAAAAAGCCATATAAGCCATGCAAAGAATCCTGTAAATGAAACTTTGGGCAAATCGGCCACAGCTTCATATTTGGAGATGATCGCCATACTTCCTTTATTGTTGTAGTTAAAAGGTTTTTGTGGTTTCCCAACTTTTATTCTTTTTAAATTTTCTGCCAGCAAAGTTCCCTGCTGAATAGCAACCTGGGCTAATTGCGGGTGGCCATTCGGATAATTTTTATCAGTTGTTTGCAGGCAGATATCGCCAAGAGCAAAAATATTTTGTGTCCCTTTTACTTTATTGAATTCATCAACTAATATCCTTCTTCCCCTGCCAACAACATCAGCAGTCAATCCCGGCACTTCATGCGCGGTAACCCCCGAAGTCCAGATAAGCGAATTGGTGGGAATAGATTTTCCATCAGCCATTATTACATTCCCGTCTTTGTAATCTTTTACCGTTGTGTTTAATTTTATTTGTACGCCTAATTTTGAAAGTACTTTTAATGCTGCATCCTGGGCTTTTTTACTCATTGGGCCTAACAAGTGTGGAGACGCATCTACCAAATGAATGCGCGAATTTCCACGCTTTATCTCAGGGTATTCTTTCGTTACAATGGTGCTTCCCATTTCTGCAAGCATGCCCGCGATCTCTACACCCGACGGGCCACCGCCGGCAATCACAATATTCAATAGCTTTTCTCTTTCTTTCACATCGGCGGTTATAACCGCTTTCTCCATATTTAATAATAAATGATTACGAAGATTAATGGCATCTTCAATAGATTTCATAGGCAACGAATGCTGCTTTACATTTTCTAATCCAAAATAATTGGTTTCCGTGCCAATGGCCAACACGAGAAAATCATACTCAATAATTCCGGTGTCTGTTTCAATATTATTTTCATCAGCATTCACTTTTATCATAGAGCCATAATGAAAGCGCATATTATTTTTTTCTTCAAACATTTTGCGAAAAGGGTAACTGATATTTGAAGGTTCAATAAACGCAGTGGCGACCTGGTAAAGCAATGGCGGAAAAAAATGGTAATTATTTTTATCTACCATACTTATATGAAAATCACCGTCTTCCCATAAGTTTTTTACAAAATTGACACCGGCAAAACCACCGCCAACAATTACAATTTTTTTAGCTGATCCTTCCATATATGTTTTTTATAATTAGTGCAAATTTGATTGTTTTATTTTTCTAAAGCGGAATTATTAATGAAAAAAAATAATCTTATTGTTTGATAAAAAAATCAATTTTATTTTACAATTACAAATGTCTTTATCCAATCCACGAATTAATTTTTTTAATCATTGTGAAAAGCGAAAAAGTAGATTTTCATGAAAACAATTTTCACTTCTAAAGAACCTTTTTACATATTTAAAAGTGTGCGGAAAAATTATTGAATAAAAAAATTCTAAATTGTTATCAAATGCCGCTATATAGAAACTCATTACAGATATGCCAGATAAAAATACAAACGAGGAAATTTTTCTGAGAACACAATTTCAAATTGACCGCCTGACATTTTTCAGTGATGCAGTGATCGCTATTGCTATTACGCTGCTTGTTCTTGAAATAAAAATTCCGGCAATAGGTAAAAATGTTACCTGGGCAGAATTAGCCAAAGAATATGGAGATACTATATTCCAGCATCTTATGGCGCTGTTTATTTGTTTTGTTGCAGTGGGCAGCCTTTGGATCCATCATCATGAATTATTTGAATTCGTGAATGGTTTCAATAAGCGGTTGATTAAGGCAAACCTATATTTTCTTTTTACAGTGATAATTCTTCCATTATCCATTTCATTCAATATGGAAGAAAACAATCCCCAGGTTTTAAAAGTGTTTGTTCTCATCATAAATATATTCTTGTGCTATCTCTTTTTTTATTTGATGCTATATATAATTCGTCACAAAAAAAACTCGTTTTATGACATTAACGCAAGCGAAAAAATTTTAGATCTTAAAAAACAAACCCTGTTAACGACGATCACCTTGTTCTTAGTCAGCATTATGGCGCTAATATCAATAAAATGGTTTTATTTACCATTTATTATTCCCTTCATCAATAGAATAATAATTAGAGTCAGGAAATATAAAATCAAGAAACGGCTCAAAAAAATACAAACTCATAAAACTATATAAAATATTAGTGCGCTATTTAGCATTTTTTTTCGTTGGCTAAAGACACCAAGCCTATTTCCATATGTATTTTTCATTTTGAATAATATTTTTTCGAATAAAATACTCATCTATAAAAGAGAAAAATTTAGAAGATAATACTAACTATGGAAAAAGATACTTCAAGAATAGAAGCTTTCAGCGATGGCATCTTTGCAGTTGCCATCACATTATTGTCGGTAGAAATCGGCGTTGACATAAGTAGTATAGAATCACATCATGCATTGAAATTAACTTCTAACGAAGAATTAACGCAACAATTGATAATACTCTGGCCGAAGATTTTTGCGTTCTTTAATTCATTTGCATCTGTACTGTTGATGTGGATGTCGCATCATCAAATATTTAAATTATTGAGAACAGCAAATAAAAAATTGATATTGAGCAATGGCTTACTGCTTCTTATCATTGCATTAGTGCCCTTTCCAACAAAAACAGTAGGAGAATTTTTAGGTACCGATGCGCAAAGAACAGCGATATTATTTTACACGGGATATTCTGTTATCATCGCCTCTGCATACTTCCTTTTTATCAATGCGACCGGAGGCAAAGAAGGAAAATTATTTTTGCCACACGTCTCCGAAAAAACAATTTCAGGAATCAAAAAAGGGTTATTTACAGGCCTATGCCTTAACATCGCAATTTTCATTATTGCATTTTTTGCGCCAATTGCCGGGCTTGTTTTAAATTTTTTTATGTGGATATTTTGGGCAATAGTGGCAAGTGAGAGTAATGAAAATACAGATCAATCTAAAGAGCCCATTTGAAAAAGCTGCAACCAATTTTATTGCAATTTATTTTGATGAATTTCCTAAAAACAAAAAACCAAATTTTATACTTTTTGGGTTATAACGCGCATAAGCTCCAAAATGAATATCGAAACACTTAATTGAAGAATAGGATTTTATTTTTGCAATTCCCACACTCCACTTCCCCAGGGCTCCAATAAAAAATCTTTAAGCTCCGTTACTTCGCCTGTAATAACATTTCTCGCTTTGGTAAAACCATTTGTTCTTTCCGAATAATTTTTTATCAAAATAATTTTTTTTTCTTTGGAAGTATTCAAAACTGTCATAATAGTTTGCTTATCATCATACCTGAAAAAAACATACTCACCTTTAGTTGGCGCGTATTGCATCATTTTTCCGTTCATAATCGCAGAAGAATTTTTCCTGAAATTTGCGAGCCTGGCAATGTATTTAAAAATATCCTCTTCCCTTGCAGTGCGGCCTGCAGTTGTGAATTTATTCAAAGTATCATTTGCCCATCCGCCCGGAAAATCTTTGCGTACATAGCCATCATTTGGAGATGTAAATCCCGTCATTCCAATTTCATCGCCATAATATAATTCCGGAATTCCACGGCAGTTGAGAAGCCATGCCAGCGCTGCTTTATACTTCATTACATCTTCGCCTACCACAGAAAAAAACCTGGACAGATCGTGGTTGTCTAAAAATATAACATTGCGCATTGGGTCTTTATAAACAAAATCCTGCGCCAGGATGGTATATAATTCGTTCACACCGTCATTGAATCCAAATTCTTTGGTCATAGTGTTTGTGATCGCCCAAAGAGTTTGAAAATCTGCAGGCGCCTGTAGGTTACTTTTAAAAGGAATATTGTATTTATTTTGAACAAAGAAACTTTGGTTAACAACTCCATGAACCCACGTTTCGCCAAACATGGTGATGCGTGGGTATTCATCCATTAATGCCTTATTGCAGCGGTTCATAAAATCCAGATCATTATATGGATAAGTATCAATGCGCCATCCGTCAATCCCAAATTCCTCGACTGTCCATATTGCATGCTGGATCAAGAAATTAGCAACGAACGGGTTGCTCTGATTAAGATCGGGCATGCTTGGGACAAACCATCCATCGCTCATTTTCTTTTTATCAATCGCACTCGCATACGGATCAAAAAGCACCTGGTCTTTATAAGTGGTATTCGTGTAGGTTGGCCATTGATGTAGCCAGTCTTTCATTGGCGGATCAACAATTGTAAAATGCTCTATGCCCACATGGTTATAAACTGCATCCTGGATAATTTTCATTTTTTTTTCGTGAGCTGCATCAATCAATTTTTGATAAGATTTTTCTCCGCCAATACGTGGGTCAATCTTATAATGATTGGTAAATGCATAACCGTGCTCGGTTCGGTTGGGCATATCATTTTCTATAACAGGATTGAGCCAAAGCGTTGTTACACCTAACGATTGCAAGTAATCCAAATGATTTTGAATTCCCTGTAAATCTCCACCATGGCGAAAATAAATAGAATCGCGGCTCAGGCTTTGGTCTCTCATTCCGGCTACGCGATCGTTGGATGTATCGCCGTTGCTAAATCTGTCGGGCATTATCAGGTAAATAAAATCTTTAGAAGTAACGCCCTGGGCAAAAGAAATTCCATTACCTGAGCGCCGCTTCTTTAATTCAAAATCAATTAAATTATTATTACCGTTGCGTTTTATTTTTACAATTCCAGGTTTTGCATTTGGTGAAATAATAAGATCGAGAAAAACATAATTTTTGCTTTCAACCTTATTTATTTTTTGAAGCTTTACTCCCGGATAATTTATCGTGTATGCATTACTGTTACCTACATCTTTTCCATGAATCATTAACTGCACTTTCGGGTTTTTCATTCCTACCCACCAGTTGGTTGGATAGCAATGGATTTCATTTGTTTGACAAAAACAATTAAAGAAATAAAAATTGAAAATAAGGAACGAAGCAATTTTTTTCATAACAGATAATTTTATTGAAATGAAAGTTTAATCAGACCTGCACTGCAGCAACGTTGTTTAACATTAGAGTCAAAGTCTTCACGTGAAATTTTGGATTGGCATATTATTGATTGTAAGGTTCCTCTCTTGATGTCTTTATGATTAGGAACCGGAACAGTCAGGGTCGAATTCCCGGCTTTTTGCAGATCAAGGGTTTTAAAAAATCAAAAAAACTACATTTTCATTTATCACAATTGCAACTCAGAAAAATTCCGATATTGAACCATCAACTCGCAAATTCAGGGCAAGATATTTTAATCAATAACTGGCGTAAGCTGCATCACATCAGGTACTTTTTCATCTTCATCTTTTATAATAACATTCATTATTCCCCCAATCACCATTGCCGCTCCGCCTATTACCAATGCATAAATTCCTTGTTCATGAAAAAAATGTTTTATGATAAATCCTAAAATAATGGATGCGATAATTTGCGGAATTACAATGAAAAAATTAAACACGCCCATGTAGAAACCCATTTTGTTGGCCGGCACGGCGCCAGCAAGGATTGCATAAGGCATCGTTAATGTTGAAGACCAGGCAAAGCCGACAGCGATCATCGGCACAAGCAGCATTTGAGGCGAATGGATGTAGTACATTGAAATCAGCCCGAGGCCTCCAATAATTAAACAAATCAGATGCGTGTATTTCCTGCTGATCCGATTGGCCAGCATGGGTAACAGAAAAGCCGTGATCGCTGACACTACATTATATATTGTAAACATAACGCCTACCCAATCTCCGGCATCCTGGTAACCTTTGGAAGTTGTATCAAGGGTGTTGTATGCGTTTTGCGCTATTGCGGGCGTGGTATAAATCCACATCGAGAAAAAACCAAACCATGTAAAAAACTGAACAACGGCTAATTGCATCATCGTGGGCGGCATTTTGAAAATGCCTTTTGTAATCTCAATAAAACCATTTGCAAGGCCTTTGGTTTTTAATTTTTCTTGCGCCCATGTTTCGATATTTTCCGGTGGAAATTCCTTCGTAGTTAAGACCGTCCATAACACAGCCGCGAGAAAAACGATGGCTCCAATGTAAAAAGAATATTTTACCGAATCGCCTATCTTCCCTGCAGGCGCAGTGTTGCTCATGTGAAAATAATTGGTAAAAATATAAGGCAACAAAGATGCGATCACAGCGCCAAGCCCGATAAAAAAAGTTTGCGTAGCAAAGCCGGTCGTTCTTTGCGAAGAAGGTAATTTATCCCCCACAAAGGCGCGAAAAGGCTCCATAGAAATATTGATGGAAGCATCAAGCACCCAAAGCAAAACAGCCGCCATCCAAAGAACAGTTGCCTGGGGCATTAAAAAAAGCGCGATTGAAGAAAGAACGGCCCCTACAAAAAAGAACGGCCTTCTTCTCCCCCAACGCGGATGCCAGGTACGATCGCTTAAATAACCAATAATTGGCTGAACCAACAGGCCTGTGAATGGCGCCGCGATCCATAAAATTCCAATTTTATCAATCTCCGCGCCGAGGGTTTGAAATATTCGGGATACGTTGGCTGTTTGCAATGCAAACCCAAACTGGATTCCGAAAAAACCAAAACTCATGTTTAAGATTTGCCGGAATGAGAGACGTGGTTGTATCGACGGAGATTGTGAGGGCATAGCAAACGTTTATGATAAATGTGTATTTTTTACACTTTGATAAATAGAAAAACGATTCTTGTTTTTAATTTTTAGAATTAGGCATTTTAATCCTAAAAGCCTTCCTGTATTTGATTGCTATGATTTACTTTTCGTGATGATAAAAAGTAATAAAAAAATCAAGGCTGCATAATCCTTGAATGAAATCCGTTTGTGCCTGTTCTACCTAATCCTAAAATTTTTATTCATCCATAATTGCAAGCTGCTTTGATAATTTTTAAGAAAGACCTATTTTCAAAAACCAGAAAAACTACTTTTTAGCTTATCACTATGTCGATTATTTTAATAAAAATATTTTCCGGAAAAAACTGTTTTTGCAATTATCATTCGATAACAAAACCATCATGAACGACTGCTCCCTTTTTAATAACAACAATTCCGTCTTTTACCGTGTATAACGCATGGTCGGTATTGTCGAGATGGCTGCCACCATTGATTCGCACGTTGTTGCCAATGCGACAATTCTTATCAATGATGGCATTTCTAATGTAGCAATTATCTCCAATTCCGAGTTTCGGAATATCGCGTTCTTTCGAGTAAGCCATCTCTTCAAGGGTTTCATAAAAGTCGCTCCCCATCATATAGCACCGATAAATTTTTGTGTTATAGCCAATCCTTGTTCTTATACCCACAACACAATCTTCCAGGCGCTCTGCATGAATGATACAGCCATCTGCGGCAATGGTATTTAAAAGAGTTGTGCCACTGATCTTAGCCGGCGGCAGCATTCTTGAGCGGCTGTAAACTTTATTAGCATTGTCAAAAAGATTGAAAGGAGGAATCTCCTCGGTCAACCCAAGATTTGCTTCAAAAAATGAGCTGATATTTCCTATGTCTGTCCAATAGCCGCCATACTGGTAGCTTAATACATTGAAATCTTTTATAGAAAAAGGTATAATTTCTTTTCCAAAATCTGTCGCGTCTTTTTTGTGCGTTTCAAGCAGATCATAAAGTATTTCTTTTTTAAACAGGTAAATACCCATAGAGGCAAGATAATTTCTGCCCATGCTTTTCATATTTTCATGCGTGTCGCTTATCCAGTCCGGTAATTTGTCAAGGCCTGGTTTTTCAATAAATGACACTATCTTGTTTTGTTCATCTGATTTCAAAATCCCGAATTCAGTGGCTTCTTTTTCTGTAACAGGAATTGTTGCGATGGTAATATCCGCGCCTTCTTTTTCATGTGTGCTTAACATGTTACCAAAATCCATTTGATACAATTGGTCTCCTGAAAGAATAAGAACATGATCGAATTCATGATTATCGAGATGACGTAAACATTGGCGGACGGCGTCAGCAGTTCCCTGAAACCATGCCGAGTTATCTGGCGTCTGTTCTGCCGCGAGAATATCTACAAAGCCGCTGCTGAATGCGCTGAACTGATAGGTGTTCTTTATGTGCTTATTCAGGGATGCAGAATTATATTGCGTGAGCACAAAAATCCTGTTGATGTCAGAATTGATACAATTTGAAATGGGTATATCCACTAACCTGTACTTTCCTGCGATAGGCACTGCAGGCTTGCTTCTGTTAGCTGTTAGAGGATACAAACGGGAGCCGGCGCCACCGCCGAGAATTACTGCAATTGTTGATTGGCTGATCCACATATAGTTGAGTTTAAAGTTGAGAAGTTTAGAAGGTTTAGAGGTTCAGAAATTGTTTAAATGTTTAAGAATAATTTATAATAGCAATCCTATTTGATAATAATTTTTATTTTAAAAAAACTTATTCAAGAAACTTTTCTTTAAAAGTTTTTAACTCTAAACTTTCTAAACTCCTCAAGGCTAAACCCCCAATTTTGAACCCTTTTCACGAATTATACAAATTGATATAAATCTGCGCGCTTCTTTCCCAGCTATGATCAATTTGCATTAAATGCTCTCTGATGCTTTTCATCTTTTCTTTTTGCTCAAATAACTCTACTGCGCGGTAAACTGAATTACAAATATCACCAACGGAATCATTATTAAAACAAATTCCAAAACCTCCATCTTCATTAAAATCTTTTACAGTGTCTTTCAATCCGCCGGTGCGCCTTACAATCGGGATGGTTCCATAACGCATGGCATACATCTGGTTAAGCCCGCACGGCTCCACGCGGCTTGGCATTAGTAAAAAATCTGCTCCGGCATACATTTGATGGCTTAGCTTTTCATTATAGCCGATCAAAGAATTATAATATCCAAAAAAATGACTTTGCATGGCTTCCAGCTGTTGTTCCACTTCCGGATCACCGCTTCCGAGCACCAAAAAATTCATTTTTCCTTCCATATAAAAAAGAGAATCTGCAATCGCTGCAGGCAAAAGATCGGCAGCTTTTTCGCCCACCAATCTTCCTATAAAAACGATCAATGGTTTTTTGATATCGAGGTTAAACTGATCGCACAATATTTTTTTATTAGCTAATTTTTTTTCTTCACAATCTTTAATTCCAAAATTATCTTCGATGTAAGTATCCGTTTCAGGATTCCACACTTCTGTATCGATACCATTTAAGATTCCAAAACATTTGCCTCTTTCATATTCAAATAATTTTTCCAATCCATTTGCATCATGTCTTAATTCCTCTAAATATCCTGGGCTCACCGTGTTTACTTTTGCAGCGCATTTCACTGCTGAGGCAAGCGGATTTATAGTTTTTTCCCATTCTAATAAACCCGATTTCCATTTGTCCCAGTCAGGAATATAATTGGCTTTATCCCAGCTCATCCAGCCCTGGTATTGGGCGTTATGAATAGTAAAAATTGTTTTGACAGAAGATAAATGTTTGTAAGCATAACAATGCTGCATCATAAATGGGATAAGCGCAGCCTGGTGGTCATGTACATGCACAATGTCAGGGTAATGTTTCCATTTACTCATCCAGTCCACCACTGCGATCTGAAAGGCAGTGAAGCGTTCTGTGTCATCCTGGTAACTGTAAATTTTCTCGCGGTCGAGCAATCCAAAAATATCTACCAGATAAAGATCGAAGCCAAGAAAATTATTTATCTCTTTGATAATGGTATAATCCAACCAATAATTGGCCATGGCAAATGCGCCTTTGTGAACTACTTCAAATTCGTTTTGATACAAAAATTTTGTACGATACATCGGCATCACAACCTTCGCAATGTGTCCGAGCTTGTTTTGATATTTTGGCAAAGCGCCTACCACATCGCCAAGCCCGCCTGCTTTTGCAACGGGATAACTTTCTGCACTCACATGAATTATTTCCATAGACCGAAAATAAATTTATTCAAATTAAGAATGAATATCCTATTAAAAAATTATTAATAAAAATATATTTCTTGAAAAAATTCTATTACTTTCATTTAAAATTAAAACGATGGCTACACCCGCGATGAATATTTCAACTCCCAGGATTAAAACGGGAGGCCCACTGGTGCCCACCAATTATGGAGCCCTGACTACTTTGATTTCAGTGTTTTTCTTTTGGGGATTTATTGCGGCAGGCAATAGTGTTTTTATACCTTTTTGTAAACATTATTTCCATCTTGATCAGTTTCAAAGCCAGTTGATTGATTTCGCTTTTTATCTCGCATATTATTTGGGTGCTCTTGCGCTTTTTGCATATGGCGCATTTGGCGGTAAAGACCTTGTAGCCAAATGGGGTTATAAAAAAAGTATTGTATATGGATTATTATTTTCAGCGCTGGGCGCCGTCGCAATGATCATAGCGGTGAACGCAAATGCTTTTATAGGAATGTTGGCAGGTTTATTTATTGTTGCGCTTGGATTTTCATTACAGCAAACCGCTGCGCAACCTTTCGCAATCATGCTTGGCGATCCTTCTACAGGCAACAGCCGCGTGAACCTTGGCGGCGGTGTCAATTCTTTCGGAACGATGATCGGGCCGCTTGTAGTAGCATTTGCTTTATTTGGAACCACCGCAGCCATCACCAATGAACAAATTGCAGGATTAAGCCTCAGCAAAGTAATTATTTTATATACCTGCGTAGGCATCCTTTTTATTGGCGCAGCTGCATTATTTTATTTTTCTAAAAAAGTACCCGCGGGTATTTCAACAGAGAAAACAGAGAAAGAGACCAAGGCGTTATATTCCTTACTTATTATGACAGGATTGCTGATCATCATGTTTGTTCCTGTTTTTAAAAGCTACAAAAGCGCATCGGCTAAAAGAATAGAATCAATTTCTCAACAGATAAGCCCTGTAACTAAAAAAATAGATTCTGTAAATAATCTTAAGCTCACTGCTTCTGAAACTGACCTTGCAGGTTTGAGTGCACAAACTGACCAATTAAATCAATCAATAAAACCCCAAACGGATGAGATAGCCGCGATCAAAGAGCCACTTGAAGCTTATAGAATGAAGTGGTTATTCGGCGCATTGGCAGTGGTTGTTTTAAGTTTGCTGATCACTAATTTCCGCGCTAAAAAAAATCCGGAGGGCTGGGGCGCAATGAAATATCCTCAATTGGTGTTGGGGATGCTGGCGCTTTTTTTATATGTAGGAACCGAAGTAACTATCGTAAGTAATCTAAGTGAACTATTAAGCAAGCCGCAGTTTGGAAGTTTTTCTGCATCGCAGGCCGCGCTATTCATTTCAATGTATTGGGGCAGCTTAATGATAGGAAGATGGGTAGCATCTATTTCAGCATTCGATTTCAAACCATCTACAAAAAAAGCGCTTACATTCATTGTTCCTCTGATTGCTTTTTTAATTGTGTTGGGTGTCAACGCGCTTTCCAAATATGACGTAAGAGTGCTTTATTATTATATTATTTGCGTGCTGGTTCAGGTAGGTGCTTTTTACGTAAGCAAAGACAAACCCGCGAGAATGCTTTTGATCTTCGGATTACTGGGCGTGACAGCAATGGCTATTGGGATATTTTCTACAGGAATGTTAGCCATCTATGCATTTATCAGCGGCGGTTTATTTTGCTCTATCATGTGGCCGGCTATTTTTACTTTATCAATTGCAGGGCTTGGAAAATATACAACAGAAGGCGCTGCATTTTTGATCATGATGATTTTAGGAGGTGGTGTAATCCCGCCCATCCAGGGCAAACTGGCTGATCTTATTCAATCCAACAGCGATACAGTTGGATACGGTATTCATCAATCATATTGGATACCGCTTATTTGTTACGCCTACATTACTTTGTTTGCATTTTTCGTAAAAGGAATTTTGAAAAGGCAAGGGATCGATTATGACCAGCCTCTTGATAATGAAACAGAAGCTACATCTGCTGAAGGCGCATTTGATGTGCAGGCATAGAATACATTTTTTCTACAATTAAATTCTTTTATTAACTCAAAATATTCTTCTTTGGACACTAAACTAAACATTGACCTGGATACTCCTCTTGAATATGCGATCGGGATTGACATTGGCGGCACCAACACAAAATATGGAATTGTAAATCACCGCGGGCAAATTCGAAACAAAGGCGACCTTTCAACAAATAAGCGTACAGGCATTGAAGAGTTTATTGATGAATTGTATGAAGAACTACAACCTGCCATAAAAGAAATTGGGGGAGAACATTTAATAAAAGGAATTGGCGTAGGTGCTCCTAATGGAAATTATTACACGGGAACTATTGAATATGCGCCCAACCTGCAATGGAAAGGGATTATTCCGCTTGCAAATCTTATAAGCAAAAAATTTAAAAAACCCTGCTCGCTTACCAATGATGCGAATGCTGCTGCAGTTGGTGAATTAATGTATGGAGCAGCACGCGGAATGAAAGATTTTATAATGATTACATTAGGAACGGGCGTTGGTAGCGGAATTATAGCTAACGGACATTTAATTTATGGACATGATGGATTTGCGGGAGAGCTCGGCCACACTATTATTCGCCCCGGAGGCCGCCTTCACTGGGGAACCGGAATGAAAGGAAGCCTTGAAACCTATGCTTCTGCTACCGGAATTGCCATCACTACCAAAGAATTACTTGAGGAAAGAAAGAATGAAACAAGTTCATTACGGGATATTCCTTCTAACAAAATAGATTCAAAAGCGGTTTATGAAGCTGCGATGAAAGGAGACAAAATTGCAAAAGAAGTTTACAAATTCACAGGGCAAATCCTTGGCGAGGCTCTTGCCAATTTTGTAATGTTCTCATCGCCGGAAGCTATTATTTTATTTGGTGGCGTTTGCAAAGCGGGTGCGTTATTAATGGCTCCCGTAAAAAAACACATGGAAAAAAATCTGCTGCCCATTTTTCAAAATAAAGTTAAATTATTATTTAGTGAATTGAAAGAATCTGATGCAGCTATCCTCGGGGCAAGCGCGTTGGTATGGGAAATAAAGCAAGAAGGAAAATAGAAAAATTCCGATGCAAAAATTTGAAAAAATCCGGAAAATCATTCACAGTGAATTTCCGGATTTTTTTATTTCTTCCATAAAAAAAATCGGCGAAGGCGACAACAGTAAAGCATTTTTAATCGATAAAAACTACATTTTCAGGTTCCCAAAAAGAGAAGAAGTAAAACAGGATATTAAAAAAGAGATTGCTGTTTTACCAAAAATCAAATCTTTTTTAACCCTTGCCATCCCTGATTTTAAATTCATTTCAAAAGAAATAAGTTTTGTCGGTTATAAAAGTATTCACGGAGAATTTTTAACCCCTGATATCTATAGTTCTTTAGGAAGCAAAAATCAAATAAAAATTCAAAAATCGCTCGCTCTTTTTCTTAACCAATTGCATGAAAGTGATTTACAGATTCTCAAAAATTGTGACCTTGAGACAATGAACTATAAAGAAGAATATTCTGATAATTTTGAAAATGTCCAAACATTAATTTATCCAAATCTCAATCTTAAAGAAAGAGAAATAATTACAAAGGTTTTTATCAGTTATTTCAACACTTCAGAAAACTTCAAATACAAGCAGGCACTGATTCACAACGATTTCAGCACAGATCATATCTTGTTTGAAAAATCAAATAACGAGATAAGCGGAATTATAGATTTTGGAGATTTAGCAATCGGCGATCCTGATTACGACCTGATGTATTTGTTCGGTTCTTTTGGAGAAAATTTTATTTCCAAGCTACTCCAATTTTATAGGCACAACAATCCTGAAAACTTATTGAAGAAATTAATTTTTTTCAACCTGGCTACGAAATTGCAAATTCTGATCAATGCCACAAGAGATAACGATCAATATGATATAAAAGATGGATATAAAAAATTGAAAAAATGGATAAAAAATAAAGGCCGATAAGGTTCAGGAAAATATTTTCTTTTCCCAACAATATTTTTTTTCCAAGAGCGTTCCTTTATAAAAGAACATACACTCGATTTTTTTACCTCAATCTATTTATCATGAAAAAATTTTCATTTATCCTGTCAATTACAATTTCCTTATTTGCTTTAAGCAATCTCACTTTTGCCCAAACTTCACCGGCGTCTATGCAGGCGAAAAATTCCGTATCTGACGGCACAGATGCAAAGTGGCTTTCGGACGCACAAAAATATCTTTCAGAATCAGAATATTACATTAGAAAAATACCTGAAAATGTTTATGCTACTGTCAACAGAGCGCAAAAAATTGGATTTTTTATAAATGGAAATAAGCTTACCACTACACCGATCCAATCAAATTCAGGAGCAAAAAATCAATCGTGGAAATCCACACTGGAACTTTCCGGAATTACAAAAGGCAATGATAATAATCTAAAATTATCAACTGCTGTTATTGAATCAAGAGAGAAATATCTAAAATATAATTATGATGCATTCGCAACCGAATATATAAATGATGAGAAAGGATTAAGACAAAATTTTATTGTCAGTAAAAAACCTGTGGGTAACCAGCATTTGCAGGTTTCTTTGGAAATAAGCGGAGATTTAGTTCCGAAATTATCCGGAAAAAATACAGTCGAATTTACCGGTAAGGGATCTGATAAAACTGTTCTAAAATATGATGATCTTAAAGTTTGGGATGCCAACAACGTTCCATTAACTGCCTACATGCAATTGAAAAACAAAACTTTACAACTCATTGTTGAAGATGAGAATGCTACTTATCCTGTTACTATTGATCCACTTTCTCATACACCGGAATGGACAGCTTCTGCAGATGCTGTGCTTCCTGGCTTATTGAATAATTTTCAATTACAGGTGAATGCACTTTTAGGATATTCTGTAGCCGGGGTTGGTGATGTAAATGGTGATGGCTTTGATGATGTTGCTATTGGTGCGCCCGGCGCAATCGATATTATCGGCACTACCACAATTGTGAGTGCAGGAGCCGTTTTTGTGTATTTTGGTTCTGCAGCAGGCTTGTCAACAACACCAGATAAAGTATTGCGGTCAACCACTCCTATTGTAAATGCTTTATTTGGTTTTAGCATTGCCGGCGGAAATGTTACCGGTGATAGCAAAAATGATATAGTTATCGGCGCTCCTGGAGAGGCTTATACCGCAAGTGTTAGCGGCAGCCCTTTAACAGCAACAGTTACAGCTGGGAAAGTTTATGTTTTCAGAGGAGAAGACCTGGCAGCAACGGGTAATCCTTCGGCTACTTTGTCTATATTCCTTAATGGGCCTGGCTTTTTTAGTAATGGCCTTCTTGGCATTACATCAAACGTGACCGTAAATGCTTTATTTGGTTATTCGGTGGCTGTATCCGATGATTTGGATGGAGACGGACTTGGGGAAGTAATAGTGGGATCTCCGGGTTATGCTGCTGCAAAATTAGTTTTGGTAAAAAGCGGAGCTGCGTTTGTATATTATTCCGGCAATCTTGCTTCCAACACACCGACTCAACTTACTGCTCCAACTTCCGGCGTTTTAGGCATAGCAAATCTTGATGGGCTTTTGTTCGGCTTCAGCGTGGATGGAGCTGGGGATTACAATAAAGATGGTATGAAAGATATTGTTGTTGGAGCGCCGGCGGGCCTTAGTGTCTTAACCAATTTATTAGGAGGCAGCGCTTATGTTTATTACGGTAATGGTACTGGAATAAATACAACTTATGGTACCCAGATCACAGCTGCAACAGGTAGCCTTTTAAGTAGCGTTGCAAACTTGTTTGGATATGAAGTGAGAGGCGCGAAAAATGCTTCCGGAATACGGAACGGAAATATCCTTGTAGGTGCACCTTCAGGCAATGTTTTAAGTAATGTAGTAAGCGGATTAAGATTGAAAACAGGATCGTTGAATGTGTTTTTATCAAAGGCAACCCCGGGAACAAATCAAACTCCAGGTCAATCTTTTTCTTCTCCCCGAAATGGTACGCTGTTAAGTATTTTAGCAGGCCGGAATCTTAATGTTAATGCATTATTCGGTGCCTCAATTGATAATATGCTGGACGTTAATTGTGATGGCATTGGTGATATAATTGTGGGAGAGCCTTTATCAACAGGAGTTGGCATAATTGGAACAAATGTGGTGGGTGGTGCGGCTTATGTATTTTTAGGTAATTCAGATGGAACTTATTCAGTTGCTCCAAACTGGACTTTAGAAAACCAGGTTTCGTTAGATTTTGGCGTTAATGCAGCAAGCCTGTTGGGATACAGTGTTGCAGGTGGCGGACACGTGAAAGGCCCTGCAAGAGGAGTAAGAGCATTAGTTGGCGCACCGGGCCAGGCGCTGGATTTTAGTTCAGGTGTTTTTAATTTAGGTGGAACTTTTGGAACCTTATTTAGTTTTCTGGCCACTAATAATAATATTGGAAAAGCTTATGCATTTCCTTTTATGGATTGCACGATTTTAGCAGTTACTCTGTCTGATTTTAGTGCAACAAACAATAATTGTAATGTTTCTCTGCAGTGGAAAATGTCCAATGAATCAGATCTTGATCACATTGAAATAGAACAAAGCCTAAGCTCCACAGATTTTAAATTAATTCAAAAAGTAGATTCTAAGGGTAATGGAAATTATTCCGCAAAAGTTTCGCAGAATAATAGCACCAGTTTTTACAGGTTAAAAATGGTTGATAATGATGGCAAATATTCTTACAGTAATATTCTTTCTGTAAAAACAAATTGCAGCCTCAACGATAAAATAGAAGTATATCCAAATCCTTTAACCTCCGCTTCGTCCGTATTTTATACCGCAGCAGAAACGAAAGGAAAAGCTAACCTCATTTTGATGGATATATATGGCAGAAAATTAGTGAACCGTGAAGTAAAAATTTTACAGGGAACCAATACCATAAATTTAAATAACAACTCATTACCAAAAGGAGAATATTATATTCAAATATTGGGTAATGATTGGAAAAGTGAAGTTTTAAAAATTACTAAGACTGATTAATGAAAAGCAGTTTATAAATTTTAAAATGCCCGGTATTTCCGGGCATTTTTTTTGCTTCACAGAAAAAAATAATTTATAACTGAGAAAAAAATGAATCCTTAAAGATTGTTGCTCATATAACTCATAAAGTATTTTTTTAGTTTTTTTATAAAATCAAACTCATAATCCAAAAAGTAGTTTTTTGCCTTTTTGCAAATCATTTTATCCAATTTTTTTCCCATGTAATTTCCTTCCTGCTAAATATTTTTCTCTTATGATTTCATAAACGGGTTTATCATAAACTTTACTTTCAAGCCATGAAATAATATCGAGATATGCAAATGCGCGGGTTTCAAATTTGCTGGTTTCAAATTGCTTGATGGTGTTTAATAATTTTTCAAATTCAGGCTTCAATTTTCTTGCTGATAAGTAAAATGAATTACGCAGAAATTTAAACACTTCTTCTTCAACAAGGCTCAGGTTCTGCATCTTGGCCATAAACCGGTAAACGGATTTAATTAAATATTCCAACAATTGAAAATTTCCTATTTCATAATGCGCTATTAAATGAAGCAATCTTGCATAGCATTGAAGATCGTTTCTCAGCGTTACTTTCCAGTTGATTATTTTATTCAGATAATCAATCGCACTGTCAAAATCACCAGCGCCAAAATAAAGTGAAGCGATCTTATAATAAAAAATGAGCGTGCGGTGCTGGTCAAGGTAAAGCTCATATTCTTTGAGCTGATCCGTAATCTCAGTTACTATTTCCAATCCATCCCGAAAAGTGCCTTCTAAGAAATGCTGATTAATTTTTGCAATATAGAGATAAACAAAAACCTGGATTTTATTATTATCGTTGAGTTTTACAATATCCGATTTGCTAAAATCTTCCAGGATCAAAAGTGTTTTTTCAAACCCCGAATAATTTCTTAAATTAAAATGTGCGTTCAATAAATTATGCAATCCTTTTATATAATTCCCTGTCTCAATTTTTATCATAAATGGTTGATCAGAAAAAACATTAACCCATTTTTGAGTGTAGCGGTAATACATCAAAAAATCCTGTCTTATAAAAGAGTACCAGCAATAGCTCTGGCTATGGTAAAGCTTCTCATAAAATCCTTCAGGGTTTTTAACTTCATCAATTAAATGTTTTTGAAAATAATTTTCAACTTCTTTTTCATCATCTTCATTTCTTGCGAGACCGTTCTTGATGTACCAACTGTATAATTGAAGCGCGAGGTTGGAAAGTTTAGTTTGGCGCACAAGATGCATATTGGTAATATTTACTTCTCCTGTGAGCGCATCTGCTCTGTCCTGCATGCTGCGGGTAATATGCAGTGCTTCAATTTTTTTTTCCATGATCAATACTTCAACCAGGAAATTGATTTGATTATTAGTTCCCGCGATTTCCTTTATTTTATCAAGAATTTTCAAGCTCTGATGATAAAGCCCTTTGTTGTAGAGAATGGTTGCAAAATCCAATTGCTCATGTAACTGAAGATCTAGATTTTCACTATTTTCCAACAAGCGCAAGCTGCCAAGTATTTGTTTATAGAGATGCGCTTTTATGTTAGGAAGTTGCTGTTTTTTTATTGAAGCAGTTTTATTAATGAGCGCATTTTCATCGTAGGTAGACATCTTATCAATGGCGTCAAATAATTGCACCACTTTTAGGTCATTGTTGGAAGAATTTCTTTGCACATACAATTTAAAATTCCTCTTTTCTGACTTTTGTAAAGAATGAATCAATTGAAATAATGAATCTGTTGATCTGTTGGGCATCGTAATTAATTTAGGCTCAATGACAATGATAGCAAGGCTTTTGTAAAGATTGCGTCCATTTCAGAAGTGTAAATTTCACACAATTTGTTCACAATACAATTGTTCAATTGGGTAATTTCGAAAGGATAGAAACAATATCTCCAATAAATTTTTTCTCTAAATAGATACAATGGATAAGATAATAATCTTTGATACTACATTACGCGACGGCGAACAAGTGCCAGGTTGCAAATTAAATACGAAAGAAAAAATCGAATTGGCGATACAACTTGAAAACCTTGGGGTAGATGTTATAGAAGCCGGTTTTCCCATCTCCAGCCCCGGAGACTTTTCTTCTGTGGAACAAATTTCTAAAAACGTTTCCAACGTTACTATTTGCGCTTTATCCCGCGCTGTAGAAAAAGATATTGAAGTAGCAGGTGAAGCTCTAAAATATGCAAAACGCCCGCGCATTCACACTGGGATCGGCACATCGGATTATCACATAAAAAGTAAATTTAATTCTAATCAAAAAGATATTTTAGAAAGAGCAGTTCAAAGCATAAAATGGGCAAGAAAATATACAGATGATATAGAATTTTATGCCGAGGATGCCGGAAGAACTGATAATGAATATTTGGCAAAAGTAATAGAAGCGGTGATAAAGGCTGGCGCAACTACAGTAAATATTCCTGATACTACGGGATATTGTTTGCCCTATCAATACGGTGAAAAAATTGCCTTTTTAAAAAATAATGTTAGCAATATTGACAAAGCAATTATTTCTTGTCACTGCCACGATGATCTCGGATTAGCAACTGCCAACTCAATTTCAGGAGTGATAAGCGGTGCAAGGCAGATAGAATGCACCATCAACGGATTAGGTGAAAGAGCCGGCAACACTTCATTGGAAGAGATTGTGATGATTATTACACAACATAAGCACCTTGGATTTTATACCAGCATAAAAACAACACAATTAAATCCTATGAGCCGGTTAGTTTCTGATACCATGCGCATGCCGGTGCAACCCAATAAAGCAATTGTTGGCAGCAATGCATTTTCGCATTCCTCAGGAATTCACCAGGATGGATTTTTAAAAGATACACTTACTTACGAAATCATGAATCCCGAAGAAGTCGGCGCGGATAGTTCGAAGATTGTACTAACAGCAAGGAGCGGACGCAGCGCATTGGCTTATCGTTTTCAAAAGCTAGGTTATCAATTTGATCGCAATGATGTAGATATTTTGTATGACCTTTTTTTGAAAGTTGCTGACAATAAAAAAGAGGTAATGGATAATGATCTTTCAGAATTAGCAATGAGCTTTCAGCATTCTGCTATCAGCTTTGAACTTTGAGCTTTGAGCTTTGAGCTTTGAACTTTGAGCTTTTGAGCTTTCAGCAATCAGCTTTCACGACTTGATTTTTGATTCTAAAAAATACAAATGAAGAAAACATTATTTGAAAAAATTTGGGAAAAGCACCTGGTAAAATCAATACCAGATGGGCCTGATGTTATTTACATTGATAAGCATTTAATTCACGAAGTGACAAGCCCGCAGGCTTTTGCGGGAATTGAAAAAAGAGGGCTGAAACTTTACAGGCCTGATAAAACCGTTGCCACAGCGGATCACAATGTTCCAACGACTGACCAGCATCTTCCTATTAAAGATGAATTGGGTAGAATTCAGGTCCAAAAATTAGTTGATAATTGCAAAAAGCACGGCGTAGAGTTATATGGATTAGGTCATCCTTACCAGGGAATTGTTCATGTGATTGGGCCGGAATTAGGAATCACACAACCAGGTATGACCATCGTTTGCGGCGACAGCCACACCTCGACACATGGCGCTTTTGGATGCGTCGCTTTTGGAATTGGAACCAGCGAAGTGGAAATGGTTTTTGCCACACAATGTATATTACAAACAAAGCCAAAAACCATGCGTATCAATGTGAATGGCACGTTGAACAAAGGCGTGGTTGCAAAAGATATTATTCTTTATATCATTTCAAAAATATCAGCGAGCGGCGCAACAGGATATTTTGTAGAATACGCAGGCTCCGCAATCAGGGCTCTTTCTATGGAAGCCAGAATGACCATTTGCAATATGAGCATTGAGATGGGAGCAAGAGGCGGAATGATTGCGCCTGATAAAACCACGTTTGATTATATGAAGAACAGGGTCTTTGTTCCCCACGGAAGTGAATGGGAAAATAAATTAGAGGAGTGGAAAAAATTATATTCTGATGAAGATGCCGTGTTTGATCTTGAAATAAATATTGATGCAAAAGATATTGAACCGATGATCACTTATGGAACAAACCCCGGGCTTGGAATTGCGGTCAATGCATTGGTGCCAACTGTTGAAAGCATTACAGATGAAGGAGAAAGGAAAAATATAATCAAAGCACTTCAATACATGGGATTGCAGCCCGGACAGTCTTTGAAAGGAATGCCTGTTCAAAATGTTTTCATTGGAAGCTGCACCAATTCAAGAATTGAGGATTTGCGTTTGGTCGCAACCGTTATAAAAGGAAAAAAGAAAAATGAACACGTAAATGTAATGATCGTTCCAGGTTCGCAACAGGTGGCAGCGCAGATTGTAGCAGAAGGATTAGATAAAATTTTTATAGACGCAGGATTTAAAATCCGCCAGGCTGGTTGCAGCGCATGTTTGGGAATGAATGAAGATAAAGTTCCGTCAGGAGAATATTGTATTTCCACCAGCAACAGAAATTTTGAAGGAAGGCAGGGCGCGGGCGCAAGAACATTGCTGGCAAGCCCATTGACCGCCGCCGCCGCCGCGATCACAGGCGTAATAACTGATATAAGAGATTTTTTAAATTAAAAAAATGCAGGCATTAAAAAAAATACACAGCACTTTTGTTCCGCTTCCATTGGAAAATGTGGATACCGACCAGATCATTCCCGCACGCTTTTTAAAAGCTACGACACGCGAAGGTTTTGGAAAAAATCTTTTTCGCGACTGGCGTTATCTTAATAACGATGATGCACAACCGAAAAAAGATTTTATTCTGAATAACCCGGAATACAAAGGATCTATTTTGGTTGGCGGAAAAAATTTTGGTTGTGGCTCATCGCGTGAACACGCGGCCTGGTCTATCATTGACTATGGATTTAATGCAGTGGTTTCCAGTTTTTTTGCCGACATTTTTAAAAATAATGCTTTAAATAATGGATTGCTTCCTGTGCAGGTAAGCGATGGATTTTTACAAAAAATATTTAATCTCGAAAATAGATCAACGCTTTCAATTGATGTAGCTCAGCAAACCATCATCATTGATGCAACTGGAGAACAGGAAAAATTTGAAATTAATACTTATAAAAAAACCTGCTTGCTTAATGGCTTTGATGATATTGATTACCTGGTAAGCCAAAAAGTAGAAATCCTCAATTTTGAAAAAGCGTTATCCTTTTTAATTATTTAAAGAATACAATTTATTAGTAAATAAAACATGAACAAGAACATAACCGTAATCTCAGGAGATGGCATCGGCCCCGAAGTAACCCGTGAAACAATAAAAGTATTAAACGCAGTTGCTTTAAAATTTCAGCACAATTTTAATTTTACTCATTGCCTGATGGGCGCTGTAGCTATTGATAAAACCGGTGATCCTTTGCCACAGGATACGATAGAGAGTTGCCTTAAAAGCGATGCGGTTTTACTGGGTGCAATCGGGCATCCGAAATACGACAATGACCCAACGGCAAAAGTGCGCCCGGAGCAAGGTTTGCTAAGAATCAGGAAAGAATTACAATTGTTCGCCAACATCCGTCCGGTGTCAACCTACCAATCTTTGCATCATCTTTCTCCGTTGAAAGAAAAACAATTGCAGGGAGTTGATTTTATTATTTATCGTGAACTAACCGGGGGAATATATTTTGGAAAAAAAGAAACCAATGAGGAAGGTAATGAAGCCTCTGACCTTTGTATTTATAATAAAATCGAAATTGAAAGAATCGCACATTTAGCCTTCGATGCTGCGCAAAAAAGAAGAAAAAAATTAACCCTTGTTGACAAAGCCAATGTGCTTGAAACATCAAGGTTGTGGCGAAAAACAGTACAGGAAATTGCCATGAATTATGCTGAAGTAATAGTGGATTATATGTTTGTTGATAATGCTGCAATGCAAATAATTGTGAATCCAAAACAGTTTGATGTAATGCTTACAGAAAATATGTTTGGAGATATTTTAAGTGATGAAGCAAGTGTTATCAGTGGCTCATTAGGTTTATTGCCTTCATCCTCTATCGGAAAAGTGAATGCATTGTTCGAGCCTATTCATGGTTCTTATCCACAAGCTGCAGGAAAAGATATCGCAAACCCCGTTGGATCTATTTTATCAGCGGCGATGATGATGGACCATTTTGAATTATTTGAAGAATCCAAAGCAATCAGGAATGCTGTAGAATGGACGCTGGGCAATGGTTTTGTTACAAAAGACATTGATCCAGTTAATTATTATTTCACCTCTACTATTGGTGAATTGATTAGTGACTATTTATGCAATGATCTACCACAACACATCAATGTAAAGAATGTGGCTTTGGGGCAGACAACAATTATTTAATAAAAAGTTCTTTGTTTTTATAAAGAGTATGCTAAGTTTGCCGGACAATTCTTCACCATGTTGAAAGGCAAATTTTATAATGACATTCAAAATTTTGCAATAATTATTATTGTTGCAATCGTCATTATTATACCCTTAAAGGGAGGTGGAATCACTATTTAAATAAATCAATTTTCAAAATAGCCCGCCTCCAAAAGAAGCGGGTTTTTTTTATTTTAAACCTATTTAGAAATCAATTTTATGTATTATAACGAAGACACGTTTATTTACTGGAATGGAGAAATAGTAAAAGCATCAGAAGCAAAAATGGATTTGTATGGCCAGACGCTTCATTATGGCTATGGCGTTTTTGAAGGGATCCGTTCTTATAGAACATCAGATGGAAAAACGAAAATTTTTAAAGAGCAAGAGCATTTTAAAAGATTAAAAAATTCCGCGAGGGCGCTCAATCTTCCTTACACCTGGAGCAGCGATGAATTAATAAAATGCACTTATAAAATTTTAAATCTGAATAATTTACAGGATGCCTACATCAGGCCATTGGTGTATGCTCCAGCCAACATGGGCTTCAATCTCAATAAAGAATCATTTATCGTAATTGAGGCATGGCAAATGCAACCTTTTTTGGGAGAACAGTTATTAAATATAATGACATCATCCTTTGAAAGGCCCAACCCTAAAGGTTTCAAAATCGAAGCAAAGGCGACTGGCCATTATGTAAATTCTATTCTTGCGAGCCAGGAAGCAAAAGCTAACGGCTATGATGAAGCGCTTTTATTGGATATCAATGGTTTCGTAGCCGAAGCACCGGGCGCTAATTTTTTTGTAGAAAAAGATAGTATTTTATATACGCCGCAATTGGGAAATATTTTACCGGGAATCACAAGAGCGACTGTTTTTGAAATTTGTGAAGAGTCGCAAATTCCTGTTGTTGAAAAACAAATTACAATTGATGAGGTGCATGGGGCAGACAGCGCTTTTTTCTGTGGCACTGCGGCTGAAATTATTGGTATCGCTGCGTTGGATAAAATTTATTTCACCAAATCCTGGAGTGAAACGCAAGGATCTAAAATTCAAAAAGCTTATAAAGAACTTGTAATGGAGAAAAACTATAAAATGGCTTTTCAGGCCACATAAAAAATATAAAAAAATAACTCAGATAAAATTAAAATGAACAACGACCCAAAAAATATAAACGAGCTAAATAAATACAGCAAAACACTTACGCAGGATGAAACACAACCTGCTGCGCAAGCCATGTTGTATGGAATTGGTTTGACAGAAGAAGATCTTAAAAAACCTCAGGTTGGAATTGTAAGCATGGGCTATGACGGCAACACTTGCAACATGCATTTAAATGATCTGGCAAAAATTGTAAAACAAGGAGTTTGGGATAATGATTTGGTTGGATTGATTTTTAATACAATCGGCGTAAGCGATGGCATGAGCAATGGCACAGACGGAATGCGTTATTCTTTGGTAAGCCGCGACATTATTGCCGATTCGATTGAAGCAGTTTGTGGCGCACAATATTACGATGCGCTGATTGCTTTACCAGGTTGTGATAAAAATATGCCTGGCTCTATTATGGCAATGGGCAGATTGAACCGTCCATCCATAATGGTATATGGCGGCACGATTGCAGCAGGCCATTATAACGGACAAGACTTAAATATTATTTCTGCTTTCGAAGCATTGGGGCATAAAATAGCTGGTGATATTTCTCCCGAAGATTTTAAAAATGTTATTCGCAATGCATGCCCCGGAGCGGGCGCCTGCGGCGGAATGTATACGGCCAACACAATGGCAGCCGCTATTGAAGCATTGGGAATGAGCCTGCCTTTTTCTTCTTCTAATCCGGCTTTAAGTGAAGACAAAAAAAATGAATGTCTCCATGCAGGCAAAGCTATTTTGCTTTTATTGGAAAAAGATATTAAGCCAAAAGATATAATGACAAGAAAGGCATTTGAAAACGCAATTACGCTTGTGATGGTTTTGGGTGGATCAACCAATGCTGTTCTTCATTTGATTGCAATGGCAAAAAGTGTTGATGTCAAATTAACACAGGACGATTTTCAAACGATCAGTGATAAAATTCCTATGCTTGCGGATTTTAAGCCAAGCGGAAAATATTTAATGCAGGACCTGCATCAATATGGAGGAATACCTGCTGTGATGAAATATTTATTGAAAGAAAAGTTATTGCATGGCGATTGCCTTACTGTTACTGGGAAAACTGTTGCAGAAAATTTAGAGAATGTTCCTGATCTTAATTTTGATGAACAAAAAATTATTCATTCATTAAAAGATCCAATTAAAAAAACAGGCCATTTGCAAATATTATATGGCAATCTCGCCGAAGGTGGAAGCGTAGCAAAGATCACTGGAAAAGAAGGAGAGAAATTTACCGGCCCGGCAAGAGTTTTTGACGGCGAACATGATTTAATAAAAGGAATTAATTCAGGGAAAATAAAACATGGAGATGTAGTAGTGATAAAATATGTAGGTCCTCGTGGCGCTCCGGGAATGCCGGAAATGCTAAAACCTACATCAGCGCTTATAGGAGCCGGCCTTGGCAAAAGCGTAGCATTAATTACAGATGGAAGATTCAGCGGTGGCACACATGGGTTTGTCGTCGGACATATAACTCCAGAAGCATTTGATGGCGGATTGATTGGCCTTGTAGAAGATAATGATGTGATAGAGATTGATGTCACAACCAAGACTATTAATTTAAAAGTAAGTGAAGAAATAATTGCTGAAAGAAAATCCAAATGGAAGCGGCCTGCATTAAAAGCAACAAAAGGAATTTTATTCAAATATGCCAATTACGTAAGTAATGCTGCCGAAGGGTGCGTAACTGATGAGGCCTCCTAAAATCCTCCAAAAGAGGGCTTTTAAAGTACTTAATATTAAAATTATTTTATGAATACAATCACTGAAATAAAAAAAACTGAAAAATTGAAATCAAAAGATATTTCAAACGCTAACGATCCAAAAGCCACCTCCTTTGGAGGGGGTTTGGGGGAGGCCGTTACAGGTTCCGTTGCGCTTCTTGAAATACTTCTTGCTGAAAAAGTGAAAACCATTTTCGGTTATCCGGGCGGCGCTATCATGCCCATTTATGATGCTTTATATGACTACCGTCAAAAGCTCGGCCATATTTTAGTTCGACATGAGCAAGGCGCCATTCATGCCGCGCAAGGATTTGCAAGAACCTCAGGTGAGGTGGGCGTTGTGTTTGCAACGAGTGGCCCCGGCGCGACAAATCTTGTTACAGGCCTTGCCGATGCAATGATTGACAGCACACCCTTGGTTTGCATAACAGGACAGGTTTTCGCGCATCTCTTAGGCACGGATGCTTTCCAGGAAACCGATGTTATCAATATTACTACTCCGGTTACCAAATGGAATTACCAGGTCACTGATGCAAATGAAATTCCTTCAGTTTTAGCGAAAGCATTTTATATCGCAAAAAGCGGAAGGCCCGGCCCTGTGTTAATTGACATAACCAAAAACGCGCAAATACAAAAATTCGATTTTGAAGGTTATATAACATGTACGCACATACGCAGTTACCGCCCGAAACCCATAGTGAGAACTGAATACATTGAGCAATCAGCAAAATTGATTAATGAGGCGAAAAAACCTTTTGTGATTTTTGGCCAGGGTGTAATTCTTGGAAAAGCTGAAAAAGAATTTAAAAATTTTATTGAAAAATCTGGCATTCCTGCAGCCTGGACGATCCTTGGCTTAAGCGCTTTGCCGACTGATCATCCTTTAAATGTAGGGATGTTGGGAATGCATGGAAATTATGGACCTAATGTTTTGACAAATGATTGCGATGTGTTAATCGCTGTGGGCATGCGTTTCGATGATCGCGTTACGGGTAGATTGGATAAATATGCCAAGCAGGCAAAAATCATTCACCTTGATATTGATCCCTCTGAGATTGATAAAAACGTAAAAGCAACCGTAGCCGTGTGGGGCGATTGCAAAGAAACATTGCCATTACTTACCCAAAAAATTGAACAAAAAAGTTATCCTGAATGGATCGCAACATTTGAAGAATATAAACAAAAAGAAACAGACGCATGTTTCAAAAAAGATTTGCATCCGACTTCAGATAAACTAAGTATGGGCGAAGTGATCAATTTGCTTAATGAATTAACAGAAGGCAACGCGGTGATTGTTTCAGATGTAGGCCAGCACCAGATGGTGGCCTGTCGCTATGCAAAATTTAACCAGTCAAGAAGCAATGTAACATCCGGCGGCTTAGGTACCATGGGCTTTGCCTTACCCGCAGCAATTGGCGCTAAATATGGGGCGCCGGAAAGACAAGTAGTTGCCGTAATTGGCGATGGTGGTTTTCAAATGACTTTACAGGAATTAGGAACCATCATGCAAAATAATATCAATATAAAAATTATTATTCTCAACAATGAATTCCTTGGAATGGTACGTCAGTGGCAGGAATTGTTCAATGAAAAAAGATACTCATTTACTGATATTCAAAGTCCCGATTTTGTAGCATTGGCCGGAGCATATTACATTCCGGGCCAAAGAATTTCAGAAAGGAATAAATTAAAAAATGCATTAAAGGAAATGCTGGATCATGATGGAGCTTATCTTTTGGAAGTGATGGTAGGCAAAGATCACAATGTTTTTCCTATGGTTCCGCAAGGTTGCAGTGTTGCTGAAATCCGGTTATCTTAAAAATTATTTTTTTCTAAAATTGAATTTAAAACTATGGGCAATCAATCAATAAACACATCACATAATTCTTTAACGCCAACAGGAAAGCAGGAATATACAATAACCGTTTATACCGAAAACCAGATTGGAATTCTCAACCGGATTTCTATAATTTTTTCGCGAAGAAAAATCAATATTCATAATCTGAACACTTCACCATCAGAGGTTCCGGGCATACATCGTTTCAATATTGTAATCTATGAAACTGAAGATGTAGTAAAAAAACTGGCTCGCCAAATTGAAAAACAAGTAGACGTTTTAAAAGCATATTATAACACAAACGATGAGATCATCTGGCAGGAAATGGCATTATATAAAGTGCCTACCGATATCATCGCAGAAAAAGCCAAAGTAGAAAGATTGCTTCACGAATTTGGAGCAAGAGCAGTAGCGATCCGTAAAGATTATACCGTATTTGAAACTACTGGCCACCGGGAAGAAACAGATAAATTAATTGATGCTCTCGAACCTTACGGCTTGATCGAATTCGTAAGAAGCGCACGCGTCGCAATCATTAAAGAAAGTAGCGGCTTCCATGAAAAAGTGAAAGAGTTTGAAAAAAGAGAACCAGGCGAAGAAGTAGTGGAAAATGAATTTTTAGATAAACAGGAAGAAGTGTTTACTATGTAACATGCCATTAGCATCCCGCCAACAACTTCAAGAATAAACAAAAAAAATGACTGTTGAAAAAGTAATCCCGATTTTAAGAATTTTCGATTACAAGAAAGCGATTGAATTTTATATTGATTGGCTTGGTTTCAAAATAGAATGGGAACATGTATTTGAAGAAGGAATGCCGAAATACATTGAAATTACAAGAGATGGGATAACAATTCATTTAAGCGAGCATCATGGTGATACAACCCCCGCGACCAGGGTTTTTTTATGGTGTACAGGCTTAAAGGAATACCATAAGATACTGATTGATAAAAAATATAAAAATAACCGCCCTGGGCTTTCAGAAACATTCTATGGTTCAAATGAAGTTCAAGTAATAGACCCATTTGGAAACAGATTATCATTTAATGAAAAAATTGCAGAGCATAACATACATGCCTAAACGTAAAAACATTTTTTTCCGCTTGATATTAATTGTGGTGATTTGTAATCCATTACATGGCATAACCCAAAATATAGTTATTCAAACTAAAAATATTTCTTTGGTTTATAAAATAGCTGATACTAAAACCCTTGTTCAATTGTATTTCGGCAAAAAATTATCCAACACTTCAGAATATTCACTCATTGCAGGAAGAAAGCCTGAAGCATTTCCTGCAGGCGGCAGTATTTATGCACTTGAGCCTGCGATAGAAGTTACTCACGCAGATGGCAATCCTTCCTTACAACTCAATTATTTAAATCATACAATCCAGAAATTCAATGACGATGTTGTTACTACGGATATACTTTTAAAAGATCCGGTTTATCCATTTACACTTGCCCTTCATTTTGAAGCATATAACAATGAAGATGTAATCGAGGCGTGGACGAGCATAGAGCATGCAGAAAAGTTGCCTGTTATATTACAACGCTATGCATCATCAGGTATTTTTTTAAATGCGAATAAATATTACCTCATGCATTTTTTTGGAGATTGGGCAAGTGAAATGAGGATGGAGGAAACGTTACTTCCTGAAGGAGTATATAGTATTCAATCTAAATTAGGCACAAGAGCTACTAATTTTGATAATCCTTCTTTTATGGTTTCATCAAATAAACCGGCTGAAGAAAACGAAGGTGATGTTTTCGCGGGCACGCTTGCATGGAGCGGCAATTTTAATCTGCAGTTTGAAAACATAAAACATGGCGATGCGCAAGGCCTGCAGATCATTCCTGGCATCAACGCTTATGCTTCTGCTTACAGCCTTGCACCCAACAAAGTATTTACCACGCCCCATTTTATTTTTACTTACTCGTTTTCAGGTACAGGTACTGCAAGCCGCAATTTACATCGATGGGCTTTAAATTACGGTATATGGAATGGTAAAGAAAAAAGGCAAACTTTGCTTAACAACTGGGAATCTACTTACTTCAATTTCAACCAGGATACATTAGTAAATCTTTTTGATGGCGCTAAAAAATTAGGTGTTGATTTATTCTTATTAGACGATGGATGGTTTGGTAACAAATACCCTAGAAACAATGATAATGCTGGTTTGGGGGATTGGGATGTGAATAGAAAAAAACTTCCTGATGGGATTGGCTATCTCGTAAAACAGGCACAAACTAAAGGAATAAAATTTGGAATTTGGGTGGAACCTGAAATGGTAAATCCCAAAAGTGAATTGTATGAAAAACATCCTGATTGGATAATTAAATTGCCAAACAGAGCTGAAGATTTGCAGCGTCATCAATTGGTTCTTGACTTGTGCAATCCAAAGGTTCAGGATTATGTATTTGGGATTTTGTATAAATTGATGACTGATAATCCCGGCATCGCTTTTATCAAATGGGATTGTAACAGGTATATTACAAACGCATATTCGCCTTACCTTGGCAAAAATCAATCTGCTTTGTATGTAAATTATGTAGAGGGATTTTATAAAGTATTAGAGCGTTTTCGCAAAGCATATCCCACACTTGAAATGATGTTATGCTCTGGTGGCGGTGGCCGCGCAGAGTATGGAGCATTAAAATATTTCCAGGAGTTTTGGCCAAGCGATAATACTGATGGTTTGCAGCGGATTTTTATACAATGGGGCTATTCATACTTCTTTCCTTCAGCCACACTTTGCAATCACGTAACAAGTGGTGGCGATGAAAGCTTGAAATTTAAAATAGATGTTGCCATGACGGGCAAACTTGGATTTGATATTCCTGTAAATCGGTTATCGGAAAAAGAAATAACCTTTTGCCACAAGGCTGTTGAAAATTATAATCGCCTTCAAAGTACTATCAGCTTTGGTTCTCTATACAGGCTTATTGCACCTTACAATAATAACAGTACTGCTCAAATGTATGTTAGCGATGATAAGAAAAAGGCAGTTTTATTTGCCTATAATTTATATACAAAGAATGGCGATAGTTTTTCTAAGCTAAAACCCGAAGGTCTTGATCCGTTAAAAAAATATATCCTTAAAGAGATTAATATTGATGACGGAAATAATCCTTCATTTAAAGATAGCGGGAAAACCTATAGCGGCGATTTTTTGATGAAGGAAGGGTTCAAATGGTACTTACAGGGTTCTTTGAAGAGTTCTGTTTTAGAAATAACCGCAGTTGAATAATAAAAAAATAAGTAAAAACAAATCAATTATAAAAATCAAAAAATCAAAAATGGCAAAGTTAAATTTTAGCGGCACTGAAGAAAACGTTGTTACCAGGGAAGAATTTCCCTTAATAAAAGCTCAGGAAATTTTACAAAATGAAGTAGTGGCCGTCATTGGCTATGGGGTTCAGGGCCCCGGACAGGCTTTGAATCAGCGCGACAATGGAATCAATGTTATTATAGGTCAGCGAAAAAATTCAAAGAGTTGGGATAAGGCAATACGGGATGGATTTGTAGAAGGAAAAACTTTATTTGAAATTGAAGAGGCTTTAGAAAAAGGAACAATAATTTGTTATTTGCTTAGTGATGCTGCACAAATAGCCATGTGGCCCACCGTAAAAAAACATTTGACCCCAGGCAAAGCGTTGTATTTTTCTCACGGGTTTGGAATTACTTATAATGACCAGACAGGAATTATTCCACCAAAAGATGTGGATGTATTTTTAGTTGCTCCAAAAGGTTCCGGCACTTCTTTGCGCAGAATGTTTTTGCAGGGTCGAGGATTAAACAGCAGTTACGCAATCTTTCAGGATGCAACAGGGAAAGCATTTGAGAGAGTTGCCGCATTGGGTATTGCTATTGGTTCTGGCTATTTATTTGAAACTGATTTTAAGAAAGAAGTCTTTAGCGATCTAACGGGAGAACGCGGAACTTTGATGGGCGCCATTCAAGGAATTTTTGCTGCACAATTTGAAGTGCTTCGCAAAAAGGGCCACTCTCCTTCTGAAGCATTTAATGAAACTGTTGAAGAGCTCACGCAATCATTAATGCCGCTTGTTGCCGAAAATGGAATGGATTGGATGTATGCCAATTGCTCAACCACAGCACAACGTGGCGCATTGGATTGGTGGAAAAAATTCCGTGATGCAACGCTTCCTATCTTTACAGAACTGTATGATAGCGTAGCTGCAGGCAAGGAAGCCAAACGCTCCATCGATTCCAATTCTCAGAAAGATTATCGTGAAAAATTAGATGCCGAATTAAAAGAATTACGCGACAGCGAAATGTGGCAGGCAGGAAAAACGGTGAGAAGCTTAAGGCCTGAAAACCAGGAAATAAAATAATTATAAGGTTGATTTAAAGTTGCCACTTTTATTTTGAAATTCGAAATAATTGAGTTGGTTAAAAAGTTGGAAACTTTTCAAAAAAATGATTTTGTATGAATAGCACATTCAGTCCGAAAGAACATGTAATCAGCTACCACCCTGTGTTTGATGGATTAGGAGTGGCAGATGCTTCTGCAAGGTTAAGGAACGTTGTAAACAGGACCCCGCTTGAACTCAACAGGAATTTATCAGCAAAATATCAATGTAATATTTTTCTTAAAAGAGAAGATTTACAAGTTGTGCGTTCTTATAAATTACGCGGCGCTTACAATATGTTGAGCACACTACCTGCTGAACAATTAAAACAGGGCACAGTGTGCGCAAGCGCCGGTAATCATGCACAGGGTTTTGCTTATTCCTGCAAAAAATTAAATTGCAAGGGCGTAGTATTTATGCCTGTAATTACTCCAAAGCAAAAAGTGAAACAGACAAAAATGTTTGGAGAAAATTTTGTTGAGATTCAACTCGTGGGTGATTCTTTTGAAGAATGCGCTGAGGCTGCATTAAAACATTGTGCGGAAAATAATAAAACTTTTATCCCGCCTTATGATAATTATAAAATCATTGAAGGCCAGGCTACGGTTGGTTTAGAAATATTGGAAGATCTTACCCACGTGGATTATTTATTTCTTCCCGTTGGCGGAGGCGGCCTGGCATCAGGAGTTGGTTCTTATTTTAAATTATTTTCTGCTGCAACAAAAATCATTGGTGTGGAACCTGAAGGAGCTCCTTCCATGTCAGAAGCCTTTAAAGCCGGGCATCCGGTGACTTTGAATAATATAGAACATTTTGTGGATGGCGCTTCTGTAAGCCGTGCAGGCGATATTACTTATTCCGTTTGTAAAGATGTTTTGAATGAAATGCATTTGGTTCCTGAAGGAAAAGTTTGTACCACAATCTTGAAATTATATAATGAAGACGCGATAATTGCAGAACCCGCCGGCGCCTTGTCTATAGCGGCTTTAGACGATTATGCGCAGGAAATAAGGGGTAAAAATGTGGTCTGTATTATCAGCGGCGGCAACAATGATATTGACCGTATGCAGGAAATAAAAGAAAGGTCTTTGCAATATGAAGGATTGAAACATTATTTCCTTATCCGTTTTGCGCAAAGGCCCGGTGCTTTGAAAGAATTTGTAAATGAAGTTCTTGGACCCAATGATGATATTACCAGATTTGAATACATCAAGAAGCACAACAAAGAATCAGGGCCCGCGCTGGTGGGCATTGAATTAAGCGCAAAAAAAGATTATGAAGTCTTGAAAAAAAACCTGGATTCCTACAAAATTAATTACACGGAATTGAAGAAAGATGATGATGCGTTTGGATATTTGGTATAACGTGTAATAATAAACATCTCACTTACATTACAAAAGGCAGTAACAAGGCGCTCTCTGTTATCATCTGGAAATCCATTTTATAGTTTTTAGTTTTATTTATCGGGAAAATTATATATTCAAAATTCGTTTATACATGATAGTTACACACAGTAAAAATAATTAAGAGATACTTCTGGCAATCGATTTTAAATTTAATTCTATCTTTGAATTCTAATAACATTAAGTGGAAAAAATAAAAAATATTATTCAGGCATCAATAGATACAAAAACGCAAATACTTGGTGACGATAAAATTCTGCAAACTGTGATGGATTGTGTAAATGTAATTGTGAACGCTTTCGAAAAAGGAAATAAAGTTTTGTTTTGCGGTAATGGCGGAAGCGCCTCAGATGCACAACATCTCGCTGCAGAATTCAGTGGAAGATTTTATACTGACAGAGATGCACTTCCTGCAGAAGCGTTGCATTGTAATACTTCTTATATAACCGCTGTGGCAAATGATTACAGTTATGATGTGATCTATTCAAGGCTTATAAAAGGAATAGGAAATGAAGGCGATGTCTTGGTGGGATTAAGCACTTCAGGCAATAGCAAAAACATTGTCAAAGCATTTGAAGTGGCAAAGAAAAAACAAATGATCACTATCGCTTTCACAGGATCCACTGGTGGGTTGCTGAAAAACCTTTCAGATCATTTAATAAATATTCCTTCAGATGATACGCCACGAATACAGGAAAGCCACATTACCCTTGGCCATATTATTTGCCAACTTGTAGAGGAAATTTATTTTGCCGACACCAATGATTAAAGAAGCGATCATTCTTGCCGGTGGCCTGGGAACCAGGTTGCGGCCGGTTGTTTCCGACACACCAAAATGTATGGCGCCCATTTCTGATAAGCCATTTCTTAGCTACCTTATATTTTATTTACAAAAAAAAGGTATAGAAAATTTCATCTTCAGTGTGGGTTACATGCACGAAATAATTGAAGATTATTTGAAAGAAAATCATCATGAACTAAGATACAAAATTTCAATGGAAGAAGAACCATTGGGAACCGGAGGTGGGATCAAACTTGCATGCAATAAGACTTCCGGGAAAAATATAATTGTTTGCAATGGGGATACACTTTATAAAATTGATTGCAATTTATTGAGTAAATTTCATGAAGAGCAGAATGCTGCTTGTACATTAAGCTTAAAACCCATGAATCAATTTTATCGCTATGGCTCGGTAGAACTCAATCAGGACAATTCTATCAAATCATTTAAGGAAAAGCAATTTTATGAATCAGGTTTGATCAACGGTGGTGTGTATGCATTGAATGTAGATAAATTTTTAAATAAAAATCTGCCCCAGAAATTTTCTTTTGAAAAAAATTATCTTGAAGAAAATGTTGCAGTGAAGAATAAAAAACCAGGCTTATACGGGCTTATCCAGGATAAATATTTTATTGATATTGGAATTCCTGAAGATTATAAAAGAGCGCAGGGTGAATTAATAAATTGCTAAAAGCTATATTGTTTTATTGCATAGTTTGTTTCATTATTCCTAATTATAAATTCGTAATTGAAAAATTTTAACTTAAAAAATATAACTTCTTCGTGGACACTTTTTATTGATCGTGATGGTGTTGTTAATGATGAAAAGCATTTAGATTATATCCATACCTGGGATGAGTTTAAATTTTATGCCGGAGTGAAAGAAGCGTTTAAAATTTTTAGCGAAAGATTCGGAACCATTGTGATGCTAACCAATCAAAGAGGCATTGCAAAAGGGCTTACAAAATTAAATGACCTGCATATTATTCATAAAAATATGTTGCAGGAAATAGAAGAAGCCGGGGGAAGAATTGATAAAATCTACTTTTGCGCCGATATGGAAGGCCCAAATCGAAAACCCAATCCCGGCATGGGCTTGCAGGCAATAAAAGATTTTCCGGCAATAAATCTTTCAAAAAGTATAATGATCGGTAACACTTTAAGTGATATGAATTTTGGTAGAAATCTGGGCATAGCCATCAACATTTTTTTACCAACTACCCGCAAGGATGTTGATGTAAACGACAATACAATTGACTTGGTTTTTGATGATCTGATCTCAGTGGCAATCGCATTAGCTTAGTTAAATATTGGCAGTTAACAATAAATTAGATGAATAAAAGTTTTCTTTGTCTAAAATATTTAATGAACAAAATATTCCTTCTGATCATTTTTTCCATTGTTGAAACTAATTGTTTCGCGCAGCATCTTTCATCATCAGAAAAAAAAGAATTAAAGAAAGAACAAGACTCATTAAAATCAATTTCACTTGAAATTGTTCAAGGAAGAGATGCTGAATGCCGCTTCAAAGCCGATAGCCAGTTTACGAAAATGTTTGTAAGGGCATTAAAAATTAAAAACTCATTTTACTTTCCTTTCGATTCTCTGATTACTATTTCGCAGCTTTCACCTAAAGATAGTTCCTTCAAAATTTTTACCTGGCAGTTGGTAGTGAATGATGATGTAGTCCGCAAGCACGGAGCTATACAAATGAGAACGAGCGATGGTTCGCTTAAACTTTTTCCCTTGATCGATAAAACAAATATTACACAAAACATAAATGATACCATTGCCAATAATTTCAACTGGATCGGCGCTCTTTACTACAAAATAATTGAGAAGAAGTCATTCGGAAAAGATTATTACACCTTGTTGGGTTATGATGAAAACAATCTAAATAGCGACAGAAAAATTATTGAAGTTCTTACTTTCAAAGATGGTACGCCGATTTTCGGTGGATCATTTTTCAGTTTCCAGGACAACAGCCTGGCCAAACAATCCTTTGCAAGATATATTATGGAGTATAAGAAAAGTGCGAGCCCGCGGTTAACTTATGATTCCGATATGGATATGATTATTTACGAACATTTGATTTCTGAAACCGGAGAACCCGATAAAAAATATACATATATTCCAGATGGCGATTATGAAGGATTAAAATGGCGTGATGGAAAATGGGTGCACATACAAAAAGTATTTACTTATAAAACTCCTGAAGGCCAGGAACCAGTTCCACAGCCAATAAGAGATGCCAAAGGAACCATTGATGAAACCAAATTGAGCAAGCGGATGCCTAGTCATAGTGATGAAAATGAAAACAACTCTGACGAACCTGTGATCGAAAAAAATCCGGTAAAGAAAAAGAAATAACCACTTATTGAATATCAGAGATCCGTATCGATTAAAAAAGTTCCAAGATCAATGACCTCGCCTTCTTTCATTATGAATTCCTCAACGTTCGATAAATCCAGATTTGACATTACCTTACTTTTGAAAATTTCTTTTTTATTCTGATAAACTAAAAAATAGAAATCCGGTTTTTTATCATGATTTGACTGGCTTGAGAAATCGCCCTGGGATAAAATAAATTTAGCGACGCCTTCTTCATCAGGATTACTTTCACCCAGAAACTCATCATTAAAAATATCTTTATCATAAAGCCTTACAGAATATTCATTGCCTGCTATTGGTTCATCATTTCCTTTGGCAATGAGACGGACTTTTACCTCGATATTCATTTCTTTATTTAGTGCGATTGATGACATATTTTATTTTTATCAAAAAGTAAGAATTTTTATTTATACATCAAATCTCATTCATTTGTTTGAATTCGAAATTCAAATGTTGAAATTAGATTTTAATTAAAGTTTCAATTAATTATCAGCAATACATATTTCATTTTATCAAAAAAAATTCAACTTGCTTAAATCTTAGAAAATTGTTTCTTTTAACTAATCATATAAGCCAAAAAGTAGATTGTGGACTTTTTATAACATTAACTACTAATCATTATTCATCCAGTTTCAAAACCGCTAAGAATGCTTCCTGCGGGACTTCTACATTACCTATTTGCTTCATTCTTTTTTTACCTTCTTTCTGTTTCTCTAATAATTTTCTTTTTCTGCTGATATCGCCACCATAACATTTTGCGGTAACATCTTTCCTGATGGCGCTTATATTTTCCCGTGAAATTACTTTAGCTCCAATGGCAGCCTGTATAGCAATTTGAAATTGCTGGCGCGGCACAAGATCCTTTAATTTTTCACAAAGCTTTCTTCCAAAATCCTGGGAGCGGCTGCGATGAATCAAGGAGCTCAAAGCATCTACTTTTTCACCATTCAATAAAATATCCATTTTCACAATGTCACTTACACGGTAAGCTATGGGATGATAATCAAAGGAGGCATAACCACGGGTTACACTTTTCAACCTGTCGTAAAAATCAAAAACAATTTCAGTAAGAGGCATCTCAAAAGTAAGCTCCACGCGGGTTGGCGTTAAGTATCCCTGGTTAACCAGGTTTCCCCTTTTGTTGATGCACAATGTCATTATGTTTCCAATATAATCCGGTTTGGTAATAATCTGGGCTTTTATGTAAGGTTCTTCAATCGTCTCAATCCTGCTCGGGTCGGGCATTTGAGTAGGGTTGTTTACAATTATTTTTTCACCTTTCGTAGTGTAAGCAATAAAACTAACGTTAGGAACTGTTGTAATTACAGTCTGGTTAAATTCTCTTTCCAGTCTTTCCTGGATAATTTCCATGTGCAGCATTCCAAGAAAACCGCATCGAAAGCCAAAGCCCAAAGCCTGTGAAGTTTCCAGCTCAAAAGTTAGAGAAGCATCATTGAGCTGAAGCTTTTCCATACAATCTCTCAACTCTTCAAATTCATCAGTATTGATTGGAAATATTCCTGCGAAAACCATAGGCTTCACCTCTTCAAATCCCTGGATGGATTCTTTGCAAGGATTATTTGTAGTAGTAATCGTATCGCCTACTTTAACTTCTTTGGCATTTTTAATTCCTGTAATTACATATCCCACATCTCCGGCTTTTACTTCATTTTTTGGTGTCATTCCAATTTTCAAAATACCAACCTCATCTGCCGAATATTCTTTTCCTGTGTTTGAGAATTTTATTTTGTCACCTTTTTTAAGAGTACCATTAAAAATGCGATAATAAACAATAATGCCGCGAAAACTATTGAAAACACTGTCGAAAATCAATGCTTGAAGCGGAGCATTTTCATTGCCCTGCGGCGCAGGAATTCTTTTAATAATAGCTGCAAGAATTTGTTCAATGCCTATACCGGTTTTAGCACTCGCATGCAAAATATCTTCTTTCTTACAGCCGGTTAATTCAATTATCTGGTCCTCCACTTCTTCAATCATTGCGCCATCCATATCTATTTTATTGATCACCGGAATGATCTCCAGATCGTTGTCAATAGCAAGATATAAATTTGAAATAGTTTGCGCCTGAATCCCCTGTGTAGCGTCTACCAAAAGCAATACTCCTTCGCATGCAGCCAGTGCCCTGCTTACTTCGTAGCTAAAATCCACATGGCCGGGAGTGTCAATTAAATTCAACACATATTCTACTCCTTCGTATTTATAATTGATCTGTATCGCATGGCTTTTGATGGTAATTCCTTTCTCGCGCTCAAGATCCATATTATCCAAAACCTGCGCATGCATATCGCGATCGCTAACTGTGTGTGTAAACTCCAGCAAACGGTCTGCGAGTGTACTTTTCCCGTGATCTATGTGAGCGATGATACAAAAATTTCTTATGTTCTTCATATTTCGGCGGCGAAGATAAGAAAAAGGAAGAAGCCTTTTCTTTCCAAATAAGGTCTGCCATTGTGTTATAAAGCAAGTTGCAGTTTAGTCAAAAGGCATTTTGATTGGGAGATTCGATAAATCTAATATTTAGAATGCAATAATGAAATTTATAGAAAAAAGATTATTTTCATTTCTTACTGCATGACAATGATTAAAGTTTTCATTCAAAAAATTTTTCATCTAAGAAAAGACGCAAACCTTAGTTTTTATATTGCTGGTTTTTTTTTCAAACATATTTTAAGGCAAAACACTAATGTAACATGGGCAATTCATTATACATCCACTGTTATTCATCCCGAAAAGATTTCAAGAGGAAAAAATGTTTTTCCCGGTGACTCTCCGGGCAATTACATTCAGGCATTGAATGGAATAATTATTGGAGATTTTACCAATATTGGCCCAAATGTAGGAATCATTTCATCAAGCCATGATACGGTTGATAATTCGCAACATGTGAATGTGCCTCCGATTTCTATCGGCAAATTTTGCTGGATAGGAATGAACGCAATAATATTACCATCGGTACAATTGGGTGATTTCACCATTGTAGGCGCAGGAGCCGTTGTCTCTAAAAATTTTCATGAAGGATATTGTGTGATCGCAGGGAACCCCGCAGAGATAATTAAATATTTAGATAAAGAAGCTTGTGACCAATTCAGTAAATCAAAATTATAAATCATTTGTTGCACGAAAATTTTCCTGGTTGCTCCTGGGAAGAGTGCTTCCTGTATTGGTGTTGTTTTTAATCACCATTATTTATTCCAGAAAATTAAGCTACGATGATTATGGGAAGTTTCAGAGTGTATGGATGTATGTCAACATTATAAACGTTGTTATCAGTTTTGGAATATCTACCGTTATACTTTCTACAAACCTGAATTTTCTTTTTTCTTTCATAAGAAATAACAAAAAAAAGTTAAGCGTTTTCTTTTCCATCCTATGGATTTCAGTTTTAATCATATTTTTTTTGTTTGCAAAAAATTTCAATGTGTCGTTGAAATTTTTACTCATTGCATTTATTATTATCCAAAACATTTCTACAGTTGCTGAAACCTTATTGATCAAGCAGCAGGGAGAAAAAATTTCTTTTGTCATTAACATGATCTATTCATTCTTGTTTTTCGGATGGCATTTGTATCTTCTCTTCAATAATTATTCTCTTTATTATCTTATAAGTGGCATATGCGGGCTGTCTGTTTTGAAATTGCTTGCTATGATTTTAATTCCTGGAAAAAAAGAATCTTATGAAGAAGTCATTGATGAAAAATATTTCTTAAAGCATTGGGCATACCTAGGTTCAAACGATGTGCTTGGAATAGTTTCAAAATGGATAGATAAACTATTTCTGTTGTATTTACTTACTGCCACTGATTTTGCAATTTTTTTTAATGGCTCTTTTGAAATTCCATTATTCAGTTTATTGATAAGCGTAACAGGAAGCTTTTTATTAATAGAGATTTCAGGTAATGCAAAATTTACCGGCAAAGTATCAGAGCTTTTTCGGGAAAGTTTTAATATGCTTTCATCAATTGTTTTTCCTTTATTTTTTTTCCTGTTTTTTTTCTGTGATGAACTTTTCTCTTTCGCTTTCAAAGATAAATACAATGCATCCTTACCAATTTTTTTGATCAGTATTTTTATTATCCCATTGCGAATCAATAATTATAGCGTGATCTTACAAAGTTTCGGCCAGGGAAAGAAAATCATGTGGGGATCAGCTCTTGATATATTTATCGCCATCCTGTTGATGTTGATTCTTTATCCAATCGCAGGCACAAGAGGAATTGCGCTCGCCGGCGTAATTGCCACCTATTGCCAGGTGCTTTATTATTTATGGCACTCTGCCAAAATTTTAAATACTTCCATTTTTCAAATTTTACCTTTACAAAAATTAGCCATAAAGTTTCTGATAATCTTAGCCCTTTATGTTGGTTTGTTTTTTATTTTAAAAGGAACTGAGATAAAAATAAAATTATTGATCGCAACAATCTTTACCGTTATAATAGTATTGACAGGACTGATGAAATATTCTATAAATTTTCTAAAAGATGCGCATTTTTAAATTTCATAAGATCAACCCCAAAGCCAGATCTGAGATCAATACAGGCTTTGGCGTTAATTACTCTGATTATGGTGGAAGATTTGTAAATAAAAACGGAAATCCAAACATCAAAAGAAAAGGAATCGGATATTTTGAAAGAATAAGCTGGTACCATATTTTATTGGAGATGCCCCGATGGAAATTTTTTTTGACAATTGTACTTTTTTACCTGTTCATTAATCTTTTGTTTAGTACAGTGTATTATTTTTTAGGCCCGGATGAATTTGGCGGAACTCATACTTACTCGCATTTCAAACAATTTGCTGAAGCATTTTTTTTTAGCAGCCAATCCTTTACGATTGGCGGATATGGCAGAGTAGATGCCGGAAATTTATTGATCAATGGCTTATGCGCTTTTGAGGCTTTCCTTGGTTTATTAAGTCTTGCAGTAGTTACCGGTTTGTTGTACGGAAGATTCTCAAGACCTAAAGCTTACATCAGGTTTAGCGGAAACGCTTTGCTGGCGCCATTTCGCAATGGAATGGCAATTATGTTGAGATTAGCACCTTTTAAAAATACTACACTAACTGATGCAGAAGCAAAGCTGACATTAGGTATAGCAATCGAAGAAAACAATAAGATGATAAATAAATTTTATCAACTTCCATTAGAATATCATTCGGTAAATTCTCTAACGCTGAGCTGGACAATCGTTCATCCGATAAATGAAACAAGCCCGTTTTATAATTTTACTGAAGAAGATTTTAAAAACGTAAAAGGTGAAATTCTTGTATTTGTAAAAGCATTTGATGATATGTTTTCAAATACAGTTGTAACGCGCACTTCATATACGCTGAAAGAGCTAATCATCGGAGCAAAATTCAACCCGATGTATCAAAGATCAGAAGGTGAAAATAAAACACTGCTGCATTTAGATAAATTGAATTCTTTCAGCTTAGTTGATTTGAATTTCAGTCCGGAAAAGAATTAGATAAAACAAACCAGGTACATCATATAAGCCTGAAAGTAGAAATTTGACATTCTGCTTGTTGATTATTTGCTGAAATAATTTCTCATCAAATGAAATTTATTTTCACCGGATATTTATTTAAATTTCAAATTCAATGAAATCATATCGGCATTCAAGTTGGTAGTTTGGGTGTAATGGCTATACCTTATTTCTAACATTTTAAGGCTTTTCACAAATACACCTTTTGGAGGCGCAAATCGCAGACCAACACCAAAAAACTGGCTGTTGAATGCGGCCAGCGCATAGTTGCTGGTGAAATATTGGTCTTGCGGCGAATGCCCTTCATAAGGCGCAAAATACTTCGCGGCTGTTTGGGTATAATATCTATAAAAAGGCGAAACTGAAAAGAATGGAGTGATTTTTACAGGAACTTCAATATTTACTGTATGCGATTGCAAGCCCCAACTATCAACATAAAAGCGATAGTACGTTCTTATAATAATATTATCACCCAAAAAATAGTTTAACCTCAATCCTATTGGTAATTTAAACCTTTGCGAAGGAAGGTTTTCAATTGAGTCTTTTCCATTGTTAAAATATACACGGTGAAAGGGCAACCCAAGATAACCACTTTGATAAACCAAATCAAGCGCTATGCTGCCTTGCATGCGGGCGTTGATAACCTGGTCAAAAGAAAAAGAAGTTGTAAGAGTATTCCTGGCACTGGAAGGGATATTATTTCTTTTGCCCTTATCACTACCCCCAACCAACTGTCCGTTTCTGTAGGTTAATGCCTGTGTTTGTCCGCTGGCAGAAGTTACGTAAACAACACTATCCGAAGAGGCAAGATTTTTTATTGAATCAATTGGCAAAAACTCTGAAGGCTTTATCATTTTTATCTGGTCGAAGTAGCCCGTCAATTTTATACCAAATACACCATTGTGATTAGTTTTTTTGGAAAAAGAAGTGTTCAAACCAATGGAATGATAATATTTATGTTCCGCGGAATAATAAGCGCCTATCCCAAATTCAGTTCCCTTTTTTTCATTTTCAATTGTCCAGTCAAGTGTTGGATAAATTCTTGTTCCATTGTTCCTCGCATGGCCGCTCGAATCAACGTACGCCTGTGAAGCCGCGGTATGATAGTCAATCCCCAATCCTGTAGTAAATGAATTTTTTCTTTGCTTTTTATCCCACGATACAAATTTCACATCTATCCCGTTAGCAAGATCGGTAACGTTTCCAATGCCTTTGCTATCGGTTCTTCCACCCATCACGGCAGACTTATCTGCGGTTTGATTATAATATCCTGTTACAATATTCACTTCATCCAGCGCCAGCTTTTTTGGAGTATAATCAGAAGTATCTTTTGAAGAAACTTGAGAAAATGCGTGAAGCATCATCATATAAATACCAACAAGGGTTAGACAAATCTTTTTCATGTAATGATTTTAGTTTTATAAAAATTAATTGCAGCCACATCCCCCGCCGGTTTTCCCGCCATTGGCTCCTGATGAACCTTCGCGGTATGATTGCACATTCAATTCATTTTTTTCTACTTTTCGGTTTGTGAGGCTCATCTCTGAATCATTAATGCGGCTTTTCTGGTATTCCTTTACGGGGGCGCAGGAAGCAAATAATACTGCAACGACAGATGCTGCGCAAAACTTTATAATTGTTTGTTTTTTCATAATTAATTTTAAGTGAAATGAATATTATTGGATTTATACAAAATATCGTGATCATCAATAATAATGGCCTCAATATTTTTTATTTGATTGATCATATCAAGCCCGGCTTTTATTCCCATGATGGTTACCGGTGTGGCCATTGCATCCGCTATTTCGGCATTGGGCGAAATAATAGTTACACTTTTTATTCCGGTAACAGGAAGCCCTGTTCTTGGATCAATCGTGTGGGAATATTTTTTGCCATTAATCAAAATATATTTTTCATAATTACCCGAAGTAGCAACGGCCATATCGGTTATATCCAGATAAGAAAAAACCTGGCCCGCTATGTTTGGATTAACAATACCAATAGTCCATGGTTTTCCATTTGGCTGATATCCCCAAGCGGTTAAATCGCCTGAAGCATTCACAAGGCCGCTTTCAGCTCCCATTTCTTTCATGACATCTTTGGCTTTTTCCGCGGCATATCCTTTGCCAATACCGCCAAAGCCGATTCGCATGCCTTCTTCTTTTAAAAAAATTGTTGAATTTTCAGCATCAAGAAATATATTTCTGTAATTGATCAGGCGCACCAGCTTTCGCGCTGTTTCTTTGTCCGGAAGCGATTTCATATTCACATCAAAATTCCATAAATGTTTATCTACTGACCCGTAGGTAATATCAAATGCTCCCTGTGTTATTTTTGATATTTTTATTGATCGCTCTATAAGATCAAAAACTTCCTGACAAACTTTAACCGGCGCTGTGCCCGCATTTTTATTAATAAGAAAAGTTTCACTGTCTTCGTTGAAAGTAGTTAGCAATTTTTCTATCCGACGAATTTCTGCAATCCCTGCATCAATGCATTCATTAGCCCAATCTTCATCATCAGCAACAACGGTTATTTCAAAGCGGTTGCCCATCAATTTTAATGCTCTGTTATACGCAACGCTTTCTGTAAGAATTTTATCTTTCACCATCAATGGATGATTTTACCTGCATTTCAAATTCTTCCGGTTTTATATTGGGGTACCCATCCCATTCTTTTAAAACTTTTCCATTACCATCCAGCAAAACTGTGTATGGAAATTTTCCCTGAGAATTATATTTATCGGCCATGGCATCATTTAGTTTTTGTTGTTGGGGAGATAATTGATTTTTTTTTCTTCGCGGAAAATCAGCATTCACTAATACTAAATTGGATTTGGCAAAATTTTCAAAAGATTCGTCATCAAAAATCTCTTTATGCATTTGAATGCATGGGCCACACCAGTCTGACCCGGAGAAGTTGAGTAAAATAAATTTGTGCTCTTTCTGAGCGATTTGCTTTGCTTCATCAAGATTATAATGCCATGGAGCAGAAAAAATAGCAAGTGGCAACAAAAGACAAAAAAGATTTTTCATTTAACAAAAAAATTATGAGATAAATAAGGAAAAATATTCAGAGGAATAACGATACAAGTCAAAAAATAGGAAAATAGATTTTTAAAAAAATAAAATACAGACAATATTACAAAGAACAAGCTCCGGTTAAGTAATGAATTGGTCATAATAATCGCTTTAACTTTCCTTTATGCTACTGCTTTTAACTGATCCATTTCATATTGAACTATGGATGCCAATGTATAAATATTCAAATAATTCAGCACACAAAAACTAAAACATTCAGTCATTATATGATTCAAATGATCAGATTCATGTTCACTGAAAACAGGAACACCATTTTTATTTTTAAATTTTTTAAATCCCCGGCAGGATCAAATATTTTTTCCCTGCGCCAATATATTTCAAACAGGAAATTATTTACTGAATCAAAGCTGTCAATTTTAAATTGTTTCATACGTATTATTTTAAATTCAAATAAAACCTCCGTGTAGAAACACAGAGGCAACCAAAACTAAAATAAGAAAACTACAATCCTATCGATTTCACTTTTACAAAATTTCCTGCGGTATCAAATTGAATTTCATATTTCATATTGTTGGCATTAATGACAACACAAGTTTTCAGCTTCTATAAGATTAGATGTTGTTTTTTTAAAAAATAGTTGGGTGACTTTATTTAAAACTTTTGCTTTAAGAATATATTAACTAAAAATTTATGGCTCTTGATTTATTTAATTGCATTTCTAAACAACTTGAAATGAAAAACTTTTTCACAAAACTTGCAGATTACTATTTGAAACAGCTTGAATACAGATTTTTCATTCATTGTTTTATAACGGTCTTTTTTAACTTTACTTTAAAAGAAAAATTAATTTTCTATTTTTTGACTTATGTAGACATGTCAGCAAAACTTGTACCGACGAGGTTTACGGGAAAAGTAAATTTTAAAAAAAATAAAAATTTAATTAGAATCTAAAAGTCAGCCCTGTAATAAACCCGACAGAGTTAAGTGTTGTTTTTATTGGCTCGCCTTCATTAATAGGGGACAATGCAAAACGTCCCGTGGGCACAAAGCTTAAAGCAATTTTTCTACTTAACCTGTATTCGGCGCCCAGGCTTATTGAGCCATTTAAATAAGATGGCCTTAAACCCTGAACATTAGTGGTGGCGTTCTCTTTGCCGCTTGCAGTATTGATTACAGTTTCTATTTTATTTTTCAATAAAAAGTTAACCTCAAAACCAGCTCCAGGGATTATACTTAATTTCCCTTTTGAAATAGCATATTGTAAAACCAAAGGAACACCAAGATATTTTAAAGAATTTTTTGCAGAAGCATTGGTGCTGTCTCCGGGAGCTGGATGATTTCCTGATTTCAATGGTATAATAGAGGAGCCCGAAAAACAATTAATCCTAAAATCTACATTTCCATTATTGTCGGATCGCGCATAAATTGTTTTAGAATTAATATTAGTTACCCTGGTAAAAAATGTTGCACCGGATTGCAGCTTCCATCTATTATTAATATTATAGCCAACTAAAAACCCAAAAGTGCTTGAAAATTTGAGGCTTTCATTTTTTTTGATTTCATCTTTATCATCTTCTCTAAAACGCGGGTGATCGCTTTCTATGTTGTAACTGATAATATCAGGAGAAAAGAAAAGGGTTGCAAAAAATAGAGGTTCTTTGGAAGTCTTTGTGCTACCGTTTTTTTGTTTCTTATTTTTTTCTTTAAAAGTTTTTGCATTTTCTATCGCTGAAGCGTTATCACGAGCTTCGTTTGATAAAATTATTTTTGAGGTAAAAAGAGGAACTGTAAATAATTGCTGATAATGCATTTCAGGCGATTTCGATGCCAATAAAATATCGTTATTAAATCTTTTAGCAGGGAAAGTATTTTGAAAAGATTCTTTTATTTGTTCTGTGTTAGTAATAGTGGTTTCATTATTTTTATCTTTCAGCTCAACTATATTTTTCTTTTTTCCATCAGTAGAAATGGCAACTGCTTTATTCAATTTTGCTGTATGATCTTCTTTTAAAGGGCCGTAACTAAGAGATTCATCAGAAAGGATTTTATTATTATCCTCAGCACCACTTCTGGTAATATAATTATTTCTATCTCCTGTATCTTGCAGCGCTTTGTACTGTATTAGTCCCTTAGTTTTTCTTATTTGAGCATCATTTTCCCCTAATACCTGATTCAAATCTTTTACATTACTTTTTACTGAATCATTATTTTTTGAAAGTTTTTCAATACTATTTTTCTTTACGATTTCATTATTATTTCTTCTTATTTGCAAAATGTACATCCCAAGTCCCAAAGAAAATAATAGAAGCGCCATTGCAACCCACTTCAGTTTGTAATATTTTTTTGAAACTGAAACAATTTTCTTTTTATCAAGATCATTATCAATTGCATTCCAAACGTTTGATGATGGCTCTTCTTCATGCTGCTCTATTTTATCTCTGAATAGTTTGTCAATATTGTGTAGACTTTCACTCATAGCTGTTGAAAATTTTGGGTGATTGCAAACTGATATTTATAGCCTTCCGCAGAATAGATCTGGCATCCGAAAGATTTGATTTTGAAGTGCCTTCCGCAATATTTAAATGTTTTGCTATTTCCCTGTGTTTCATTCCTTCAAAAACATACAAATTAAAAACCATGCGATAGGCAGGTGGCAGTTGCTGCACCATTGATAAAAGCTCCTTGGTATTTATTTGTGAAATAATATTTTCATTCCCTATATGATCGAGCGTAGTGTTATCAATTTGAACAAGAGCGTGAAGCTGGCTTTTGCTACGATACTTCTGCAGTGCGCAATTCACCATAATTTTTCTCATCCATCCCTCAAAAGAACCGGTAGATTTATATTGATGTATAAATTCGAATACTTTCATAAATCCCTCCTGCAAAATCTCTTCCGCTTCTTCCGGATTTTTACAATACCTGAGACAAATAACGAACATCTTTTTACTCAATAAATTATATAGCAGGCTTTGAGAATGCCTGTCTCCCCGAAGGCAGCCTTCAATAAGTTTTTGGAGTTCATCCATTATTCGATGTTCGTCTTAATTGATGCTAAAAATAATCTAATGGTTGGGTTGCCTTTTAAATATGGTAATTTATGTATTGCAAAACTTAGTAGATCGTTTAATTTTTTATGAAATCTAATACGCGATTGATGATTGCGTTAATAAGCCGATTTCAACATTAATGAAATTTATAAACGAGCCCTGGCTCCCAATGCCCGTAAGAATAATTTAAGTTGAAAGAAACCGAATTTTTTTGATGGTTACCGGATTTTATTTTTGCGTAGCGATGATAATTATTTACAACGTTTTTTCCTGCTAAAAAACCTACCGCAGCGCCTACCAAAACATCAGTTGACCAATGTTTATTTTCTGTAATCCGGCTTATACCAATTAACGTAGCCGCGCTATAAGCAATCACAGGAATGTAAACTGTATTTTTATATTCCGATGCAAATACAGTGGCTGCGGCAAAAGCAACTGTGGTGTGCCCTGAGGGAAAAGAACTGGTTAAATTACTACTGCTAATGCCTTTTACTTTTTTAGGAAAAGGCCCGAGGAATCGCGGTTTGGCTTCCACACCGGGATCGTAATAAGATGGCCTTGTCCTGCCGGAAAGAAATTTAAGTACGGTTTCCAATGCAGCTCCTGTGATATATGCTTGCGTTGCTAAAAGTGTAGTTGTTTTCATTTTGTCGCTTTTGAACAAAACGCCATATGCGCCAAAGCCAGCCAGGGTAATAACCTCGTAAACTCCGCCAAAATTAGTGACGTACTTACTGATATTGTTTATTGGAGTGTTTCTTTGTCGTAGCCTGAGCGCCGCTTGCTGAATGGGTTTATCCGCAAAAGAAAGCCCGACAGTTGCGACAGCGAATTTGCCAAAGTTTCCCCAGTCTTTTTTAGTCATGTGAAAAGGCTTGGTAAATTCCTGCTTCAGGTCGCTGCCCAGTAAAATAAAATATGTATTGAAAGTAAGTTGTGTATTTTCAGTATACGCTTTTGGATTAATGTTATTGATCTGCTTTCCCGTACTATTTTTTTCTCTTGATAAGCTGTCTAATTTATTTACCAACGAATCCTTTTGTGAAAACCCGGCAACGGGAAGAGACAACATGAAGACAAGTAAACATCTTTTTCCAAAGTTCATTTTATACAATTTATATTTTATCAGTATAACAATAAATATTCCAAAACCAATTGCTTTCTAAAGGTTTAAATATTACATGCATCAACAAATTACCCAGTAAATCTGCCATCATTCCGTAAAATGAATTGTAACAATATGGATTCCTTCTCTGTATTTATACGAAACGGTAAAATCATAAGTGTCGCAAATTTTCTTTACAATCGATAAACCAAGCCCGAGAGAATCCGAAGAGGAAGAATTTTTTTTAAACCTTTCAAAAAACTCTGATGTGTCTTTAACGGGCGCCGGACCTGTGTTGCATACGGATAACGTATTATCATGAAGCTTTATTTCAATTCTTCCATTTGAATGATTGTGTTTTATCGCGTTGATAATAATATTTGAAATCAAAATTTCTGCAAGTGACTCATTCATTTCAACAAACATTTTTTCAACAATCTTTTTCTCAAATATGATATTTTTTGTTTGCGCCAGTTCTTCAAAATTATCAACATACCTAAATAAAATAGAAGAAATGTTTATCCGTTCAGTTTCTACAAATTGCCTGTTCTCAATTTTAGTAAGAAGTAATAATGATTGATTTAATTTTGATAGCCTTGATACAGCATCGTTCAATGACTGAATAGTGTTGATCTGAGTTTCGGTTGGGTTTTCTGATTGCGACAATAATTCAAGCTTTGTTCTGATAATCGCCAGAGGTGTTTGTATTTCATGCGATGCATTTTCAGTAAAACTTTTCAATGATTCATAGTCATTATTTACTTTCCGGGTCATTGAAAGCGCTGTTTTATTTAGCTCGTTAAATTCATCAATGTCAGTTTTTTGCAGGTCAATTGTATTTTTTCCTGAAAGATTGAAATTCTTCAATTGTTCAAGAGTATTATTGAACGGCTTCCATAATTTACCAAGCAAAAACCTATTGGCGATAAAAAGTATGAGTAACAAAAAAGTAATTATAAAAAAAGTAATTATCAGAATCAGGCGCACAATGTCCTCGGTTTCCTGTTGAGATTTTCTTACGGTTGCGATATAATTATTTCCATTTGCCGATATATTAAAATCAAGTCTTCGGAAAGTTTCTTCTTCACCTTCTGTTTTGTCAAACGCGTCTTCAGTCGAATATTTATTTTTTGAGATAGCCGCATTTGCAATCGTGAATTTTATTTGCTGATCTTTATAATCGGAAGCTTCAGGCAAAGTTCCGCTTACCTGAATGTGATGTATAATTTCTTGCTTTTCTATAAAAAGATCTTTGTCAAGCTGATGAACTAAAATAAAATGCAGAATAAAATAATAAGCGATGCTACTGATCAAAAGTGTAGCAATCGTGATCGGAATATTTACCCTGTTGTATTTCGCGATCAGCTTCATTGCGCGGTAAATTTATAACCCATTCCATACACCGATTTTATATAGTCAGCATCTCCGGCATCCATTAATTTCTTTCTCAGATTTTTTATATGAGTATAAATAAAATCGAAATTTCCGCTCATATCATTTCCCCAAAGATGCTCTGCTATTGCTTCTTTTGAGATCAATCTTTTTTTATTGGAAACAAAATATAAAAGCAATTCGTATTCTTTTTTGGTAAGTTCTACCGCGAATTGATTTACTGTAACTGTTTTAGTTTGTGTATCAATTTTTAAATTATGAAATTCAATAACACTGTTTCCTTCAAAATTCTTTCTTCTGATAATTGCCGCTATCCTTGCGTTTAATTCTGATAGATGAAAAGGCTTGGGCAAATAATCATCCGCGCCAAGGTTGAGTCCCTTTATTTTATCATCTAAAGAATTCTTTGCAGAGATGATCAGCACGCCATCCAGCTTTTTATCTTGTTTCAAAAGTTCAAGAATTTTTAATCCGCTGCCTCCGGGCAACCCAATGTCCAGGAGAATGCAATCGTAATTATTGTATTCAGTTTTATGAATGGCACTTACATAATCGGCTGCGATATCGCAAGTATATTCCTGCGAAGTGAGATAATCAGCAATGCTTTCGCTTAATGCTTTTTCGTCTTCAATAATTAAGATTTTCAAATAATTTTTTTGAAAAATAATAAATGATTCTGAAGATATTTTGAAGTACATAAATTTTAAGAAAATATGCAGCTTAAAATCTTAAGTCAAATTTGTTATCTACTTTTTCACTTGTATCGATCTTTGTTTCAGAATATGTGATTTTCTGATATCATCAGAAAAATTGATAAATCTACTTTTTAGCTTATCACAATCATTTGCATGAAAACAGAAATAGTTTAATTGAAAAAATCTTCCATCTTCTCTTTGATCAGATGCGGCATTTCACAGCGCTTCATTGTTGCAGCATCCATAAAATAAAGTGTCACATCGCCAACATTCAGCAATTCATTTTTTTCGTTATAAATTTCGCTGTGAAAAATTATTTTATGATGGATAGGTAATTCTTTCACAGTTGTATTTACGGTTATCAAATCATCATACAAAGCCGGGCGCAAAAATCTGCTATGAATTTCTGTTACGGGCATGATCACACCCATCGCCTCTACTTCTTTATAAGTAAGACCAAGGCTGCGCAAGGCTTCCGTGCGGCCTATCTCATAAAATTGCGCATAATGGCCATGATAAACCACACCCATTTGATCGGTAAGCGCATAATGAATTCTGATTTGTGTTTTGTGAGTGAACAAAAATTTATTTTAGATTTAGATTGGAGAATTCAGATTTAAAGGATTAATTGATTAATAACGAAAGTTAGAATTGCCTGGCAGTTTGCATTTCGGTTGCAGTTACCGGTTGTCGGTGGGCACCTATTTCCCGATCATTCCATCAACACTTATTTTTCCGGGGCCGCAAAACAAAATAGCAATGGTAGCAGCCAGGTAAATAGCGCCTTTTTCACCGTCATCGAAAATATTTCCATGAGCATACATAAAGACAACCACGGCCATTCCTATAATAATTGGAATACATGCGAACCTTGTGAACAATCCTAATATTAAAAATATGCTGCAAAAAAATTCTGCAAAAATGATAAGGGCGAGAGAAGTAGTTGATCCGAGATGCATAAAATTCATGAATTTATATCTCAAAGAACTGAACTGAATAAGCTTCGCATAACCATGATTTACTAATAGTAATCCGGTGATCACCCTTAAAACAAACATGCCGAAATTGAATGCGGCGGCAGAATATTTTATCGACAAAAATCTGTTCATAAATTTTTTACAATTGTATTAACAAAGATTTACGCAATTTAAAGTGTTTTTAATACATCTTAAAATTAAGGATGAGCGGGCTGCTCTGGCAGTGTTTGTATTTTTGTGCGCGATTTTTGTCTTTGAATACTTTTTTTGTTTTATCAATTATTGAAAAAAATAAACCACATTTTGATGAATCGTTTCATGCTTTCTATCATTTTTATTTTGTTTAATGTTACTTGTTTTTCTCAACCGAATTACAACATTACCGATCCGGAAAAAAACTTTAAAGAAGCCAAAGAATTTTTTATCAAAGGAGAATACAGCCTTGCATATCCTTTGCTGAAACCCTTGCTGGATAAGTATCCGGAAAATACACAAAGCAGCCATGCTTATTTAAACCAGGATGTAACATATTATTATATTGTTTGCGGACTTAAGATGAACCAGGCAACCTCTGAAGCTGATGCAAAACGCTTCGTTGATGCAGCTAACAATGAACCACGGCAACAAATGATGAGCTTTCATCTCGCCAGGTATTACTTTACAAAAAATGATTTTGGGCGGGCGATTGTTTATTATGAAAGAGCAGGATATGATAATTTGAGCAATGATGAAATTGCTGATGCAAAATTTGAGCTCGCTTATTCTTATTTTAATGAAAACCAATTTGAAAAAGCTAAACCATTGTTCAATGAAATTCATCAACTGCCTGCAAATAAATATTATTTTGATGCGAATTATTATTATGGATTTTTAAGCTTCCGCGATCAAAATTTTGATGAGGCATTAAGCTCATTCAAAAAAGTGGAGTCCATTCCGAAATATAAAGGATTAGTCCCTTACTATATAACTCAAATTCTATATTTTCAAAATAAAAAAGACGAAGCGCTGCGCTACGGCGAAAACGCGCTTACACAAAATGATGTTTATTACCGCAAAGATCTGAATCTTCTGATAGGGCAAATTTATTTTGAGAAAAAACAATTTCAAAAAGCGTTGCCGCTTTTGGAGGCATATGTAAACAGCAGCGATAAGGTTTCTAAAGAAGTAATGTACGAACTAAGCTATTGTTATTACGATGGAAATCAGGTGGCTAAAGCGATTGAAGGCTTCAAGCAATTGAGCAATGAGAAAGATTCCCTCGGGCAAAATTCGATGTACTTGTTGGGTGATCTTTATTTAAGGACTGATCAAAAAGTAAATGCAAGAAATGCTTTTCAATACAGCGCGGACAACAGCAGCAATCGACAGCAGCAGGAAATTTCAAGGTTCAATTTTGCCAAGCTTTCTTATGAATTAGGTTATAAAGATGTTGCGCTAAGTTCTATGAATAAATTCCTAAACTTATATCCAGCTTCGGTTTATGCCAATGAAGCAAAAGAAATCCTGATTAATTTACTGGCAAATACAAACAATTACGCCGATGCGATGGCCATGTACCAGTCTTTTGATAAACCAACGCCAACAATGCAAAGGGTTTATCCTAAAATTCTATTCGGAAGAGCCACCGAATATATCAATGACCAGAAATTAAATGAAGCCGACGACTTGCTCACAAAAATAATCAAAGACCCGAATGCCTTTGCTGTATTGCCTTTTGCCAATTTCTGGAAAGCTGAAATTGCGTATAGGCTTGGCCGTTATGATGAAGCCATAAAATATATGAATGATTATTTGCAATCCGGTGGAATACAAGGCGAAGCCAATCCAACTAATGCTAAATATGTATTAGGATACAGTTATCTTAAAACAGAAAGCTATGCAAAAGCACTTGAGAATTTTAAGCATGTAGCACCTTCTCTTCCTTCTCAATCTTCTACCCTGGCTCAGGATGCTTATGTACGCGCGGCGGATTCTTATTTCATGCAAAAAAATTATAGCACCGCTAAAAGTATGTATCAGAATATAATTGACAATGCATTTCCACAGAGTGATTATGCCTTATACCAGGTTGCCTTGATCAACGGAATCAATAATCCATCAGACAAAATAAAAACTTTCAACGCGCTCGTTCAACGCTATCCTCAAAGCGACCTGGTTGCAGAATCATACATGCAAATCTCCAATGCATACATGTTGCAGGAAAAATTTCGGGATGCTATTCCTTATCTTAATAAAGTGTTAGAGATCAAATCTGCAACAGGACAATATCCAAAAGTTTATTTGAAGCTGGGGCTTGCCAATTATAATTTGAATAACAATGAAGAAGCATTAAAAGATTATCAAAAGCTGGTAACGCTTTATCCACAGTCTCAAGAAGCCGATGAAGCGCTTGACAACATGAAAAATATTTATGTAGAATTGGGCAGGCCAAATGATTATGTAGATTTCGTAAAAAAAGCTGGTAAAGTGATCAGTATTTCTGAAGCTGATTCTTTGACTTATTCAGCTGCGGAGCTAAAATATTCAAACAATGATTGCGCTGGCGCGATAAATTCTTTTTTAAATTATCTTTCTAAATTCCCGCAGGGCGCTTATGTTTTAGAATCCAATTTTTATATGGGTGAATGTTATTCAAAAAATAAAGATTGGCAAAATGCTGTAAAAAATTATGAGGCGGTTGTGAGCCAAGGCAGTAGCAGGTTTGCAGAAAAAGCTGCATTTGCAGCGGCGCACGTTTATTATTTTGAATTGCAGGACTATGCAAAATCGAAAATCTATTTTTCCAGGTTGAGAGATCTCGCTACCACTCCTGAAAATCAGTTGGAAGCTTTGCGCGGGCTCGTTAGAAGTTATTATCAAACAAAAGATTTTACAGAAGCTAACAATATAGCAAAAGAATTGCTAACCAAAAAAGGATTAAGCACAGATGATAAAGCCATTGCCAATTTAGTTCTTGGCAAATCACTGCAGGCTGCAAGCCAGTGTGATGAGGCAATTGCTGCTTTCAAACAAGTGGCTGCCATCAATAAATCAGCATGGGGTGCGGAAGCGCGATATGAAACCGCCAATTGTTATTTTACAATGAATCAACTTTCTGTAGCTGAAAAATCTGCGCTTGAAGTAATTAAAATCGCAGGCGTTGATTATTGGGTTGCCAAAGCATATATTTTATTGGGCGATATTTATCTGAAACAAAAAGATTATTTTAATGCAAAAGCTACTTATAAAAGTGTGGCGGATAATGCCATCATTCCTGAATTGAAGAAAGAAGCTCAGGATAAGCTGGCGCAAACTATCAGCGAGGAGCAAACCAATTCAAAAGTAGAATCTACTTCTTCAAATGCAAAATAACACAACCCATATCTAATAAATTAATGATGAGAAAATCCGGAAATAAATCCCTGCTTATTTTAATGCTCTTTTGTATTTTATGCAATAATACCTTTGCGCAGCGCGATACTACAAAAAGGCAAACGATAGAAATCACTTCTTCTTATAAACCCGTTTTGCGCAATACGGTAAAAATCAATTTGTATGCATCGCCCATCTCTGCAGATACATCAAGTCCACGCCTGGCTTATAATATTCCGCCACAGAATTTATTTTTTGCTTATCAGCCTGCTTCATTAAAACCTCTCGCATTACAGTCTGATACGGCATTACAACTCGGAGAAAGGAATCAGTTAAAAATAGGCTTTGGCAATTTTAGCACTCCGTACATTTCCGGCGCTTTTAGTTTTGGTGATGGCAAACATAATTTGGCAAATGTATATGGCGATTATATTTCATCAAGAGGAAATATAAAGAACCAGGATTACAGCGAAATCAATCTGAAGGGAATGGGAAGTTTATTTTCAGCCAAGAATGAAACTTATGCCGGTGTTGCATTTGCGCAACATGAATACTACCTGTATGGCTACGATCACACAAAAGAGTCTTTTAATAAAGCAGATATCAGAAGAAGTTACCAGGATATTTCGGCCAATGTAGGTTATAGGAATATCGCAGTCAATGATCTCAATATTAATTATGACCCACACCTTGAAGTCCATGAATTTTCTAGAGAAGGCAAAGCAAGTGAAACTACTTTGCTTTTGAATTTACCGGCAGAGAAGAAATTGGGAGAAAATATTTCAATAAAAATTACCGCTCTAGGCAACTTTGATAAATACCAGGTAAAAAATTCTTCATCGACTATCACCAATAATTTATTCCAACTGGCTCCTGAGTTTGTTTATTACAGTGATCGCTTTACTTTTCATGGCGGACTCACGCCTTCATGGAATAATAACGCATCAGCCATGCTGCCTAACATCTATGGTGAAGCGCAATTGCAGCAAAGAGTTTTAGTAATCCAGGCCGGTTGGGTAGGAAGATATATTCCTAATAGTTTCCGTACTCTCAGCGCGGAAAATCCTTATATGCAAGACCCGCTTTTTTTACATAATACAAAGGAAACACAATACTATGGCGGCATAAAAGCTACCGTGAGCAAGCATTTCAACTTTAACGCGAAGGCCGCTTTTATTTCTTACAGAGATATGCCGTTATTCATAAATGATTCTCTTGATGGAAAAAGTTTTTATATAAGCAACGAAAGAAAACTCAGTAATCTGCAAATACATGGTGACATGAATTACATCAGCCAGGATAAATTCACAATCACTGGCGCGCTGGATTTAAATACTTATACTGGACTTCAGGATAATGCAAAAGCGTGGGAGTTGATCCCATTGAAAGTAACCGGCTCTTTTAGATGGAATGCTTTCAAACAAGTATTATTTAAGGGTGACCTGATAGCATTTTCCGGAGCCAAAGCACTACTTAGCAACGGAAATGAAAAAACTCTGAAAGGTGGCACAGACCTCAGTGCTGGAGCAGAATTTAAAATTACCAAACAGTTTAGTGCATGGCTTGATTTTGATAATATTCTCAATAGTAGATATGAGCGTTGGAATAATTATCCCGTTTATGGCTTGCAGATAATTGGTGGGATTTTGATTCATTTTTAGCGCTCCACGTAAATAGTTGATTTCTACTTTTTAACTTATCACAGCTTAAACATTTGTATTGATAAGATTACCAATTTTCTACTTTCAGGTTTATGCAAAGTCAAAATTTATAAAACATTTTTGGTATAAAAAATCCGTAACATTGCTTTAACCATTTTACGATATTTGCTACTATGCAAGATCTTATTACTTCATTTTTAATTCAGGGTAGAGAATGCAGCCTGCCAGAAATCGGGAAGTTCCGGATCAACACAAAATCATCAGAACCGGACATTGCTAACCACTTAATTTATCCTCCCACAGATGAAATCATTTTTTCTGATAAGCCTGAAAAGATCTCCGAAAACCTGGTAAAATATATCTCTGATAAGAAAAATATAAATCAAGCAGAAGCGCTGGAAAAAATAAAACACTGGTGCAGCGATGCAAAAGAAAGACTGAATGAGGGAGAAAAAATAATTTTTACAAGCATAGGGCATTTAGAAAAAAATGCTTCAGGAATAATGTTTATTGAAACAAAAAAACAATTAATTTTTTTTGAGCCTGTTACTGCAGAAATAGTAATTCATAAAAATGCTACACATGCCATGCTTGTAGGCGATAAAGAAACCACTTCTGTTGCAATGAACCAGTTTTTCCAGGAAGAAGATGCGATGAGAAAATCTCCATGGAAAATTGCCGCGATCATTCTTTTTTTGATTGCTATCGTTATATTATTTATCCATTTTTATTCTCATCCTTTTTCTCTTTCATCAACAGGAAATCAAACTCAACATTCACCTGAAACACCCATTGACACTTATTCTTCACAATAATTTTTTTTATTTGCTTCTTCATCTTCTGATAAAAAATCTATAAATGATCGTATATGAATTTTGCCCTAATTGTGGAAATAAAAATATTTTGCGGATAATCACAGCTAAAGATTATACTACTTCGGATGAGGTATTTGAAATATGGGAATGCAGGGATTGTACACAAAGATTCACTCAAAATATTCCGGACAAAAAAGCAATCGGAAAATATTATCAATCCGAAAATTATGTTTCACACAGCGATACTTCAAAAGGGTTTATCAATCATCTTTATCATAAAATAAGAAAGAAGACTTTAATACAAAAAAGAAATCTCATTGAAAATATCACCGGTAAAAAAGCAGGAAATATCCTGGATGTTGGATGCGGTACAGGCGCTTTTTTAAATACTATGAAAAAAGCAAAATGGAATATAGCCGGTATTGAGCCTGATGAAAACGCAAGAGGAAAAGCGTTAGAATTGTATGGATTACATTTGGATGATTCAGAAAAATTTTATGACCTGCATTCGCAAACCTTTGATGCCATTACACTTTGGCATGTACTGGAACATGTACATGACCTGCATGGGTACATTTCACAATCAAAAAAATTATTAAAACCACAAGGGAAACTTTTTATCGCAGTTCCCAACTATACTTCTTACGATGCGAAGTTTTATGAAGAATTTTGGGCAGCATATGATGTGCCCAGGCATTTGTATCATTTTTCACCAAAATCAATGAACACATTATTAAACTTACATGGAATGCAGGTAGAAAAAATAAAACCAATGTGGTTTGACAGCGTTTATGTAAGCATGTTAAGTGAAAAATATAAAACAGGAAAATCGCATCCTGTGAAGGCTTTTGTTATTGGTTCTATTTCAAATTTGAAAACTTTATGTAACAAAAAAAAATGCAGTTCACTGATTTATGTAATTTCATCTAATTGACAAATTAATTTGCAAACGAGATGTGAAAGCCAAAAAGTAGTTTTTGACAATAAACCAATTCATAATAGTCCGATTCAATTCAATTTCATCTCAAACAATCTCGGCCAATCTTTGCCTGTTATATATAATTTTTTTGTGGTGCTGTCGTAGGCAATACCGTTTAATACCGCATCTCCACTTACGGTAACTCCCGGAGCATACTGCTTTAATAAACCTGTAAGATTCATACTTCCAACAATATGCCCGTTAGCAGTATCAATTTTTACAATATCATTAGTAAGCCACCTATTGGCATAAATAAATCCATTTATCAATTCAAGCTCATTCAGGCTATCAACTTCGCCTTTGTTATCAGTAACCGTTAAAATTTTATTGATTTTCATTTCTTTTCGGCTTTCGTCCGGTTGTACAAAAAATAATTTGGAAGTGCCATCACTTATAATAATGTTCGTTCCATCATTGGTAGCACCCCAGCCTTCGCGGCTCCAGTTTAAGGTATTTGTAGGATGAGAAATATCATGCACATCGTAAACATAAATTTTATGGCTTTGCCATGTTAGCTGATAAATTTTATTTTTAAAAATAGTAATCCCTTCGCCAAAAACAGAATCATCCGGAATTGTATAATTATTTTCTACTTTCCCTGTTTTTATATCCACAATGCGCAATTTTGATTGCTTTGGCTCGCCGGTTCCTTCATAAAGTTTTCCATTATGAAATTCAAGCCCCTGTGTAAAGGCAGACGAATCATGCGGATACACTGCGTCTACTGTGAACATAATAAGCGCGGGCGCCGGAATGTTATTTACGGCTGGAGAAGGAAGAGAGGAATCATAATCCGCTGTAGAGTTGTTAGTACAAGAAAATAAAAGCAATAAAAGCGCGCCACCAAGTAATCTTTTTATCATTTTTTTATTTTAAAAGTGTAAAAATAACAAACGAGAGGTTAACTCATTTATAAAAAATTTTCCAAAAAACTTGCAACTATCAGAAATATTATTTTTATTTGTGCCCTCAACCTCTGTTACCCCCAATAACATCTATTCCTTTAAGGCGTTATTTTATTTTTCAAACTTAGGTTATACACTTATCCGGCTAATTCACCATCCCATGTAAAAATTTTTTAATCAGCCTATGTAATCCCATTATTGTTCATTTGCTCAAAATTTGAGTTTAATAACCGGGAATACATGAAAATTATTTTTACATCAGTTTGTTTATTTTTTGCTTTCTATTCATCAGTTGCGGGTTACACTTCGCCTGAGTATTTGAAAACTAATCCGGGATCTAATATGTCCGGCAATTCCATTTCATCTCTTAAAACCGGTCCCGGAAACAGAGATACGATGAATAATGAGGTTATCGTTATTCCTGTTGTAGTACACGTTTTGTACAATTCCAGTGAACAAAACATCAATGACCAGCAAGTGCTTTCTCAAATAAATGCGCTTAACAAAGATTATAGAAGGCTCAATGCAGACACTGTGAATACACCTGCTCCATTCAGAAGCTTAGCGGCAGATGTAAGGATCGTTTTTTGCCTCGTGAAAGTTGATCCACAGGGAAAATACACAACCGGCATTATTCACAAATACACCAGCCAATCTTTATTTCTTGCTGATGATGGCGTGAAATTCTCATCAAAAGGCGGTGATGATGCCTGGGATGCTACAAAATACCTGAATCTTTGGGTTTGCAATCTCTCCGGTCGCACTTTGGGTTATGCGGTTATGCCCGGCAGCCCTGCAGAAAGAGATGGGGTAGTGATTAAATACAACGTGTTTGGGACTATTGGAAACCTAACTGCACCTTATAATAAAGGCCGCACGGCTACCCATGAAATCGGCCACTGGCTTGGTTTAAGGCATTTATGGGGCGATGCGGATTGTGGTGATGATGGAATAGCAGATACCCCACAGCAACAAGCCGGCAATAGCGGCATTCCTTCTTTTCCTCGTCTGTCGTCATGTTCTACAAGCTCTTATGGAGACATGTTCATGGACTTTATGGATTTTACAGATGATGCAGGAATGAATATGTTCACACAAGGGCAAAAGACAGAAATGAGAAGTCTTTTTGCAAAAGGAAATTCTAAAAATTCTTTTCTAAATTCTTCTGTTTGTGAAAGCTCTAATGCAGAAGGCCTGGTAACTCAGGATGACAGTATAACAAAACCATTGATCACTACTTACCCGAATCCATTTCATAATGAGGTCACTGTTTCTGCAAAAAACATAGCGGATGTAGCTGGTAAAGTTTTGAATATATATAGCATTACCGGCAAATTAATTACTACCCAGGTTTTACAATCTCAAAAAACAGTGATCTCTTTGTACAATCTTCCCTCAGGAATTTATCTATTAAAAATTGAAGGGTCGAAAAATTTATTTACTTACAAGCTGGTAAAGGAATAATGCCATTTAAAATATAGCTTGGTTGGTGGTTTTGGCAAAACTTTGCATCATAGTCAGATGATTTTCCAAAACCTTTGATAGCTTTGCTACGTTTATAAGCAAAAAATTATTACCATGAGAAAAGTTACTTATTTATTAGGCATTGTATTATGCACCTTGCTTAGTAATTGCTCACAATCGCAATCTAAACCGGATAATAAAAAATTCCCAAATCCCCAGATAGTTACTTCATACTCAGGTTTTCCTGTTAAACATGCTGACGCAGAATGGAAACAAAAATTAACGCCTGCGCAATATTATATCCTTCGCGAAAGAGGGACAGAAAGAGCTTTCTCAGGCAAATATGATCATTTTTACAAAAAAGGAACTTATTACTCTGCAGCTTCTTTACAACCTGTTTTCAGTTCTGAAACCAAATTCAATTCCGGAACCGGCTGGCCGAGTTTTTATGCCCCGGTAAATAAAGACGCAGTGAAACTTGTAAAAGATGAAACTGATGGAATGGAAAGACTGGAAGTGGTAGATTCCAAAACAGGCTCACATCTCGGCCACGTCTTTGATGACGGGCCCGCTCCTACTCATAAAAGATATTGTCTCGATACTGATGCGCTTATTTTTGTGCCTGAAGGAGGAACGCCGCCGGTAAGTGCAAAGTAATATTTTGAGATAATGTGAAAAGCTATTTTATAGATTTTTACGTTTTTAATTGAGATGTTTTTTTATTTGCCGGAATGTCAATTGCAAAATTCATTACATGATTGTTTATTTAGCAACTAAACAATTGATCAAACACTCACATTAAAATCTCTTAACGCATCATTCAAGCTTGTTTTTTTATCAGTGCTTTCTTTTCTTTTTCCAATTATTAATGCGCAACTCACTCCATACTCGCCTGCTGGAAATTTTTTATTGAATGTGCCTGGAATTACTACACTCCGCGAAGGAATAACACCTTTTGTTTCTATTGGTTCATTTCCACTTACATCAATTATTTTTGTTGATTGCGTTAGCACCACATTAGCTCCAAGAACTGCTTCTTTCTCAACCCGGACTCCTTCTACTACGATGCACCGGCTGCCAATAAAACAACCATCTTCAATAATGACCGGGCTCGCTTGCAATGGCTCCAGTACTCCGCCAATACCCACGCCACCACTAAGGTGTACGTTCTTTCCGATTTGCGCGCAACTGCCTACAGTTGCCCATGTATCTACCATAGTTCCTTCATCTACATAAGCGCCAATATTTACATAACTCGGCATCAGCACTACGTTTCTTCCAAGAAAAGCGCCATAACGTGCGACGGCGTGAGGTACCGCGCGAACTCCCAAATCTTTATAATTCTTTTTCAATTTCATTTTATCATAAAATTCAAATGGCGGCAATGTGTAAGTTTCCATTTTTTGAATTCCAAAATATAAGAGAACAGCTTTTTTCACCCATTCATTTACCTGCCATTTTTGTTCTGGTTCTTTATTAATTCCTTTTTCATGAACCGGTTCAGCGGTTCGCAATTTTCCTTCATCCAGTTTATCTATCACATTTCTAATCGCGTCTGTGTAGGTTTCATTCTTTAATAATTCACGATCGTCCCATACTTCAAGAATTAATTCATCTAAATTCATTTTGCATTTTTTGGTTTGATAATAAACGCGAAAATACTTCAAAGAAACTGTGAAAAAATCTCAATAAATATCAGAAAAATCTACATTTTGATTTATCCCAATCTTTAAAATCCTGTGTATACCTAAATCTGAACTCTAACATTGAATTAATATAACTTTGTTTCCTGCATGCAGAAAATTCTTATTATTCAAACGGCTTTCACAGGCGATGTAGTGCTGGCAACAGCATTGGTTGAAAAATTACATCGTTTTTTTCCTGTTGCGCAAATTGATTTTTTGGTGCGAAAAGGAAATGAAGGTTTACTTATTGATCATCCGTTTTTGAACGAAGTATTGATTTGGAATAAAAAAGAAAATAAGCTTAAGAATCTTTTCATTTTATTAAAAAAAATAAGAAAGGAAAAATATGATAAAGTTGTTAATCTGCAAAGATTTGCTTCAACAGGAATGCTGACAGCTTTTTCGAATGCAACAGAAAAAATTGGTTTTGATAAAAACCCTTTTAGTTTTTTATTTACAAGAAAAATCCCACATCATTTCGTAAAAGAAACACATGAAGTGGAAAGAAATAATAAGCTGATAGAAGATTTTACAGACGATGTTTTTACAAAACCAAAATTATATCCATCAAAAAAAAATGAAGATGAAATCAAACAATATACTTCACAACCTTATGTGTGCATGATGCCTGCGAGTGTTTGGTTTACGAAGCAATATCCAAAAGAAAAATGGGAAAAACTATTAAATGAGTTTCCTGAAGAACTTACTGTTTATTTATTGGGAGGAAAAGATGATGTGGAATTGTGCGAAAACATCAAAGAAAAAACCACGAATAAAAAAGTGAAAGTGCTTGCCGGTCAATTAAATTTTCTTTCTTCAGCGGCGTTGATGAAAGGTGCAAAAATGAATTACACTAATGATTCGGCGCCTTTGCATTTTGCTTCTGCAACTGATGCGCCTGTGACCGCGATTTTTTGTTCTACTATTCCGGCATTTGGATTTTATCCTCTTTCTTCCCAATCATTTATTGTAGAAACAGATGTAAAACTTTCATGCAAGCCTTGTTCGCTTCATGGCCTGAAAGCCTGTCCGCTTGGGCATTTTAAGTGTGCGCACACGATCGAAACTTCAAAATTATTATCAACTCTTTTTTCTTAAACTATGGCCAATTTTGAAAATGACATTACCAATAGCTTAAAAGCTTTACAATCAAACGGCATTATCCTTTATCCTACTGATACTATTTGGGGCTTAGGCTGCGACGCGACGGATACAGTTGCTATAAAAAAAATTTATGAATTAAAAAAAAGGGAGGAAAAGAAAGCTATGATTATTTTAGTAAGCGATGAAAATATGATCCGGAATTATGTTTTGAATCCCAATAAAAAACTTCTTGATTTTATTTCTTCTCAGAAAAAACCAACTACAGCTATTTTTGAAAACGCCATTAATTTATCTGCGCAACTCATAAACGAAGATGGGACAATTGCTGTAAGAATTGTACATGATGATTTTTGCAGTCAACTAATTTTGCAATTAAAAAAACCTTTAGTGTCGACTTCTGCAAATATTTCGGGAGAAAGCTACCCAAAACATTTTCTGGATATTTCTGCAGAAATAAAAAAAGGTGTTGACTATATCGTTCAACACCGCCAAAGTGATTTTGAAATAAATTCACCTTCTTCAATAATAAAATTGATAAAAGATAAGATAGAAATTATACGCTAAACTTTCTAAAATAAAGATAAACCTACACCAAGTTGTATAGACTGCGTCTTCCATGCATCTCCACTTCCAACGTTATTTAAATCGGTAAGGCCGCCAACAAAACGCCCATAAACCCTGAACTTCAAAAGATTTAATTGAACTCCAGCTGCTATAGAAAAATTTCCTGACTTGAAGGCATCCTTTCCATTCTGAAATAGATTTTTGTTTTTTTCTAACATTATTCCGTATTGCGGGCCAAGCTGCAAAGTGAGAAATTTAGCCACATTGTAGTTCAATAAAATAGGAATAGTTAAATACTGAAGATTGATTTTACTAACTGGCTGATTTGGATGAAATACCTGGCTAAAATTATTTGCGGTGTCAACATTTACCTGGCTCAAAAAAACTTCTGGTTGAATGCCAAATTTTTTACTAAAATCAATGGTTGCAAAGGCGCCAACATGATAGCCAAGTGTAAATTCATTTTTAAATGATTGTCCAGACATTTTGCCAAGAGTGGCGCCACCTTTTATTCCGACATGGAAACCCTGTGAAAAGGCTGACGACGTGATAAATAAGAGTAAGGCAACTGGAAAAAGTTTCGTTTTCATAATACTGATTTTAGCGTATATTTTCAATTTATATGCCAACAATTGTTATTAAAAAGTCATTCCAATATTCAAAGAAAAAATTTGTGAAAATCTATTGTCAGTTGTCTTCGGCAAAAAATAATCAAGATAAACCTCAGGTTCGATATAAAATTTAGAAATAGAATAATTCGCATACAGATCAAGAGCAATAGATTGAAGTTCATATTTATGACTTCCAGATTGAGTTTGAAAATGCTTTATTCTTTTTATTTTCTTTTTAGTAAAATTATTATAATCGGTTTGCGTGCTTTTATGATTTACTACATATTTGTTGATCCCTGTTATTAAAGAAAATTGCGGGATAAAACTAAGCCCATCATTTGATGAAAAAACATGGGTAAATTCAAAGTCATGCTCGATGGTTGGTGAAATAGTAAATGAATTCACCTGAATATCTGCTGTGTCAGTATATTTAACACGTATATGTTGATTTTGTACTTTTATGGTTGTGTCAATATTAATTATTTGATGTGATCTTCCTGCCGAAAAACCTGCAGCAATACCGGGTTTAAGCCATGATTTCTTAAATACAAGGCTTCCATATATTTCATTTTGAATTGGTGAAGTCGCTGCGTTATAAACATCTTTTTGAAAATAATGAGTATAATATACAGAAGCATCCACAACTTTTCCGGACGTATAATTATATGAAGGCGACAAGGCGTATTGATAAAAATCTGTTTTGTTATTTTCATCAAATAAATATCCGGTAAAAGAAATTCCTAATCCACTTTTATGGTAATAACCTATAGACGGGCTTAATACAAACTGGGCGCTATTCTGCAAAGATGTTATTGCCTTATTCTGACTCTGCAGCTTATTGGAAATACCAACATTAACTCTTAAATAGCTTGTTGCTTTATTATCGTTCATCATCTTGAAGAAATCATCGTTTTGCAATAATGAATCCATGATATGCTTATCAGAGGGAGTTACCTGTCCAAATGTTTGAGAAAAAGATAAAACCGTAAAAAGTAAAAGCGTAAGTATTCTTTGCATATATTTTTATTGTAAAAATCTATAATTTAAGTTAGAAGTGTGCTTGATATTTACGAAAGGAATGCGCATTAGGACTGCGAAAGTAAATTGTAGTTTAATTATTTCTAATAAACATAAATTGAATATACAATATTGTCGAAGGTGAAAAATAGTTTGTTAATTAATATGGTTATGAAGATTGACTCCTTCCGTGGGCATTTAAAAATGCATTCTCATTCAGCCATGATCTAATCTATTCAGCCTATTAGATTACCTTTGCGCCTCAAAATAAAAAAAATAAATGAATGCATTTGAAGGCTTAGGTTTAAATGAAAACCTGGTAAAAGCAGTCACTGATCTTGGTTTTGATACTCCCACTCCTATTCAATTAAAAGCGATTCCTATTCTGCTTTCCGGCACGAAAGATTTTGTAGGGCTTGCGCAAACCGGAACCGGCAAAACCGCCGCTTTTGGATTGCCTTTATTACAATTAATAGATCCTCTAAGTAAGTTTCCGCAGGCGTTGATAGTTTGCCCTACGCGCGAATTGTGTTTACAAATTTGCAATGATATCCAGGAATTTAAAAAATATTCCAGAAATATTGTTGCTGAGCCTGTTTATGGTGGGGCTTCGATCGTTATGCAGATCCGCGCTCTAAAAAAAGGGGCGCATATTGTAGTTGCTACTCCGGGAAGGCTTATAGATATGATCGAAAGAAAAGCCATTGATCTTGTAAAAGTGAAATATGTGGTTCTTGACGAAGCAGATGAAATGTTGAATATGGGTTTTAGAGACGATATTGATTTTGTATTGAAAAATACCGTAAACCGGGAAAGCACGTGGCTTTTTAGCGCTACCATGCCTGCGGCAGTTAAAGCTATCTCAAAAAATTTCATGCAAAATCCGCAGGAGATAACTGTTGGAAAAAAGAATACCGCAAATGTAAATATTGATCACCAGTATTTTATTACACCCGCGCAATCGCGTTATGAAACATTGAAAAGATTGGTTGATTTTAATCCAGGCATGTATGGAATTATTTTTACCCGCACCAAAATTGACGCCCAGGAAATCTCTGAAAGATTATCGAAAGAAGGTTACGATATTGAAGCTTTGCATGGTGATCTTACACAGCAGCAACGCGACCGTGTAATGAAAAGGTTTCGTGATAAAAGCATTCAGATATTGATTGCTACTGACGTAGCTGCGCGGGGCATCGATGTAGAAGGAATCACGCATGTAATTAATTATGAATTGCCCGATGATATTGAAGTTTACACACACAGAAGCGGTCGCACCGCGCGTGCGGGAAAAAGCGGAATTTGCATCTCAATCTGTCACAGCAGGGAATCTTTTAAGATCCGCGAGCTGGAAAAAATGACCAACGCGTCATTTCATAAATTAGATATTCCAAGCGGAAAAGATGTTTGCCGCAGGCAGTTTTTTTATTTTATGGATAAGCTGATAAATGCTGACATTTCAAATGGAGATTATGAAACTTACATGCCTGATCTTCAAAAGAAATTCGCTGACATAAGTAAAGAAGAAGTGTTGAAAAGAGTTGCTGCGCTTGAGTTTGATCATTTCTTAAAGTATTATGAAAATGCAGAAGATCTAAATGCAAGACAGGATTTTAGAGAAAGGCGCCATGAAAATTCCGGTAGCAGGGATAATAATATCAGAAGAGAAAGGCCAACTTTTCAAAGAGATGGCGGATTCACAAAATTGTTTATCAATCTCGGAACCAAAGATGGTTTTTATAAAGCCAGCTTCCTTCAATATATTCTTGATGAAAGCAATCTGAAAAAAGAAGTATTGGGCAGAATCGATTTACGCGATATGAATGCCTGGGTAGAAATAGATAGATCTGCTGCGCAAAAAATGATCAAAAGCCTTGATGGAAAAACCCATAATGGAAGACCGGTAAGAATGAACGAAGCCGATGGGGGCGGAAACAGAAAGCCTTCGCATGAAGGAAGAAAAAGAATTCCCGTGAGGGCAGCAGGATAGTCGCAAAAGTGGTGAGTGGCCGGGTTAAAAATTTAATTTTCTACATTTATGCTTATCCTATTAATATCTTTTAAATTTTCCCAAATTTATTATAATAAGCAATGAGCATAGAAATCACTTCATTATAACTTCGGATACCTTTTGGCTGCTGGTTTAATTTTAAATAATTGCCATACATCCAGCTTATAACCGGCTCGATAAAACTTCTGTGTGCCTGGTTAAATCTCCGCCATTCTTCGATATCTTTTTTCACCGGGCCGATCAATGAATCCATTGATTGTTTGGAAGAGGTAGAATCGAAATAATATACCTCGCGATTGGCATATAAAAAAAGATCGAGATAAGTAGAATAATGAAATAAAGTATCAGTAGAATTTGCGGCTGCAAGATAACCGGCAAAGTTTGCTTCGTCTTCTTTCGCATAGCCAAGCTGGTGCGCCATTTCATGAGTTGCAATATAAGGTTGCAGAAATTTTGGAACAGTCGTATTTATCTGCGCTTCGCCGGAAAATGGATTATAATAGCCAGTAAAACCGAGATAATCTCCCCACCAGCCATATAAAGAAGATTTTACAGAAAGATTTTTATACTGAAGAAACCTATAAACCTTTTGAGTTTGTCGATAACAGTTTTGTGCTCTGTCGAACAATTCTTTTTCACCCGGATAAACTGTTTTTTTATTGATAAGAATCAACTTTGAATAGTTTACCTTTTTCAATAAAATATTTTGCAGCGTCAGCATATCTGTAGTATCGTAAGTCGTTTCAGATAAATTTAACTGGCTCGCTATTCCTTTCCTGTTATAATTTAATCCCCAAAAAATATTAAAAATTATGTAGATAAAAATAAATGCTAAAATATATTTTAAGCATTTGTGAAAAAAAATCTTTCCTTTTAATTGTCTTTTGAAAAGCGATTTTATAGTTTTTATCAATTTCCAAAAAAGCCAGATTCCAATAAATAAATATAAAAGATCTCCAAGGCTAAATGGAATCCAACCAAAAAGAAATCTCAACATCTTTGAAAAGAAAAAATAAAATTTTGATGAGTAATCCAATTCTACTCTTTCCTGGTTCAAAGAAAATATTTTGATAATACCAGCTACAACCAATGCTGAAATCCATAAAAAAATATTGCTGTTCAAACTCTTTTTTATCTTCATAAACAAATCATTTCCTTTCTTATGTTTCTAAAATTTCCTTTAAAAAAATTAAAATTAATGTATAAATGTGCCGTCATTATAATTTTCTGGTTCATCATTTGACCGATTCGTCAAATCAGGACGATCTGAATTGAAAAACTCAAAATAATTAATCGGATTCCCTTACCTTTGCAGCCCTTTAATTTGATGGTATGGGACACAGGCGAGAATATGAGATAGCATTTGTAGGGTTAAAACCTGGTATTCATGAATTTAGTTACCAGATTGATGATAAGTTCTTTCAAAATTATAAAGAAACAGATTTCAATAATTGCGATGCAACTGTGAAGCTAACACTTGAAAAAAGTACATCTTTTATGATGTTGAAATTCGAGGTTGGTGGAAGTGTGGATGTAGTTTGCGACCGTTGTGGAAATACATTGCCAATTGATCTTTGGGATGAATTTAACCTCGTAGTAAAAGAGATTGAAAATCCAGAAGAAATGAATCAAAGCGAAGAAGATCCCGATGTCTTTTATATTTCACGGACAGAAAGCCATCTTCACATCGCAGATTGGATTTACGAATTTGTAATGCTTAGTATTCCTTTGCAGCGCAGGTGCAGCGAAGAAGTAATGGGCGGCCCTCAATGTAATAAGGAAATATTGGCATTGCTGAAAAAAATGAATTCAGGAATAATAGAAAACAGTCATCCCTTAGAAAAAGGGCTTGAACAATTCAAGAAAAAACAATAATTAATAATATTTAATTCAAGGTTATGCCAAATCCAAAGCGCAGACATAGTCAGCAAAGAAGTGCAAAAAGAAGAACACATTATAAAGCAGACGCGCCCACTTTAAGCGTTGACACTGCAACAGGTGAAACTCATGTACGCCATCGCGCGCATGTAAGCGAAGGAAAACTTTTCTACAAAGGAAAAGTAGTTGCTGAAAAAGCGCCTTCAAAAGCCTGATAGCTTCTGCTCGTCACTTCTACTTTATTCATTTCCAAAGATCGGGTTTGATCAACTTCAAACTTTATCTTTGGATTTTTTTTAAATGAGAGTTAAGACAATCATTTATAATTAACTTTACTTTTGTCATAGCATCATCAGATAATTTACTAGTTATGAATATTGCATTGGATATGATGGGAGGCGATTTTGCTCCCCTCGAAACCGTTAAGGGAGTTCAATTGTTTCTCTCTGAAAGCATTAGTGATATTCATCTTACGTTGATTGGCGATGAAGAGAAACTCACTCCATTATTGGATGAATGCGATATTGATCCAAACAAAATTACGCTGGTTCATGCATCGCAGGTGATCGAAATGCATGAGCACCCAACAAAGGCGCTAAAAGAAAAACAACAATCTTCTATTTCAATAGGTTTTCATTTACTGGCCACTTCAAAAGCGGATGCCTTCATCAGCGCTGGAAATACTGGCGCGATGCTAGTTGGCGCTTTATATAGTATCAAATCGATTGAAGGAATCTCCAGGCCGGCCATAGGAGCTTATATTCCAAGAGAAAACGGTGAATTATCTTTACTGATAGATGTTGGCTTAAATGCAGATTGTAAGCCGGAAAACCTTTCGCAATTTGCAGAGCTGGGATCGCTATTTGCCACACAAATTTTAAATTACGAAAATCCGAGAGTCGGGCTTATTAATGTAGGCGCCGAAGAAGGAAAGGGCAATTTACTTTGCCAGGCGGTTTATCCTTTACTGAAAGAAAATCCACGGATTAATTTTGTTGGTAATATTGAAGGGCGCGATATTTTGATGGACAAAGCGGATATATATGTTTGTGATGGTTTTACCGGAAATGTTTTATTAAAATTTGCTGAATCTTTTTATGATATAATTCAAAAAAGAAAGATTGAAGATGAATTCTTAAACCGATTTAATTTCGAAATGTATGGCGGAGTTCCGGTGTTGGGCGTGAATAAGCCTGTGATCATCGGTCATGGTATTTCACACGCCAAAGCATTTAATAATATGATCATCATGGCCCAAAAAATGATTGAGCAGAATTTTATTGAAAAGCTAAAAAATAGTTTTTTCTGATTTATCAGCATATCTGCAAACACAAAATATAGTTTCTTATCAGTAATTCACGATAACGGTTTTATTTATATTAAATACATTGCCATAAGAATTAAGAAAATTATAAAAAGCCTCCCCGCTTTTATTGATTATTTTTATCCTGAGATATTTAATCACCTATGATTTTTTTCCGGAAATATTTATTATCAGTATTTTTTGTCAGCATTTTTTTTTCAATGCATCTATCATTATTTGCGCAAAGAGATTCACTTTCTGTAAAAACTGATACAATAGGTATAAAAAAATCAAGTCATCATTATGGCAAAGTGAGGAATCTTTTCCGGGAAATGATCAGTAACTTCAGAAGAAAGGATACCACTGAAGTAGATCATGCAAACGAATTGAGAAGAAATGATGAAGTTTATAAAAAATTTGAAGGCCGCATTATTCGCAATATCATAATCAAAAAAATACCCTTTGGGATCGCTTTTGCAGACACTACTAAGAAATTCATAAACGGTTTAACAAAAGTGGCCAACGAGCTGCATCACATTACAAAAACAAATGTCATTAAAAACAATCTTTTTTTCAAACAAAATGATTCTATAAGGCCTTATCTCATGGCGGATAATGAAAGATTCCTGCGTCAATTGCCTTACCTGGAAGATGCGATTTTTACGGTAGTTCCTACCAGTGCCGACTCAGTAGATGTAACAGTAACGGTAAAAGATGTTTTTTCGATCGGTGGAGCAATAGGCTCACTGGGCTTGAAACAAAGCCAGGTGCAGGTACGAGATGATAATTTAGCTGGAAACGGTGATGCTGGCTTAGTGTATGGCCTTTATGATAATCAGAGAAAAGGCAACCTTGCTTTAGGCACTGAATATCTCAAAAGAAATATTGGCGGAAGTTTTATTGATGGAAGTTTAGGTTATCAAAGTTTTTATCCGGCTTTTAGCGGCCCCAAAGAAGAAAATATTTATTATCTGGATTTCACAAAGCCATTAATAAACCGATATATGAGATGGACTTACGAGTTGAGCGCTTCTTATCATTCTACAAGAAACAGGTATACCTCCGATTCAATTTATTTGAGCAATAATCGTTATAAATATCATAACATACAAGCGTGGGCTGGCTATAACCTTAATGCAACGGATTTTACCAATCAACAGGAAGCTGATAAATTGAGAAAACTGATTGGCATCCGGTTTATTAATCAAAAATTCCAGGAGTTGCCTATCAAATATTCTTCAGTTTATAACTGGCAGTTCGCTGATTTGTCGGGAGTGTTGGCCACACTTACTTTTTATCGTCAGAATTTTTATAAAACACAATACATTTACGGCTTTGGGCGCAATGAAGATATTCCTGAAGGCCTATTATTCAGCGTCACTTCGGGATACACTATCAAGCAAGGAAAATCACGGCCTTTCCTGGGTTTCAATTATGAAAAATACCATTTCAATGATAAAAAAAATTACATCAGCTTTACCTTCCGTGGCGAAGGATTCCTAAATAAAAAATCAATTGAGGATATTAATTTCCTTGGTGACATAAGCTATTTTGATCATTTAAAAGCAATAGGCACGAGGTGGAAACAACGCTTCTTCCTTGATCTTGGCGTGGCACAGCAAGTAAATACAGTTCTCAATGAACCACTGTTTGCCAACAGCACTTATGGTTTACCGGAATATGGATACAACCAGCTTGGCGGAACCTTACGTGCTACCGTTAAGGCAGAATCAGTTTTTTTTAGTCCGTGGTCAGTGGCTGCATTTCGCTTTGCTCCATTTGTTTTTAGTAATGTCAGTGTTTTTTCGCCATACCTTTCAAACACAAAACTTCTCACAGCAGTCGGCGGCGGAATAAGAACAAGAAATGAAGGTTTTACTTTCGGAACAGTTGAAATAAAAGGTTTTTATTTCCCGACAAAAAATTTCCATAATTCAAACTACGATATTGAAATCTCTACAAACGTGATCTTTAAATACAATTCACAGTTTGTTCAGAAACCTGATTTTATCCAGGTCAATTAAAAAAAGAAAAAACTACAAAATAGCTTTTTACGCAAATGATTATTGTTTTACTACTGGCCCGGAAAAATAACAGTGATCAAACACACAATTACCTTGCATAAGCAAAGGCGTTTTTTCTCCATAATATCTAAAGTTGCAACTTCGGAATAAAACGTTTTCACCATTCGCGATCAAAAGTGTTTGAACGCCTGCTTCTTTTTGATAAGCGAAATCGAAAGAGCAATCTGATATTTCACATGCCAGTCCAGAATTGAGAGTTCCAAAGGATCCTATACTTTCTGCAAATACATGGCTTACGTAAGTAGGAAAATATCCGTGTTGATCATTATAAATAAAACGCACTACCCCGCCTGCAATATTTACGCGGTCAATGTCCCAGTTTCCAGCCATTCGCGACGAACCGTATAAACCGGTCGCAAAAATCGTATGAGTGCCGCCCCAGCAATAAATATTGGAGATGGTATTTTCTTTTTCCTGATCCTGGCCGCCGGAAATGCAGAGCTTGCAATTCGCGAAATGCACTTTATTAATAATGGTTATTTCAGCATTTCTCGTGAGCCCGTTTGGTGAAGAGCAAATCCCTACTACGAACCCGCTGATATTTAATTCTTCGAGCACCGTGCCTGTGCTCCCGGATTGCGAGCTCAATTTTACTGACTTTCCATAATTATCTAACAGTGATGGATAGCCGCTATCTGAAGGCTTCGCATCTGAAGGAAGATTTGTGAACGGATCAATAGCAATGCCGGCATAAGGAGAAAAGCGGCTGTCCCTGCATTTGCCATCTGTAAAATCTTCAAAAGCGGAGCTATAAAATTGTTGCCTGTTTTGAAGAAAAGGCGGAGAAAATAGCCCGGTGACCTTTAATTTCCTGATCTTACAACCTTTGCCATTTTGGATTCCAAAAGCAAAAGCATCGTTGAATGTGGCAATGATTTCACTTCCCATATTACTATCCCAGAAAGAAGATTCGCCCAAAATTTCCAGCGTACAAAAACTCCCTTCTGTATTTCTTACGATTAGAGCTTTTGAAATTTTATATCTTCCGGCAGGAAAATAAAGGGTGCGGATATTGTTTTTTGTGCAAGTGTTTATGGCTTTTTGGATGGCTGCATAATCATCTGTATTATTTCCTTTTGCGCCAAACCATTTCACAGAAAAATATTGGTTAACTGTTCGCGGATTCACTGTTAGCGAAGTATCAAATATCTGGCTGTGATAACCCGCTTCAATGTTGCCACCATTGATAGTTCCGCTACCTTTTATTTTAAAACCGTTTTCAATCTTTATGAATTTCCCGGGAGGAATATTTACTGTTCCATTGATCACAATATCAGCAGAATTGACTGTTACTGTTTTGATGGAAGCGTCGTTGAAAGCGGCCTGCAAGGATTTTGTCTGGTCGTCTGTTGAATTAGCCGTGGCAAAATAAGTTTGTGCTTTGATGCCGGAATTGATAAAAAAAATAACTATTAATAAATTTTTCATGGAGCAACGTTTAACTTTGAATATGAAAACAAATTGTCAAAATTACATGAATTCATTTTTCTAAGTTCAAATGTTTGAGCCAATAAAAATTCACAAATTCTACATTTTGACTTTTCACTATCTTGTAAAAAAATTAACTACTTTGAAAATCCTTTTCAAAAAACATTTTGAATTGACATTCTGGATTATGTCGCTTGTTTTATTAGCGTTCATGAATCCTGGCGCAGATCCTCATTATTCATTTTGTTTTTTTAAATTAATAGGAATTCAATTTTGCCCGGGTTGCGGGCTTGGCCATTCTATCAGTTTTTTATTTCATGGAAATATTCATTCTTCTTTGTCAGCGCATCCTCTTGGAATATTCGCGCTGATCATAATTCTATGCAGAATTTACAAGCTATCAGGGATTCATATTTCTTTAAATTTTAAAAAATACAATCATGCAGTTGGAAAATAGTTTTAACACCGTCAACCCGGTTATTTTAAAATATTTATATGATGTAACTCCCGAAGAATTAATCACGATCAATTCAAGAACTAAAGATTTTTCTGAAGATCAGCTTACTCAATTTTGTATGATATATCGCTCTAAAAGAAAAGATCCCCAATCGATCTTATTGTTGTGCCTGGTCGGACTGATCGGTGTAGCCGGGATTCAACGATTTATAGTTGGACAAATCGGTATGGGAATTTTATATTTTTTTACCGGTGGCCTGTGCCTCATAGGAACCATTGTAGACGCTATCAATCATAAAGACCTTGCTTTGGAATACAATGCAAAGATGATCACAGAAACCTTGTCAATGCTCAACATGATAAGAAGATGACTCAAAAAAAATAATTGGTAAAAGCTATATTTTGGCTTTTTAGAACATGCTACAAGCTGCTGAATTCTTTTATAATATCCGAAGAAGTTTTTGATACTTTAAAAAATCCTGTGATTTTGTTGATAACCCCTTCTACCAAAGCATCCGGGCAACTTGCGCCACTGGTTATCAAAATTCTTACAGGTTTTTTTTCAGGTAAATAAGAAATCGTAGTTACTTCTTCTTTCTTGTGAAGATTAAAATGCTTTATCTCTTTTGAAGAAATAATTTCCTCTTCGGAACGGATGAAATAGGTGGGTAATTTAGTTTCGCATAATTCTACAAGATGCGAGGTGTTGGAACTATTATAACCTCCCACAACAATTGCAAGGTCGGCATCTGTTTCAAGTAAACCATACACGGCGCCCTGATTTTCGTATGTAGCATAGCAAAGTGTGTCGCGCGTGTCTGCGAATCTTTCAACAATATCAGTATCCTGCAGACCGTATTTTTTTATCATTATATTTTTTAAAAAATCAGCAATAGCCTGGGTATCGCTTGCAAGCATAGTCGTCTGGTTGACCACACCGATTCTTTGCAGATCACGCTCTACATTAAAGTTTTCTGAATATTGTCCGGCAAATTGAGTATAAAATTTTTCATGATCATTATTCCCCAAAATATAAGCTGATAATTCTATCGCCTGCTCCATGTCTTTTACAACAACCGTGTGAGAATTTATGGCGCTATGACTGAAAGTCGCACGTGTTTCTTCATGTTGGGGCTTGCCGTGAATAATAATAGTATAATTATTTTTCGCAATAGCCTGAGCCCGGTTCCAGACTTTTTCCACGAAAGGGCAGGTAGTATTATATTGCTCAATTTCAACACCAATATCCTTTAGTTTTTTTTCTATTTGTAAAGTGGTGCCAAATGCGGGAATTAATACTATATCACCAGCAGAAAGATTTTCAAAGGGAATAAGTGTATTGCCTTTGGTATCCATCAGAAACTCAACTCCCCTGCTCTTGAGGTCTTCGTTTACATGCGGATTGTGAATCATTTCACTAAGTAAATAAATTTTTTTACCCGGATTTTCTTCGATTGTCCGGAAAGAAATTTCAATAGCATTTTCAACACCATAGCAAAAACCAAAGTGGCGTGCGAGATAAATCCGGACATCGCCAAAATCTAAAAAGCTGGGTAAAAAATCTTTTTTAAGTTTATCGTTTTGCCTGCGTTTATTTTTTATTGCCGTAATCAAAGGGCTGCGGTAAATAACAGGAATATCAAATTTTTTCATGCGCTTTCAATCAACGCGCAAAGTTACAAAGACATAAAGAGGATTTTATATTTTAGATTTAATAATGATTACTTTTAACCTTCAACTTAATAAAAAATATGTCTGATAAAGAAAAACCCAATGTGCACCCAAAATGGAGTTATTCCTCTAATATATATGAAGTAAACCTGAGACAATACACACCGGAAGGCACTTTTGAAGCCTTTGGCAAAAGCCTGCCCCGGCTAAAAGATATGGGAGTAAAAATATTATGGTTGATGCCTGTTACGCCAATAAGTAAAAAAGACAGGCTTGGTGTCCTCGGAAGTTATTACGCTGTAGAAAACTATACCGAAATCAATCCTGAGTTTGGAACGTTTGAAGATTTCAGAAAATTAGTAAAGCAGGCGCATGAAATGGATTTCAAAATTATTCTTGATTTTGTAGCAGATCATACGGGAAATGATCACGCGTGGATTACGGATCATCCGGAATTTTATTGTTATGAAGATAATAATAATGAGCCGCTTCACCCGCATGGTTGGAGCGATGTATCCAAATTGAACTTTGATGTGCCTGAATTGCGCGAGCACATGATTGATGCTATGAAGTTTTGGGTAAAAGACTTTGATATAGACGGCTACCGGTGCGATATGGCGCATTTAGTGCCATTGGATTTTTGGGTAGAGGCGAAAAAGAAATTGTCGAAATATAAAGAACATCTTTTTTGGCTGGGCGAATGCGAAGAACCCGAATACCATAAAGCTTTTGATGCTACTTATACGTGGAGATGGATGCATTCAACAGAAGAATTTTATCACCAGAGAATGAATCTGCAAAGTTTGCTAACGGTTTTATATAAATCAGTTACCGAGTTTCCTTGTAACGCCCTTAGAGCTTATTTTACATCGAATCATGATGAGAATAGCTGGAATGGAACCGAATACGAAAAATACGGAGATGCTGCACAATTGCTCGCTGTATTTTCCTGCACATGGAATGGAATTCCGATGATTTATTCAGGGCAGGAATTGCCTAATAAAAAAAGGCTTAAATTCTTTGAAAAGGACGTAATAGGATGGGGAGAAAGATTTGAGCTTCACAATTTTTATAAAACACTTTTAACGCTTCACAGCACCAACAAATCGCTTCGTGCGGGAGATAGTAAGGTGCTCACGCAGATCATTTCTCATCCTGACGATCAACAGGTTTTTTCTTATTTGCGCAAGCATGAAGGAGACCAGGTGCTGGTTATTCTAAATTGTTGCGGAGATGGAATAAATTTCCAGGTTAAAAATGTAAAAGGCGTTTTCAGGAATGTATTTGGTGGCGATGATATTGATTTTAGTGTTAACGACCACGTCTATTTAAATGCATGGGGATATTTGGTTTTTGAGAGAGTTCCGATGCTTTCTTAAGCTGATTGGTTAATTAGGTTATTGGTTAATTAGGTTATTGGTTTATTGGGTGCAGCGTTTAATTGATTTGATTTAAATAAAAAACAGATTGAATCTGTGTAATTCGTGATTTAAAAGTTACTGTGTTAAAATAAAAAACGGCTACAAAATTTATAGCCGTTTTCTACTTTTTAGCTTATGAGATTATTCTCCTGAATCATCCAATACCAATGGATATTCAAATGGTTCATTATAGCCAGGATAAACTCCTGTAATAGTAATTTCCTTTTGAGTTCCTATAATTTTTTGCAAATCATCAACAGATTTTACTTCTTTGCCATTTGCTTTTGTGATGATAAATCCATCTCTCATTCTTGTCTGATCATTGATGGCGCCTTCATTAATTTTTTTAACTACTACCCCGCCGCTCAATCCCAAATCTTTTGCTTTTTTTGAATCAAGCGTCATCAAATCAGCGCCTAGTTTGTCTATCATTCCCGCGGCTTTTACTATATCATAATTACCTGCGTTATTTTTCAAAGTTACCTGCACAGTAATTGGCGAACCATTTCTATCATAAGTAACCTGCACTTTATCACCCGGTTTGTAGTTGCTTAGTTGTTCCTGCAATTCTGAACTGGAATTAATAGAAACCCCATTTATTTTCCTGATCATATCGCCAACTTTTATTCCGCCCTGCATTGCAGCACCATCTTTCACCAAATCGGTAATATATATACCGTCGGCGCTCAATGGAATTTTATTTTTCTGCTTTTCCTGATCGCTTAAAAGGCCTGCATCAATGTACATTGCGCCTAAAAAACCTCTTTGTACACTGCCATATTTCACAAGGTCATTAATCACTTTTTTCACAATGTCAACTGGTATCGCGTAAGAATATCCATTATAATATCCGGTAGGCGAAGCAATTGCAGAATTGATTCCAATAAGCTGTCCATTGGTATTGATCAATGCGCCTCCGCTGTTGCCCATGTTCACGGCAGCATCAGTTTGCAAATAAGACTCTACAGCTCCAGCCGTTTTCCCGTTTCTATCTCTGTTTAAACCTAAAGATCTTGATTTTGCACTAATAATACCTGCAGTAACCGTTGCCTCTAAATTCAATGGATAGCCAATTGCCAAAACCCATTGCCCGATCTTTGTGTCATTTGAATTGCCATAAAGCATAAATGGTAAATTCTTGGCATCAATTTTTACAACAGCAAGATCGTAAGATGGATCTGCGCCGATAACTTTGGCGGTATAAGTCTTTCTATCACTCAAGGTTACGGTTACTTCGTCTGCTCCGGCAACTACGTGATTGTTCGTAATAATATATCCATCGTCACTTATGATCACTCCTGAGCCTGAAGCCATTTGTGGTAACATGCGCTGGCGGCCGCCATTTCCAAAAAATTGGTTAAGCATATCATCGTCTCCGAAAAGATCAGAGAAAGGATTTTTCTGTTGTGGTAAATTATTATTTACCATCCTGGGATTAGTTTTAGTTTTAATATGCACCACCGTAGGCACCGCTGCTGCAGCTGCTTGTGTAAAATCTACAGGACCTGGTGACGGGTTTCCCTGGCTATCCTGAAAACCTGCATACTTGTAATTTGACGGCAAATTGAAAGCCTGGAAATTGGGATTGTTGCTGTTGTGCTGGTATTTATTATAACCAAAAATAACAGCTAAAGTGGTGATCGCGCTAATCAGCACAGTAAAAAAAATATTCTTTGTTTTCATTTATAGAGATTTTTATTTTTAGAGATCAGATTAAATAACCAAAACAAATTCTTAGAAATAAAATTAAATCAATGTTTAAATATTTATTTACCGCTTATTACCTTTAACAATAAATTAAAAAACATATTTGATAGAACATAAATTTACTCTAATTATTGTGAATATCTTGTCAATTACAATCCTAATAAAAATTGAATCGTATCGATTCCGTCTGCATAATCAAATAATCCAGGAGCTTGCGTGTTACCAAAGGAGAGGTTATCTTTTGCAACGATACATTGAATGTTTTCAGATTTATCCAAATCATTAAAAACTATATTTTGGCTTTCGTAAAAAGAATAATGCAGCTCGGCAACAGGAGAAAATATATTTTCATTTTCAACTAAAATAATGCTCTCGTTGGTCATGTAATATTTATTATTCATTATCAACAGGGCAAGATTGTAATCGTAGTTATTTTTATATTTTGTATGATCAGAAAAGTAATTATATTTTCTAAAAGCATTCAACACCGGAACAAAATCATAATTCTGCGGCACAAAGATTTTAGTAACATTTCTGCAACCTAAGCCAAAAAAAACATGAACGTCATCAGCTAATAAATTAAGTTCTTCTGTCGTTTCATTTCCAGATAAAACAGCGACTGAAGTTTTATTTTTCCTGATGATTGATGGATATTTTCCAAAATAGTATTCAAAATACCGCGCCGAATTATTGCTTCCGGTAGCGATATATGCATCACAATCTTTCAGCAAAGAAGAAATTTTTACCAACCCTGCAACTTTTGGATTCCATTCGCACATTTTCTCAATAAAATGAGTAAGAAGCGCTTCATCTTTTTCTGAAAACTTTATATGTTGATGATGACCGGTTACGAACGCGCATAAAAAATCATGAAAGCCAACCAGTGGAATATTTCCAGCCATCACGATTCCAATTTTTTTTGGATTGATATTATTATCAATGTGATAGTAATCTATCCATGCTTTGAGTTTTTCATGATCAAGAAATTGTGTAAAAATATTTTCAAAGGAAAGATTTACAAACTCATTTGTAAACCATTTATTTTTTTCGAATGCCTTTTGTCTTATCGCTTTTAGTGAGCCGAAATCTGCCATGATGTAATCATTAAGTTTTTTTATTACATCAATTCTTTCTACTAAATTCATTTATTAAATGATTATCTGTTTATATTTGTATTAAATAAACGCAGGCAAAATTCGGAAATAATTTTCACCTTCAGATACTGCGCAAAAAAATGAAGAAATGGCAATAAAGATAACAGATGAATGTATTAATTGCGGCGCATGTGAGCCAGAATGCCCTAACAACGCGATATATGAAGGCGGCGTTGAATGGGCGATCGCCGATGGCACCACTGTAAAAGGAGAAGTGACATTAATGGATGGATCGAATATGGATGCTGATAAGCGTAATCTACCGGTGGCTACTGATCTTTATTTTATCGTTCCGGATAAATGCACGGAGTGCCAGGGATTTCACGAAGAGCCACAGTGCGCGGCAGTTTGCCCGGTAGATTGTTGCGTGCCCGACGAAATGTACAGGGAAACGGTGGATGAGCTTTTAGCGAAAAAAGATAAAATGCATTTATAAGTTTTTAAGGCTTCAATGCCTATTAAGCAGGTGATATTTCCTGCACCGGCGAGGGTATTGCAAAATACTTTCGCTTTTTTTTGAAATAAATTTATTGATCATGCTACTCAACAGAATTTACTTTTTCGCATCAGTTTTTTTTATTTCTATTCTCTTGTTTTCGTGCGATTTAAAAACGGATAACATCACCAAAAATCTTTCTGCCGATGAGATCATGAAAGCAGATAAAGAATTTTCTGATATGAGCCGGCAGGTCGGAATGAAAAAAGCATTCTTAGAATATATTGATAATGATGGAACGTTATTAAGGCCAAACCATTTGCCACTTATTGGCGCAGAAGCGATAGATTTTCTGAGCCTGGTAAATGACAGCGCTTATTCTTTAACATGGAAGCCAACAAAAGCGGAAATTTCAAAATCAGGCGATTTGGGCTATAGCTTTGGCGTTTATCAACTCGCTACAAAAGACACAATTTTGAAAGGGACTTATGTGAGCATCTGGAAAAAACAAAGCACCGGCGCCTGGAAATTTGTGCTCGATAGTGGCAATGAAGGAATATCACCAAAGCAATAATTTTTTCTCAAAGAAAAGAATTTACACTTATCGATAGTTGAGCATTTTATGACAAAATACAAAATTGCGTTGGTTACAGGTGGCTATTCAGGCGAAGCCGAAATTTCTTATCAATCAGCAAAAACGATTGAAAAAAATATTGATCCTGAAAAATTTGATCATTATAAAATTGATATCACAAAAGAAGGATGGTTTCATCAATTACCAGATGGAAATAAAATTCAAGTTGATAAAAATGATTTTTCTCTTTTGATAAATAATCAAAAAATAAATTTCGACGCTGTACTGGTCGGTATTCATGGAACCCCGGGCGAGGATGGAAAATTGCAGGGATATTTTGATATGCTCAATATTCCATACACGTCTTGCGATTGTGCGATTTCTGCGCTTACTTTTAATAAAAGGTTTACAGTTGCTGTTGCTTCATTCGCGGGAATCAATGTAGCGAACTCAGTTTTATTGTATAAAAATAATTATCAAAGCCCAGATGAATTAGTAAAAAATCTTCGCTTCCCGGTTTTTGTGAAACCCAATAATGGCGGGTCAAGCATAGGAATGTCGAAAGTGAATTCGCCTTCTGAAGAATTAAGCGTAGCTATAGAAAAAGCATTCAAAGAAGATGAGCAGGTATTGGTAGAAGAATTTATTGAAGGTAGAGAATTTACCATTGGTGTTTTTCAATCAAAAGGAAAAATAATCGCATTGCCGATAACAGAAATAATCACGAAAAACGACTTTTTCGATTATGAGGCTAAGTATCTTGGCGCCAGCCAGGAAATTACTCCCGCAGAAGTTGAAGACAGTATTGCGCAGCAGATGAAAGATGAAGCGATAAAAATTTATCAAATTTTTAATTGCAAAGGAATTGTGAGAATCGATTTCATTTATCATGAAGGAAAAGGCGCGCCTTTTATGTTGGAAATAAACACCGTTCCGGGCCAAACAGAAGCGAGCCTTGTGCCCCAGCAGGTAAAAATAATGGGCTGGAGCATGATAGATTTTTATACAGCTTTACTGGAAGAATGTTTACCCCATTAAATTAATTAAATTGCAAAAATCTATTTTTTCACTTATATCATTCGCGTGTTCAAATTCATAACCCGACAACCTTTCATCGTAAATCTGCTGGCTGCTTTGGTATTAGTTTTTTTGTTAGGATTTTTATTTTTTCAATCGCTCGGCTGGATCACCAATCATGGTGAGTATTTGAAAGTGCCTTCTGTAACTGGGAAAAAAGTAGATATCGCATTACAGCTTTTGGAGAAGGCGGGCTTCGAGGTAATCATCACAGATTCAGTTTATAATGATAGCTTGCCGCTTAATACGGTAAAAAAACAATTGCCAGATGCAGATGCAACAGTAAAAGTAAACCGAACTGTTTTTCTTAATATAAATCCTGCGGTTTTGCCACTGATAGACATGCCAAAATTAGAAGGATTGAGCTATAGATTTGCAATTGATAAACTTACTAAAAATCATTTGGTTTTGGGCGACACTACCATGCGTCCCGATTTTATGAAGGGTTCTGTTTTGGAACAAAACTATAATGGCGAAAAGATTGATCCCGGAACCAAGATCCGCTGGGGATCAAGTATTGGTTTGGTTGTGGGAGGCGGCCTACAGGAGCAGCGTGTTCCGGTTCCAGACCTAACGGGGCTTACTGTGGCACAGGCAAAAGAAACATTAAAATCCCAGGGAATTTTATTAGCCGCGATACTCACTTCCGGAAATGTAACAGATACCTTAAACGCTTTTGTTTATAAACAAAATCCTGATATTTTGGATATTGATAAAACGCCGGTTTATATTCAACCTGGCCAAACGATGGATATTTGGGTGCAGGTTGACAAGCCTGTTACAGATAGTATAAAAAACAATATTATTGATACTTTAAAAAATTAAATACGATGACTAACATAAGTGGTGAAGAAGTAAAACAAAGATTAGACGCAGGCGAAAATTTACATCTTTTAGATGTGCGCCAACCAGAAGAAAATGCGGAATTCAATATCGGCGGCATTTTATTTCCATTAGGAAAAATACAAAGTATGCAGACAGAAGATATTGAAAATTTAAAAGATGAAGAAGTCATTTGCTATTGCAGAAGCGGCAACCGGAGCGGTCAGGCAGCAATGGTTTTAGAACAATTGGGTTTCAGTAATGTAAAAAATCTGACTGGGGGAATGCTGGCGTGGAGAGAAAAATTTGGGTAGCAACAATGTATGGACAATTAGCAAACTTTTCCTGAGAATTACAATTTAATATTTACTCCTGCCATAAAATTAATTCCTGCCATAGGAAAATAGTAATTTTCTACATTCAGGCTTCCGCCGGAAATGTAATTATAAGTATATCCATTGGATTCATATTTTTTGTTGAACAAATTATTTACCTGGAAAATAAAATTCACTTCTTTAAAAAATTTTTTAGAAAGCGTGTATGAGAATTTTACGTTTTCCACAAAATAAGGATCAATGCTTCTGCTGAGATGAGAAGTATTATCCAAAAATTGCCTTCCCACATATTTTGATTGAAAATTAATTTCTGAATTCTTCAAAGGAATAAAATCGATACCTGCGTAAGCAACTATATCCGGTGAAAAAGAAATATCCGTATTGTGGTAGATATTTTGTTTTTGCGGGCCGCCGTCGTAATCATCTATATATTCTGTAAAATTTTTTATTTTATTTTCGCTGAAAGAAATGTTTCCTGAAAAATTTATCCATTTGGCCAATGTTGCATCAGCCTGCAACTCAACACCGGCGCGGTAACTATCGGGAGCGTTGGTGCGCGTGTAAGCGCCAACATCATTTATTTTTCCTGTATTCACCAATTGATTATGATAATACATATAATAAAATGTAGCGCCATAATTAAAGATTTTATTCTTCCTTTCTATGCCTAATTCGGCATCATATAATATTTCGGGTTTGGGAATTTGATTGATGCCAGCTTCAAAATCATCACGGTTAGGCTCATGCGCCGCAACGGAAAAAGAAAGGTAAGCCTCGTAATTATTTTTATTGAAAGAAATTCCTGTCTTTGGATTGAAAAAATAATATTTTTTTTCAATATTCATTGTTGGATGTGATTCAAAACCATTGATATTGTATTTCACCAATCTTTCCTGTATGTCTACAAATCCTGTAAATCCCTTTCCGAAAGATTGCATGAGTTTTGCATAAAAATTAAAGTCATTCTTTTTCGCTGGCGCATTAAAATATTTATAGTCTTTTGGAAAGCCTTGCTGCGCCCATGTTACAATGTTATAATGTTTTCCGTCATATTCTGCCAAGCCCCCGCCGAACGTAAATTGGGTTTTGTTTTTATGGTATTGCAAAGAGAAAATGGAACCATAAAAATAGTTGTCAAGCCAGAGCCTCCTTATTAAATCGGCAGAAGTAATTGTATCTGTTCCATTAATAATATCAGGAAGATAATAATCGCTGAAAGCCTGCGCAGCCCTGTATTCTTCATAATAACCCTTTCCTCTTGAAAGAAAAGCGGCTACATTAAAGCTTATCAACGAATTGAATTTATGATTAAAAAAAAGCTGGTAATGCGTTTGGGTATAATTATCAGTTTCATTAGCGTAAGGCGCGCCTGGCTTTTCAGTGCCCGCAGGATTGTAAGTGCGATCGCTGTCAAGAAAACTTTGCGGGACGCCATACCAGGCCTGGTAAGTTTTTTCTTTTCCGCTCAAAATATTAAACCGTAAAGAACTGTTGTTGTTGATGTAAGCAGCGCTCACATAAAAAGATTGAAGATTAGAAGTGGCCCTGTCAATATATCCATCACTGGAAATTCTTGAAACTCTTGCATCAATTAAAAAATGATTGCCTAATAAGCCAGAACCTAGTTTTATCGTATTTTTCCATGTATTGAAAGAACCGTAACTGTTATTAAATTCTGCATATTTCGCCTTATTCACTTCATTGGTAGAAAGATTGATGGTGGCCCCAAAAGCTCCGGCGCCATTGGAAGACGTACCAACACCGCGTTGTATTTGGATGGAATTTACAGAAGACGCAACATCCGGTAAATCTACAAAAAAGGTTCCCTGGCTTTCCGCATCATTATATGGAACGCCATTCAACGTTACATTTATTCTTGAAGCATCGGTGCCACGAATATGAATTCCTGTGTAACCAACGCCATTTCCTGCATCCGAATTAACAACAACAGAAGGAGTTTGATTTAAAATAAAAGGAAGATCCTGGCCAAGATTTACTTTTTCTATTTGTTGCTTGCTAAGGTTTGTTTTGGTGAAAGGCGCTTTATCTGCGGCTCTTGTAGACGTCACTTCTATGTTTTCCAACATGAGCGTATCCCGCAGTTTATTTTTAGTGGTGTCTTGCGCATTTACAAAAAAAATCAAAAGGCTTAACCCAATTGTAAAAGAAAATTTTTTCATGTATGCAATTTTATTGATCAATCACAATGCATGAAAAAGAAGGCGGGTAAAGTATTTATCCTCCCTTCGCAGGCATTATCCTGATCAGGTTTTGCGGGTATTTTCTCAGCGATTCTTCAAAAGAAAGACGCACCCCGGTAAATAATTGTTTAAAAAGCAAAGATAATGAAGATGCAATTGATTTATAAAAATTTGTAACTTTTACCGTTCAATTTCGTTATAATAAAAAAGTTTTATGAAATATATTTTTGTTATTCTATTAGCAATATTTTCTACCAAATCCTATTCACAAACAATAATTAATGATAAAAATGTAGAAGCAAGAAATGTCAGTTCTTTTTCAGGAATAAGAGTTTCGGGAGGCATTGATGTTTATCTGTCACAAAGCGATGATTATGCTTTGGCGGTTAGCGCTTCACAAGATAAATTTCGCGATAATATAAAAACTGAAATAAATAATGGGGTTTTAGATATCTCCTATTCAGGCGGCTCGCTGAGATATAATGAACGCCGGAATCTAC
>JALYVO010000034.1 GCA_030853195.1 Bacteroidota bacterium | reverse complement strand
AAGGTTGCAAGGATACAGTTACTAATCCGGCCAATGTGAAAGTTGTCAAAAGCCCTAACATTTCTATTTCCGGAGATACAGCAGGATGCGTACCTGCCTTGTTGAATTTTACAGGAAATATTGTTACGCCAGATACGTCGGCCATTTCCTGGAATTGGAATTTTGCCAATGGAAATGTATCAGCATTACAAAATCCGCCTTCTCAGAGTTATACAACTTCGGGATTGTTCACTGTTACTGCAATTGGAACTAATAGCAGCGGATGTAGTGATACTGCAAATAAAATAGTTAATATTTACCCTTTGCCTGCTTTGGTAGTTTCGCAGGATACTACAATTTGTTTGGGCGGAGCAGCCTCTTTATCTGTAAGCGGAGCAATGTCTTATTTATGGAGCCCATCAACATATCTTTCGTGTACAAACTGTGCTAATCCATCATCTAATGCTACTTCTTCAATTCGCTACCAGGTAAAAGGAACAAGTAATCAGGGTTGTATTGCGACCGATTCTGTTTCTGTGACTGTGAAAGCTCCTTTTGCGCTTTCTTTAAGTAAACCAGATACATTATGTTTGGGTAGCGCTGTGCAATTGAACGCCAGCGGAACTGATAATTATATTTGGACACCTTCAACAGGTTTGAACAGTACTACCATTTCATCGCCTGTTGCCTCGCCGACTACATCAGTTACATACCAGGTGATTGGTTCAGATTCTAAAGGTTGTTTTGCAGATACCGGCTATATTCCGGTGAGTGTTTTTCCAATTCCGACAGTAAATGCAGGGCCTGATAAAACAATCAATATCGGGCAGCAGATCGATATCAATCCAAAGGTTTCAAATGATGTAACCGGTATTTTATGGACTCCGCCAACCGGAATTATTGCTCATAACAATCCTGGAATTACTGTGATGCCAACTGAAACCACTAAATATACTATACAGGTGAATAATGCCGTTGGATGCAAAGCAAGCGCGGATGTTACGATATTTGTGGTTTGTAATAATTCAAATGTTTTTGTTCCAAATACTTTCTCTCCAAATGGAGATGGCGTAAATGATATTTTTTATCCGAGAGGAAGCGGTGTTTTTCAAATTCACAGTTTAACGGTTTTCAACCGATGGGGGCAAATTGTTTTCCAAAAATCAAACTTTAATGCCAACGATGCATCTGCAGGATGGGATGGCACTTTCAATGGGAAAAAACTTGATGCTGATGTATTTGTGTACACACTTGAAGTGGTTTGTGAAAATAATCAAACATTAGTATTCAAAGGAAACATTGCTTTAATAAGATAAATCAAGGGAAATTTAAACTACCCGATCCATTGTTAATAAAATATATTAACTAAAATGAAAAACGAAATTTTAAAATATGCAACCCTGATTGCATTTATTCTTTTTATTAAAGATAGCTGCAAAGCCCAGGATATACATTTTTCTCAATTTTCAGAAACTCCAATCCTTCGCAATCCTGCATTAGCCGGCATTTTCAGTGGAGATTTACGCATACAAACTGTTTATCGTAATCAGTGGAATTCGGTTACGGTGCCTTATCAAACTTCTTCAATAAACGCAGAATATAAATTACCTGTTGGCCATGGAGATGATTTTATCACGATCGGCGGCGCCATTCTTTATGACAAAGCAGGCACAATTTCACTTACTGCCACACATGTGCTTCCAGTATTAAATTTTCATAAATCATTAAGTGCTGAAAGGAACATGTATTTATCTGCAGGCTTTTCTGCAGGAATAGTTCAGAGAAGCCTTGACTATTCTAAAATCACTACCAATAGCCAATTTAATGGAACAAATTATGATCCTTCGTTGGGAAACGGAGAATCATTCAACAACAATAATTTTTTATATTTTGATGGAAGTGCAGGCCTGAGCTTCAATACACAAATTGGTGAAAATCCTGATAATAATATTTATTTTGGTGCTGCATATCATCATTTTAATAAATCTGCCAATATATCTTTTTATAATAGCCCTGATGTGGGAATAATTCCAAAAATTGTCCTTTCAGCAGGATTAAGAATGAGTGTGAACGATTATGCTTACACAACTTATTATGCCGATTACTCAAGCCAGGGCTCTTCCCGTGAATTGATCGGTGGCGTGCTCTATAGTTTGAAACTTGATGATCCTATTGCACCCCATTATGTAATTTCAGGCGGTGGATTTTTAAGATGGAAAGATGCTTTTATACCTGTAGTGAAACTCGAAGTAGTTCCTTTGACCTTTGCACTCAGTTATGATGTGAACGTATCCTCTTTAAAAACTGCCAGTCAATCACGCGGCGGCTTCGAATTATCTATATCTTATCAGAAGTTTTTAGATAGAGACAATTCTTCCCGTGAAGCAGTCAGATGCCCGAGATTTTAATCTTTATTAACTGAGAAAAACTACAAAATGAGTTGTTTCGATAATAATCTGCGTAAAACTATTTCTTAATAACATAAACTTATTGAAAAACCAGGATTTCAGGCATTATTTATGCCTCTATATAATTATTATAAGAACCAGTTTTCAGGCGTATACTTTTTTTTGTTTGTCTACGTTTAGTTTATATACCTATTTTAAAATTCCAATTATCTTTTAGTTGAATAAGCCAGATTTCTTTAGACTATTATTCATTAGAGCCAACAAATGTTTGGCATTGATTATCTTTTTTTTATTCGCTTTTTTTTTAACAGAGGCACAGCTTAAAGCGAATTTCAATGCGCCGCTGGCATCAGGTTGCGCCCCGTTGGTCGTGAATTTCAATGATGCATCAACCGGTGATCCTATTGCCTGGAAATGGGATCTTGGAAACGGCACTATCTCGTTTTTTCAAAACCCATCAGTAGTCTATTTCGATCCTGGAACGTATACGGTTAAATTAATAATACGAAATTCTTTGGGCATTGATTCTGTAATAAAAGTTCAATACATTACTGTTTATTTTTCACCCGTTGTGAATTTTACCGGATCGCCGCTTTCGGGCTGCTTTCCCTTGAAATCACAATTCAATGACCTGAGCTTCGGAGGAAGCGGTTCTTTGCAAAAATGGGAATGGGATTTTGGCGATGGCAGTTTCTCTGATTTGCAAAATCCAAATCACACATACACCACTCTTGGGAATTTTCATGTTTCTTTAAGAGCTATTAACAGTTTTGGATGTGTTATTTCTGCGACCGTTCCTTTGTACGTTCATATCAATTCAGGCGTGAAAGCAGCGTTCACCAATTCTACTCCCAATTCATGCAATGCCCCTTCGACCATCAGTTTCACTAATAGTTCTTTAGGGAATAATTTACTTACTTATCAATGGAATTTTGGTGATGGCAGCACATCAATTTTACCAAATCCGGCTCACACTTATATCTCGCCCGGCAATTTTTCAGTTACTTTGATCGCAACCAATTCTACCGGGTGTACAGATACTTTAATAAAGCCTAATGTAATTACAATAGGAAGTACGAAAGCAGACTTTTCATTGCCCACGGTTACTTGCCAGGCAACCACTTTTAATTTAAAAAACACAAGTAGCCCAACACCTGGAAGTGCTTTTTGGGATTTTGGCGATGGAACTTTTTCTCATTCAAAAGATACTTTTAAAGTTTTTAACAATGCAGGAAATTATACCATAAAAATGGTGGCTGATTTTGGTGCCTGCAAAGATTCTGTAACTAAAACAGTAAATGTTGTTGTAACTCCAAATGTAGATTTTTCTGCTTTTTCAACTGTTTCCTGCAAAGCGCCATTTACTGTCAATTTTACAAATGCATCATCCGGGGGCGCGACTTATTTTTGGGATTTCGGAGATGGAAATACCTCCACGCAAAAAACGCCATCTCATGTTTATTTGGCGAAAGGAAATTACCCTGTAAAATTGTTTGTCGCCAATGCTTCAGGATGTGGAGATAGTATTGTAAAAAAAGATTTTATCAGGATAAAAAAACCTGTTGTGTCAATTGACAGCCTTCCGCAAAAAGGTTGCGCCCCGCTGACACATACGTTTACTGCGAATGTAAATTCGATAGATTCTATCACCAGTTATCAATGGAATTTTGGCGATGGAAATTTTTCCGATTTGGTTTCACCTTCTCACGTTTACAATATTCCGGGAAAATATACAGTAACGCTTATCTACGCAACAGCAGCGGGCTGCACAGATTCTGTAAAAGTTGTCAATGGGATTTTAGTTGGCACTAAACCTCAATCAATTTTTTCAGTAAATCCATTAAATGCCTGTGCGGATAAAAGTATCCAATTTACAGATATTTCTACCGGTAATCCGAATGAATGGCTTTGGTTTTTCGGAGATGGAAGCAGTTCATCAACTCAAAGCCCTACTCATGAATACAATGATACCGGGTATTTTTCTGTGACGCTTATTGCGGTAAATAATGGCTGCGCAGATACCGTTACAATTCCAAACGAAGTTCATATAAATCCTCCTGGTGTTAGCTTTTCAACAGCATTTACCTGCGCAGCCCAGGGTCATATCATTTTCAAGGATCAATCTATCGGGGCGAATACCTGGAACTGGAATTTTGGTGATGGCGCTTCTTCAACCATAAAAAATCCTTCACACGATTACAGTGCTTCCGGAATTTATCCCGTAACGCTAACGGTAACCAATCAACTTTCAGGATGCTCCAAAAGCATAACAGATTCTGTGAAAGTCGTGAAAGAAATTGCGGATTTTATTTCTTCTGATTCTATCACCTGTAAAAATTCAACGATAAAATTTACAGCTTCTAAAAGTAATCCTGCTAACATTAATTCTTATACCTGGAATTTCGGAGATGGAGTTTTGATTCCGGGCACGGCAAATTCAATTAGCTATAGTTATTCAAAAGCATCATCCTATAACGTGTCCCTGATTTTGAAAGATGTAAATGGTTGTTTCGATACAATAATAAAGCCATTGGCAATTCATATAAATGGGCCAACAGCATCTTTTCACCCTTCAGTTATGGGGACTTGTCTGAATAATATTGTAAGTTTTTTTGACAGTTCTTTTAGCGACGGAGTACATCCCATTAAGCAATGGAAATGGTATTGGGGCGATGGTACTTCTCAAACATTTACTGTGGCTCCATTTGTTCATAATTATGCCGCCTCCGGCAATTATTCTGTTTCATTAAGAGTAACCGACAGTTTTGGCTGTGTGGATAGTGTTAATAAAATCCATGCATTAATTGTTTCACAACCAATTGCTAACTTTTCCGGAGACACACTTTCCTGCACATCCGTGCCGGTTAAGTTTTACAATGTCTCCACCGGGCCACAATTGATATATTCATGGAATTTTGGTGACGGCGCCACTTCAAGCCAGCAGAACCCTGTTCATCAATATAATACCGAAGGAACTTATTCTGTCAGTCTCAATGTCACTGATCTGTACGGTTGTAAGATTGCAATTTCAAAAACAAATTATATTAAAATTGCCAATCCGCGAGCCGATTTTATTCTGAGCGATTCGGTAAGTTCCTGCCCACCGTTGGTGGTTAATTTTACCAACACTTCTACCAATTATTCCAGTTGGAATTGGGATTTCGGGGATGGTACTGCTTCAGCTCTTCGTAATCCTTCCCATTTTTATGCATCTGCTGGTACATTCAATGTAGTGCTAACTGCCAGTGGCCCGGCCGGGTGCACTTCTCAAAAAACAAAGCAAATAAGAATATCGGGGCCGTCAGGATCTTTTTCTTATACAAATTTAATGGGATGTTCCCCGCTTACAACCGGTTTCAGAGGGCATACTTCAAAAAATAATTCTTTTGTATGGGATTTTAATGATGGCACGGCAATTCCAACATCCGATTCAATTATCAATCATATTTATGCTGTACAGGGAAAATATTTGCCTAAAATGATTTTGATGGATGCCAGCGGCTGTAAGGTTCCCATTATCGGGAAAGATACGATACAGGTTTTTGGAGTCGAAGCCTCTTTTGTACAAAATAATTCGCTGATTTGCGATTCGGGAATGATACAATTTTCTAATACCAGTATCAATAATGATCGGATTATAAAATACTTGTGGAATTTCGGCGATGGCGCCTCGTCTGATCAGCCGGAACCTGCCCATCAATATAATAATCCGGGGCTTTACAATATATCGCTGAGTGTTGTTACACAAAGAGGTTGTAAAGATGACATTCAAAATAAGGCTTCGGTGAAAGTAAGCGCCAGCCCGCAGGTTTCCATTGGAAGCACGGACGGAGCTTGTGTTCCGGCTGTCATCAATTTTACAGGGAAGATTTCAAACCCTGACACATCCTCAATTTCATGGAAATGGGACCTTGCTAACGGCAATGCCTCCACGCAGCAAAATCCAGCTGAACAAAACTATTCAACACCGGGAACTTTTGCCGTAAAAGCTATCGCGACAAACAGCAGTGGTTGCGCAAATACTGCATCAAAGACAATTGACATCTATCCATTACCTTCACTAATAACGTCAGACGCAGTCTTGTGTGCAGGTTCAACAGTGCCTTTGCAGGTGAGCGGCGCAAATACTTATTCCTGGAGCCCCGCGACTTATCTTTCATGCACCAGCTGCGCCAATCCAATTGTTTCTAAAGCAGATTCTGCTGTTAAATACATAGTAAAAGGATTTAGCGATAAAGGTTGTATTTCTACAGATTCAGCTTTAGTGACAGTTAAATTTCCTTTCAAACTTTCCATTAGTAAACCCGATACTTTATGTTTGGGAAAATCAGTGCAATTATCTGCAGCAGGCACTGAAAGATACACCTGGTCACCATCGACGGCAATAGATGATCCATTGATATCATCACCAACAGTTTCTCCATCGGCCTCCATTACTTATCGCGTGATCGGTTCAGATTCCAAAGGTTGTTTTAAAGATACCGGTTATGTTCCAATAAGTGTTTTCCCTATCCCGGGTGTAAATGCGGGTACCGATAAAACCATTAACGTAGGTAGCCAGGTTGAAATAATTCCTCAAATTTCAAAAGATGTAACGAGTGTTTTATGGTCACCATCCAACGGAATAGTTTCAATAAATTATCATGCGATTACGGTGAAACCAACGGAGTCAATAGAATATACAGTTGACGTGATAAATGCCGGTGGCTGCATGGCAGAAGATAAAATTTCAATTTTTGTTTTATGTAATAATACCAATGTATTTGTGCCAAACACTTTTTCTCCGAATGGCGATGGAACGAATGATGTTTTTTATCCAAGAGGCAGCGGTGTTTTCAAAATAAAAAATTTAAAAATATTTAATCGCTGGGGAGAACTTGTTTTTGAAAGATCAAATTTCAATGCCAATGATGCTTCCTCCGGATGGGACGGAAGCTATAATGGAAAAAAACTTCCTCCCGATGTTTTCGTTTATATGCTTGAAGTGACTTGTGAAAATAATACCAGCCTTCTTTTTAAAGGAAATATTGCCCTGATAAAATAATTGATTCAATCAATTAAGGATCAGCAAAATAATTTCTTCTTCGTAGTATCTTATTTCCTGCACCTGATTGGTTCTTATCTTTGCAAAAACGAAATGCAGATAATTGAGATTATAAATTTTCTTGAAAGTATTGCCCCGCCTGGTTTACAGGAAAGCTATGATAACACGGGGCTTTTGATTGGAAGTGCTGGGCAAGAATGCACAGGAATTATTATTTCTCTTGATGTAACTGAAGCGGTGATAGAAGAATCGTTGAAAAAAAAATGTAATCTTATTGTTGCGCATCATCCCATAATTTTTAAAGGATTAAAAAAATTGAATGGAAAAAATTATATTGAGCGAACCGTTATTTCTGCGATAAAAAATGATATTGCTGTTTATGCGATCCACACCAACCTCGATAATATCGTTCAGGGTGTGAATAAAAAGTTAGCTGAAAAATTAAATCTGCAAAATTGTAAAGTCCTTTTGCCAAAAGAAGGAACACTAAAAAAACTGGTTACTTTTTCACCGAAGGAAAATGCCGAAAAAGTACAAAATGGCTTGTTTAAAGCTGGCGCAGGCGCTGTAGGAAAATATAGTGAATGCAGTTTTAATCTTGATGGCCGGGGCACTTTCAAAGCCAATGAAGGCGCCAGGCCTTTCATAGGAAAAATAGGAGAGAGGCACACAGAAGAGGAAACAAGAATTGAAGTATTTTTTCCCGAATATTTTCAAAATGAAATTATAAGATCTTTAAAAGAAGTGCATCCTTATGAAGAAGTAGCTTATGATATATATTCAATAGACAATAACCGCGATGACATTGGAAGCGGATTAATTGGCGAATTATCGCAAAGCATTTCAGAAGACGAACTGTTAAAACAATTAAAACTATCTTTTGGTCTTTCAGTAATAAAACACACCAATTTTCTTCAGAAGAAAATCTTGAAAATAGCTTTGTGCGGGGGAGCCGGATTTTTTTTATTGCCCAACGCAATTGCAGCAGGCGCGCAGGCTTACATTACTTCAGACATAAAGTATCATGATTTTTTTGATGCAGACAGCACAATTTTGTTGGCCGATATTGGCCATTACGAAAGCGAGCAGTTTACGATAGATCTGCTTGCTGAATTTTTACAGCAAAAATTTCCTAACTTTGCCGTCCTAAAAACAGAAATTATAACTAATCCTGTTCAATATTATTCCTGAAGGGAAATTAAAAATCTGAAAAAATAAATCCTACATTATTTATGGCACAAGTAAAAGATTATTCGGTAGAAGAGAAGTTAACCTCTCTGGTAACGCTTCAAAAAGTGGATAGCAAGCTGGATGGGCTCCAGGTTTTGAAAGGCGAATTACCAATAGAAGTAAGTGATCTTGAGGATGAAATCGCAGGATTGAACGCCCGTCAAAACCGGATAGAAGAAGAAATGAACGGCATACAGCAATTCATTGAAGATAAAAAAACAATTATCAAAGAATCGCAGGACCTCGTAAAAAAATATGAAAAGCAAAGTGATAATGTGAAGAACAATCGCGAATTTGAAGCCATCAATAAAGAAATGGAAATGCAATCGCTGGAAGTAAAGCTGGCTGAAAAACACATAAAAGATGCTACAGATGATATCGCCGAAAAAGGGAGGCACCTTGAAGTGGCAAAAAAAGCCGTTGCTACAAAAGAAACAAATTTAAAAGCTAAGAAGGGCGAGCTTGAAAAAATAATTGCAGAAACAGAGAAAGAAGAAAAGCATTATAAAAAATTAGAAGAATCAGCAAGAACCGGAGTCGAAGAAAGGTTGTTAGTAAGCTATGACAGGATTAGAAATAATTACCGCAATGGCCTTGCCGTAGTTCCTGTGGAAAGAGATTCATGCGGTGGCTGTTATAATGCCATTCCGCCTCAAAAGCAAAGTGACATTAAGCAAAGAAAGAAAATCATTGTTTGTGAAAACTGCGGGCGTATCCTCGTAGATGATGAGTTAAATGATGCGGTGGAAATAAAATAAATGTATAGAATTATTGGATAATAAATTTGTAAAGACGCTTTTTTGGCGTCTTTTTTCATGTGAGATTCCATATTCAAAAAACTGAAAAAACTACATTTGGGCATATATAAAACTAAAAATAAAACCACAGAATATTGTAATTTGCTTTTATATGCTGCAACGGTTACTTATACATAATTATGCAATAATCGATTCTGTTGAGATCAGTTTTTCAAATCACCTCAATATCATAACCGGTGAAACCGGCGCCGGCAAAAGCATCCTGATGGGCGCGCTCAGCTTGATTTTAGGAGAAAGGGCGGATACGTCTGTATTGCTCGACAAAGAAAAAAAATGTTTTATTGAAGGCATTTTTAAACCCAATCATATTGCAGTAAAAGAATTTTTGCAAAAAAATGAACTTGATTGTGAAGAACAAATATTAATTCGCCGTGAGATTTCTTCTAATGGAAAATCGAGGGCATTTATTAACGATACGCCAGTTACTTTGGCTCAATTGAAACAACTATCTTCTCTGCTGGTTGACCTTCATCAGCAATTTGATACCTTGGAATTGAACAGCAACGATTTTCAACGTGAAGTAATTGACGTGCTTGCGGGGAATGGAAAACTTATTGAACAATACCAATCGGTTTTTAAAAATTACCGTTCGGCGTTGAAGGAATTAGAAAAGCTTGAAAGCGAGCAAACTCTTGCCAATAAAGAATTTGATTACAATCAGTTTTTGTTTAACGAACTTGAAGAAGCTAATTTTTCAGAAAATGAAATTGAAAATATCGACGCGGAAATAAAAATTATGAGCAACGCGGAAAATATCAAATCTATTCTTTCCGATATTTATTTCCAATTGGAAGAAAGCGAGCAGCCTTTGGTGCAACAATTAAAATCTATCAGTAACAAATTGCAAACGCTGGAAAATATTTATCCTGAAATTGAGAAATTGAATATGAGATTGCATTCTCTTCAAATTGAAATGCAGGATATTTCCGGGGAAATTGATCATATTAATAACAAGGTAGTCTACGATGCTCAAAAAATAAATGAGCTGAATGACCGTATGGCATTTGGTTACGGCCTTTTGAAAAAACACAATGTTCAAACCACGGAACAATTACTTGTAATAAAAAATCAACTGTCAGCTGAGTTGAAAAAAATAACCAATTTATCAGAATCAATTTCTGAAAAGGAAAAACAATCGGAGGAATATCATAAAGAAGCTTTAAAAATCTCGTCATCTATTTCTGAAAAAAGGCAGAAAGAAGTAGCTCCTTTTGAAGAGAAAGTTAATAAATTATTGACGCAGGTTGGAATGCCGAACGCGAAAATCAAAGTTGAAGTAAAAACAGCAGCCTCATTGAATTCTTTTGGAAGTAATACAATAGAATTTTTATTTAACGGCAATCTTTCTTCTACGCAGGCAAATAATTCCGCACGATTTGAATCTTTACGTAAAGTGGCTAGTGGCGGAGAATTAAGCCGGTTAATGCTCAGCATAAAATCGTTGGTAGCAAAAAGTATACAATTACCCACTTTAATTTTTGATGAAATAGATTCAGGGATAAGCGGCGAGGCGGCGAAGCAGGTTGGTAATATTATCAAAGAGCTTTCTTTGGCGCACCAGGTAATTTCAATCACCCATCAGCCACAAATTGCAGCAAAGGCGCAAACGCATTTTTTTATTTATAAAGAAATCAAAGATGATAAGATTATTACTGCTATAAAAATTTTGAATGCAGATGAAAGAATTACAGCGATAGCAACTATGTTAAGCGGTAAAAAGCCCACTGCAGCTGCATTTGAGAATGCAAGAGAAATGATGGGGAATTAGATTAAATCGTTAAATTGTTGAATAGTTATTTGGTTAATTGGATAAACATTTAATCAGAAAATTCATAATTCATAACTCATAATTTATTAAAATGTCGTACAATTTACTGAAAGGAAAGAAAGGAATTATTTTTGGAGCGCTTGATGAAAAGTCTATTGCATGGAAAACAGCATTGCGTTGCAATGATGAAGGCGCTGAAATTTTGCTGACAAATGCTCCAATAGCCATGCGAATGGGAGAAATTAATAAGCTCGCAGAAAAAATAAATGCCCCAATTATTCCTTGTGATGTTACCAGCAATGATGATATGCTCAATTTGATCACAAAAGCCAAAGAACATTTTGGCGGAAGTTTTGATTTTATTTTACATTCTGTGGGTATGAGTCTGAACATGCGTAAAGGAAAAGCTTACACAGAAATTGATTACGGTTTCAATCAAAAAACTTTGGATATTTCCGCCACCAGCTTGCACCGTTTATTAGCCACAGCTTATAAACTGGACGCTTTAAAAGAATGGGGAAGCGTAGTTGCGCTAACTTATATCGCAGCTCAGCGCGTATTTCCTGATTATAGTGAAATGGCTGATGCAAAGGCTTTATTGGAAAGTATTGCGCGAAGCTTTGGCTATCATTATGCTCTCAAAAATAAAGTAAGGGTAAATACAGTTTCACAATCTCCCACGCGCACAACAGCCGGCAGCGGCGTAAAAGGGTTTGACGGATTTATAAATTATGCTGAAAAAATGAGCCCGCTCGGAAACGCGACCGGAGAAGATTGCGCTAATTATATTGTTACACTTTTTAGTGATTTTACTAAATATGTTACGATGCAAAATCTTTTCCACGATGGTGGATTTTCTTTCACTGGTGTTACACAAGGTGTGATTGAGCAGATGGAAAAATAATGCCCTAACTACTAAGGGAATAAAAAAACCGCCCACAGTTTTGAGCGGTTTTTTTTAAATATTTTTGAAAGTGATTGTCAAGTTCTAATCTCAATTCTCTCTAAACCCTGAACTAATATTCATCTTCATTAAAGAAAAAATCTTCCTGGCTGGGATAATCAGGCCAGATGTCCTCAAGGCTTTCATAAATTTCTCCGCCTTCATCTTCCAACTCCTGAAGATTTTCAACTACTTCGATCGGTGCGCCGCTTCGGATAGAGTAATCGATCAATTCATCTTTGGTCGCAGGCCATGGAGCTTCTTCGAGGTGCGAGGCTAATTCTAAGGTCCAGAACATATAATTATTTCGTTTAGGTTTGTTATATAAGCGGAAAAGTAGTTTTCTAAATTTCCGCAAATGTAAAAGTTAAATCGGGAAAACCAAATATTGTTTTTGTAACCTTTTATTTATTCTGATAAAACTTTTTAATGAATTGTTTTGCATATCGATTTTTATATTTTTTTTGTGTTCACATTATTTTTTACACTTACATTTAATCATGTTAAACGCCGCAGGCATTTATAAAAATTATGGCACACTACCTGTTTTAAAGGGAGTTGATATACAAATTAAAAAAGGTGAAATTGTAAGCATTGCAGGGTCATCAGGAGCTGGTAAAAGCACGCTGCTACACATTCTCGGCACTTTGGATAAAGCAGATAAAGGTGAAATTTATCTTGATGACACAAATGTGAGCCAGCTTAAAGGAAAAAAACTGGCTGCTTTCAGAAATAAACATGTAGGCTTTGTTTTTCAGTTTCATCATTTACTTCCTGAATTTTCAGCGTTGGAAAATATTTGTGTTCCCGGATGGATTGCCGGAAGAAAAAATAAGGAAGTGGAAGAGCGGGCTGTTGACCTGTTAGCATTGCTTAACCTCAAAGATCGTGGCGACCATAAGCCCGGAGAACTTTCAGGCGGAGAGCAGCAAAGAGTTGCCGTAGCAAGAGCATTGATCAATAATCCATCTGTTGTGATGGCCGATGAACCCACAGGGAATCTTGATTCTGCCAATGCGAAAGAGTTGCATAATTTATTTATCGATTTAAGAAATCGTTTCCAACAAACATTTTTGATAGTAACACACAATGAAGAGCTCGCCAAAATGAGCGACAGGATTTTGCACATGAAAGATGGAAAAATAATCTGATAACTTTATTATGATTTTCTATAAAATCGTTTATCCCATTGTTTTCTTCCTTTTTATTTTCTCAACCTTTTTAATAAAAATCAATAATGATAAAAGAAAAAATATTGGTAATCGGCGCCTGTGGCCAGATAGGCGTAGAACTCACACTGGAACTTAGAAAAATATTTGGCGGAAGCAGCGTTATCGCCTCTGATCTAAGAGAAGAAAATCCTTTGCTGAAAGGCACCGGGCCTTACGTAAGCCTTGATGTGATGAACAAAGAAATGCTTCATGTTCAGGTAATAAGGCAAAATATTACGCAGATATATTTACTCGCAGCGATTTTATCTGCCACGGGTGAAAAAAACCCCAACCTTGCCTGGCACTTGAATATGCAAAGCCTTTTAAACGTTTTGGAGATTGCGAAAGATGAGCATATTCACAAAATTTATTGGCCAAGCAGCATTGCGGTTTTTGGTCCAACTTCTCCAAAAAAAAATTGCCCGCAACAAACAATTATAGAGCCAAGTACTGTTTATGGAATTAGTAAATATGCCGGTGAATTCTGGTGCAATTATTTCAATCACCGCTACCAGCTTGATGTTCGTAGTTTACGTTATCCCGGTTTAATAAGCTATAAAAGTGAGCCCGGTGGTGGCACTACCGATTATGCTGTTGAAATATTTCATGAAGCCATAGACGAAAATAAATATATCTGCTTTCTGGAAGAAGATACTTTTCTGCCAATGATGTATATGCCCGATGCGATCCGGGCTACTATTGAATTAATGAACGCGGATGTTGATAAAATTTCAGTGCGCACGTCCTATAATATTTCGGGGATGAGCTTTTCACCAAGGGAAATTGCAGCAGAGATCAAAAAGCATATCCCTGATTTTACAATGGAATACAAACCCGATTACAGATTGCAAATCGCTGAAAGCTGGCCGCAAAGTATTGATGATTCAGTAGCCAATTCTGACTGGGGTTGGAAGCCTAAATATGATCTTGCTACAATGACTTCTGACATGATGGAAAATTTGAAAGAAAAGTTAAAAAAATAGATAAAATTTTATAAATAGTAATATGATTTGATATTTGTGCCCTGAAATAAGTTTCACTATTTACTAATCATTAATAATTATCAAAAAAAACAAATTATGAAAAAATTAATTTTTGCAGTTGCCGTTATTGCATTTTCAACAGCTGCCGCACAAGCTCAAAGTACTTCGAAATCAAGCATGTTAAGCCTTGGAGTTAATGCCGGTATTCCCACTACCACTGGTTATTCCTTTGCCTACGGTGTAGATTTGCAGGCGGATTTCGCCGTAGCTTCCACTACAAAGATTACTGCCAGCGCAGGTTATGAAAATTATTCAGTTAAATCATCTTTGGGTGGGGGTAATTTTGGTGCTATTCCTTTATTAGGAGGTGTGAAATTCAATTTAGGAGAAAAAGCGTATGCTCACGGCCAGTTGGGTTATGGAATTTTTACCAAAGGCGGAGGCGGTGCATTTGCTTATGCTCCAAGTTTGGGATATTATTTCAGTCGTAATTTTGACGCCTCTATAAAATATCTTGCAATGAGCAAAAGTGGTAGTAATCTAGGCTCTGTCAATCTTCGCCTTGCTTATAATTTCTGATTTTAATAAAATAAATATCTAAATGTACTGCCTTAAAAGCGAAATTTAAGGCAGTATTTTTTTGCACTAAACCCAGCTATAACTGTGTTGCGGTTTTGGTTGCTTGATCTAAAATCCTAAAACATCTTTCATTGAAAAAATCCCTTTTTTTGTTGCAATATATTCAGCAGCGAGCACGGCACCTTGCGCAAAACCTTTCCTGCTATGTGCGGTATGAATAATCTCAATATCATCAATCAAAGAAAAATATTTCACAGAATGTGTTCCTGCAACTTCATCTGTTCTTTTACTGATTATTGAAAGCTCATTCTTATTTTCCTGAATATTGTTTACCCATTTATTTTTTTCAGATGACGAATCAATAATCTGTTCTGCAAGTGTAATCGCAGTTCCGCTTGGTGCGTCTTTTTTTTGAGTATGATGAATTTCTTCCAATTGAATTTCATAACCAGGATGCGACTTCATAAGCGCCGCTAATTTTTTATTCAATTCAAAAAAAATATTTACACCTATGCTAAAATTGCTTGCATATAAAAAACTGCCGTTTACTTCTTTGCATTTTTCTTCAATCATTCTTAATTGTGATAGCCATCCCGTAGTGCCGGAAATAACTGGAATATTTTGATCAAGACAAAAAAAGATATTATCTGCAGCGCTTTGGGGATTCGTAAATTCAATAGCCACTTCCGCTTTTTTGATATTTTCTTTTGTAAAATCTATTAAGTTTTCATCGGTAATGCGCAAGACAATATCATGCCCTCTTTGCAAAGCGATTTCTTCAATGGCTTTTCCCATTTTGCCGTAGCCAATCAATGCGATATTCATAGTATGAAAAATTGGAAAATGTAAAAATAATAATAACTGAATAAACGATTTCATCTTCAGCAATAAAGAATATAATATCAGAAATAAAAAATCAGAAATACAAACCAGTAATATGAAAATGTAGAATTTCTATATTTTGACTTATCAGAAATATGCTCTCTTAAGGAAGTGGCAACAATCGTTTTGAACTTTTATCCTTTACAAAAAATACTAAAGAAAGCCCAGCGCTGTTTGTTGCATAATTAAACCCGGGACGAATTTTCATCCCAATATCCGGGCTCACATCAAAAGCCTTGAGATGGGCGTCCACAGTGGCATCCACAATATTGACACCCCAGAAAACGAGAAAAACCAACACAGAATAATCAATATTTTGTCTGTAGGCATTTCTATAGATACGGAGAGATTCTGTAGTAAGCCCCTGAAATTGGGGATCAACTAAAGGAAGTTGATTAGTATCGCCCGATGAACGGTAAATAACTGCCTGGCGCAAAAGCTTATAAGTTTTTAAATTGTATAAAAAAACGCCCGCAGTAACTCCTAGCGCTCCATAAATGATAGGGATTTTCCAATATTTTTTATTGTATGCCTGGCCCCATCCGGGCAGGATCAGCGACCGCAAAGTGGCCACTCTTGGATTATATTTATTTTTTACAGCAGTGTCCTGGGCAAATAAATTTTTACGTGAACTGTCGGTAACGGGGTTAGTTTTTGTAATTGAAGTATCTATTTTTTTTTGAGGCAAAGAATCTTTTGTTACCTGGGCAAATAATTTCATTCCCGATAAAAAAGATAGGAAAAGCAAGGCCGTAAAATATAATAAGCGTTTGTGCATAATTTATTCCACCGAAACCTGCATCTTGTCTAAGAGTGAGCTTAATTCTTCAATTGAAAAATAATCAAACGTGATGCTACCAGTTCCTGTTTTACTATGAGTCATTTTCACTTTTGTGCTAAAATGAGATGCTAAATTATCTTCAATTTTTTTCAAAGACGGCGGTAGCGAGGTTTTTACAGGATTATTAACAGTAGTTTTTCCGGGTGTATACATTTTCCTAACCAAATCTTCGGTTTGTCTCACAGAAAGTTCTTTATCTTTTATTTCATTAAAAATATAAAGCTGTTTGTCCACCACATCTACATTGATCAACGCTCTTGCATGGCCCATGCTTATTTTTCCGTTTCTTACTGCAGCCTGTATATCAGGCGGCAATTTTAAAAGCCTGACGTAATTGGTGACAGTGCTTCTTTCTTTTCCCATACGCTCTGCCAGTTGCTCCTGTGAATAATCAAGTTCTTCCATTAATTGACGGTAACTCAAGGCGATTTCTATCGCATTGAGGTCCTCTCTTTGCAAATTTTCCAGTAAAGCGAGTTCCAGCATTTTAGAATTGTTGGCTTCTCTTATATACACCGGAACATCGGTCAGGCCTGCAATTTTTGCCGCGCGATATCTTCTTTCGCCTGCAATGATTTTATATTTTCCATTGATTAATTTACTAACCGTAAGCGGTTGAATGATATCGTGCATTTTTACAGATGCGGCTAATTCACTCAATGCGTTTTCATTGAAATCATGGCGTGGTTGCCCGGGATTGGCCTCTATCAGGTTGAGAGGAATGCGCACATTGGTTACACTTGCCTTTTCCGGCGATTCCTTCATCAGGTTTTTTTCCGTAACAGAAAGATCAGTATCAATATTTTGCAACAGCGACCGGATTCCTTTTCCTAATGCTTCTTTTCTATTGGGAGTACTCATTTTATTTATTTCTACTGAAGAAGTTTTTTAAGGATGTTCCAATATCTTTTCTTTTTGATTCATCCTGGTCATATTATTCTTTTGCAAAATTTCTTTTGCAAGATTCAAATAATTAATAGCTCCCTTGCTATCGGCATCGTACAAAATCGCAGGCTTACCAAAACTTGGAGCTTCACTCAGGCGTGTGTTTCGATGAATGATAGTGTTAAAAACCAATTCTTCAAAATGGTGACGCACTTCGTTTACTACCTGGTTACACAAACGTAATCTTCCATCGTACATTGTCATCAAAAGCCCTTCGATCTGTAAATCAGTATTAAGACGGTTTTGCACAATTTTGATAGTGTTTAGTAATTTTCCCAAACCTTCAAGCGCAAAAAATTCTGCCTGGACAGGCACTACTACACTATCTGCGGCAACAAGCGCATTTACAGTAATTAAACCCAAAGAGGGAGAACAATCAATTATAATAAAATCATATTGATCCCGAATCTCATTCAGAATTTTTTTAAGCACCGTTTCCCGATCAGGATAATTGATCATTTCTATTTCAGCGCCCACCAGGTCAATGTGCGAAGGCATCAGATCAAGATAAGGAATTTCAGTTTTCAAAATCACATCTTTAGCAGGAGTTTCATTTACCATGCAATCATAAACGCCTGTGGTTACATTATGCAGGTCAAAGCCAACGCCAGTCGTACTATTCGCCTGAGGATCAGCATCTACCAATAAAGTTTTGAACTCAAGCACAGCAAGGCTTGCCGCAAGATTTATAGCTGTGGTTGTTTTTCCTACGCCGCCTTTCTGATTTGCAATTCCTATTATTTTTGCCATATATTATTTCCTGGTGTATTTCATATTGCCGCTAAAATAAACATTAATCATTAACCTCAATGATAAACTACTTTTAACATGAGTTTGATGTTTTTTTAAAAAGCCAGAATGTGTATTTAGAAACTTTTTAAAGCAAATTTGGAAAAACACTTTTTGTTTTGAGATTTGCAAATTTAATTATTAGGTATAATTACCGCATAACAATTGATGAAAGGTTTTGAGCTAAATTCTTCTATCAAATTATTTTTTTGCAAAAAAGAATTTTAATTTTATAAAATGTACACGATCATAAGCGGTACCAACCGCGTTGGGAGCCATACGGAAAAAGTAGCTAAAGAATACCAAAGGATATTAAAAGAAAAAAATATTGAGGCGCCGGTATTTTCTTTGGTGAATGTAGATGTGTTGCACAGATCGCCTGAGATTCTGAAAATTGAAAAAGAGATTTTAATTCCAACAAAAAAATTCATTTTTATTATTCCGGAATACAATGGCTCTTACCCCGGCGTATTGAAAACACTAATTGATAACAGCGATATCAGAAGTTCGTGGCAATATAAAAAAGCATTGCTTACAGGTGTAGCTACGGGAAGGGCGGGCAATTTGAGGGGAATGGATCATCTTGCAGATTGTTTACATTATTTAAAAATGAATGTGCATTATAATAAATTACCCATCTCCGTAATTGATAAATTATTGGATGAAAACAGTCATTTAGATAAAGAAACTTTACGATTAATTGAAGACCAAATAAGTGAATTTATAGTTTTTTAATTTTATTTAATAAAATATTTTTTATAATTTATGAGGACACCATTAGGCGCTTTTATTGTAGTTGTGATCATGCTTTTACTTGACATGTATGTTTTTCTGGCGATAAAAACGGTAAGCCATTCCGCTACATCAAAAACAAAAACTATTATTTTTTCTGTATACTGGATCGTTTCTATCCTGGCAGTAATCGGATTTTTAATTTTTATTTTTACCGGACCGGAATTTCTACCAAAAAAAGTAAGAACGTATCTTTTTGCAACTGTCATCGGTTTGTTCCTGGCACAATTTATATCTGTAGTATTTTTTTTAGCCGATGATGTAAGAAGATTAATTCAATGGGGCGCGGGAAAATTATTATTTTCCAATACAGAAGCTTCGCAAATGAATGACGAAGGCATCAGCAGATCTGTATTCCTTAGCTGGCTTGGCTTAGCGGCGGGCACTTCTCTTTTCGGAAGCTTTATTTATGGATATAGTAATAAATACAATTATCAGCTAAGAAAAATAAAATTATCCTTTAATAATTTGCCTGCTTCTTTTAAAGGATTGAAAATCGTACATTTCAGTGATGTGCATTCCGGAAGTTTTATGAACAAAAAAGCCGTAATTCATGGCGTGGAAAAAATCATTGCTCAAAATGCAGATATTATTATTTTTAGCGGAGACCTGGTGAACGACCGCGCCACCGAAATGCAGGATTATATGGATGTTTTCCGCAAGGTAAATGCGCCGATGGGCGTGTATTCTACTTTCGGTAATCATGATTATGGAGATTATGTGAGCTGGCCTTATAATGGCGTTTCCAAGAGCCAGAATTTGATTGATCTTGCGAAAGTTCATAAAGATTTAGGTTGGAATTTGATGATGAATGAGCATGTGGTTTTTGAAAAAGGCGGCGAGCAAATCGCATTGATCGGAATAGAAAACTGGAGCAATAAAGCGCGCTTTCCTAAATACGGAGATATGAAAAAAGCTTATGCAGGAACTGAAAAATATCCATTTAAAATTTTAATAAGCCACGACCCAAGTCACTGGGATGCGCAGGTGCGCCCGGATTACAGTGATGTTGACCTCACACTCAGCGGCCACACTCACGGAATGCAGTTTGGCGTTGAAATCCCTGGTTTTAAATGGAGCCCGGTGCAATACGTTTACAAAGAATGGGACGGGCTTTATGAAGAAGGAAAGCAGAAATTATATGTGAATCCCGGTTTTGGATTTATCGGTTATCCTGGCCGGGTAGGGATTTTGGCAGAGATTACGGTGTTTGAATTGGATAATGTGTAATCGAATAATCTTTCATTACAATTTATTTAAAATTGTTTGCTCAGATAACCCAAAAAATAGTTTTTCATGAAAAATTATTTTATTATACTTCATGATGAACAAAGCAAAAAACCTTTTACAATAAATATTTCGTCCGTGATTATCGGAGAAAATAAAATAAAAAAAAATGAAATTCATTGCCATATTTTTTTTCATAACTACATTAAGTGCTTGCGGAAAAAAAACCAATAATACGAATCCTGTTGTGCCTAAGACTGTTTTACTCAATATCACAGATGTGCAGCAGGAAAGGGATAACAGTGCAACAATTAACTTTCATTTTACCATAAGTGTTGATAATCTTTCTGCAAAAGAAATTACGGTGAAATATACAACCGTTGATGGATCCGCTACAGCAAAGGATTACACACCAACGTCTGGTATCGTAACCATTCCTGCAAATCAGAACAGCGTTTCTATTGATATTCCTGTGAGAGGCGATAGCTTGCGACGCGACAAAAATATTTTACATACAATTAAGTAATCCGGTGAACGCAACACTAAATGGAACCGGAAAGGGAACCGGGACTATTCTTTGTGATGGCACCTATCTTCCGGTCAATGATTCTGGCTACGTTGCACCTGCAAGCTACCCGGGACTTTCATTAAAATGGAGCGACGAATTCAATGGTAAAACACTTGATCCTTCTTCGTGGGGCTTTGACACCGGCGGCGGCGGATGGGGAAATAATGAATTGGAAAATTATACCAGCAGCTCTAAAAATTTGTTCGTCACTAAAGGTGGTTACCTTGTAATGGAAGCCAGAAGCGAAACTCTTGGTTCTGAAAATTATACTTCGGCAAAAATAGAATCAAAGGGGAAAAGAGAATTTACTTATGGAAGAATAGATATCCGTGCAATACTTCCTAAAGGAAAAGGAATATGGCCGGCGCTTTGGCTGCTGGGAAGCAATATTTCAAATACGCCATGGCCAGCTTGCGGTGAAATAGATATGATGGAATTACTCGGCCATGAACCCAATAAAGTTTATGGTACCATGCATTGGTCAGATGGAGGCAACGATACACACATCGGTAAAGATTACGTGTTGGCTTATGAAGATTTTTCTCAAAAATTTCATGTGTTCAGTATTGTTTGGAACAACTCTAAAATTGAATGGTACGTAGATAATAATAAATATTTTACAGGAAATAAATCTGATGTTAACGGAAACTATCCTTTTGATAATCCATTCTTTTTTATTCTGAATGTGGCTGTAGGCGGCAACTGGCCCGGCAATCCTGACGGCACAACAGTTTTCCCTCAAAGGATGATCGTTGATTATGTAAGAGTTTATCAATAAAAGATTTGACGACTTTCAAAAGTTGTCAAATCTCTTTTGCAATGCCATTTCTTTAAAAATAAATTCTGGTAAGACATTTGTAGATTTGGTTTTATTCTTAATGAAACCGAATTAAAAAATATGTACAATCTAAAAATTATTATTGCCAGCACAAGGCCAGGCAGAAAAGGAATTTCAATAGGCAATTGGTTTAATGAAATTGCAAAAAAAGATGCAGCGTTTAATGTCGAAGTATTAGACCTGGCAAAAATCAACCTTCCATTTTTGGACGAGCCAAATCATCCGAGGTTGCAACAATATACTAAAGAGCACACTAAAGAATGGAGTAAAAGCATCGATGCCGCTGATGCTTTTGTTTTTATAATTCCTGAATATAATTATAGTGTACCGCCAACATTATTGAATGCAATTGATTTTCTTTACAAAGAATGGAACTATAAACCTGTAGGCATTGTTAGCTATGGAGGCGTTTCTGCAGGCACGAGATCAGCGCAAATGTGTAAACAGGTTATTACCGCTGCTAAAATGATGCCGCTGGCTGAAGGTGTAAATCTGCCTTTTTTCGCAAAACATATTGATGAAAATGGAAAGTTCGTTCCTGACCCTGAAGCTGATAAATCAGTTGAAACACTTTTGCAGGAATTGTTGAAATGGACAGAAGTATTAAAAACGATGCGCAGTAAATAATTCAAAATTTCAGTTCTTGATTATCATGAAACTTTTTATTAAGAACATGGTTTGTCCGCGCTGCATTATGAGTGTTGAGCAAATCTTAAAAGAAAGTAAGCTTGAAGCAAAATATATCGGCCTTGGAGAAATTGGATTAGTAAAAATTCCTGAAAAAATACAACTGCACACCTTTTCAGAAAATCTTAAAAAAGTAGGTTTTGAGTTGTTAGACGATCAAAAAACACAGTCGATAGAAAAAATAAAAAACTTGCTGATACAAAAAGTACAGGAAGGAAATATTGAGGAACATTTTAGCATCGTTAAATATGTGTCTCAAAATATTTTCAAAGATTATTCTTCTATCAGCAAATTATTTTCTGAAGTGGAAAGCATCACAATTGAACAATTTTTTATTCTGCAAAAAATCGAAAAAACTAAAGAATGGCTTATCTACAATCAACTGTCATTAGGCCAGGTAGCTTTCAATCTTGGATACAGCAGCACGCAACATCTTTCCGGACAATTTAAAAAAATAACCGGAATGACTCCTACACAATTTAAATCTTTGGGTGCTTTGCACAGGAAGCCAATTGATTCACTTTAGGATTGCAATCCATTTTATTTCTATTCATCAAAATATACATCTTTCACAAGAGGATATAACCGGAAGAAAAACATTCATCCGAAATTTGTATTCACAAAATCGAATAGAAGATGAACGAAAATAATACCATTGATTTGCCCTTATCAGGCTTAGAAAGTGAGCATTGCGCTTTGATAGTTGACAAAGGATTAGATAAAGTCGAAGGCATTAAATCACATAAAGTAGAACTGAATAATAACAATGCCATCATTAATACAAATGGTAATTTTGAAGTGATACCAAATGCTGTAAAAGCTATACGTGGATTAGGTTACGATGTAGATACGGTAAAGAGATCTTTCCCTGTTCTAAACATGAGCTGCGCTTCCTGCGCTGTAACTTCGCAAAGTACTTTGGAAAATATTAAAGGGGTAGTAAACGTTGCTGTTAACTATGCGAATGCGACCGCCAGCATAGAATATATTCCTACCCTTACCAATCCTGAAATATTCAAAACTGCGTTGCAAAGTGTAGGTTACGATTTAATGATTGATGAAAGCGAAGAGGCAAAAGATGCGTTGGAAGATTTGCATGGGAAAAGATTTCATTCATTAAAAATCAAAACTTACGGTTCTATAATTTTATCCATTCCATTGTTAATTATCGGAATGTTTTTTATGACTATGCCTTATGCCAATTATATTATGTGGATTTTGGCAACGCCTGTTGTGTTTGTTTTTGGAAGACAATTTTTTATAAATGCCTGGAAACAATTGAAACACCGTTCTGCCAACATGGATACCTTGGTGGCAATGAGTACAGGTATCGCTTATTTGTTTAGTGTTTTTAATATTTTGTATCCGCAGTTTTGGTTGAGTAGAGGCATCACGCCACATGTGTATTTTGAAGCTGCAGGTGTGGTTATCGCATTTATTTTATTGGGAAAAATGTTGGAAGAAAAAGCGAAGGGAAATACTTCTTCAGCCATAAAAAAATTGATGGGCTTGCAGCCAAAAACAGTTACCATAGTCCATGAGGGCGGCCACCAAATGGAAATAAATATTGCTAATTTAAAAGTGGGCGATATTATTTTAGTAAAGCCCGGAGAAAAAATTGCAGTCGATGGGAAGGTGAATTTGGGAAATTCTTTTGTCGATGAAAGTATGATCAGCGGTGAACCAATTCCTGTGGAAAAATCAAAAGGGAATAATGTATTTGCCGGAACGATTAATCAGAAAGGAAGCTTTCAGTTTACTGCTGATAAAGTAGGCGGAAATACCGTATTGGCGCACATCATACAGATGGTGCAACAAGCCCAGGGAAGCAAAGCGCCTGTCCAAAAATTGGTTGATAAAATCGCGGGAATATTTGTTCCCGTTGTGATTGCTGTTGCTATTTTGAGTATGATTGTTTGGCTAATTTTTGGAGGTAATAATGGAGTTACGCATGGATTGCTTGCGTTAGTGACAGTTTTGATTATCGCGTGTCCGTGCGCGTTAGGTTTGGCCACGCCTACCGCTATCATGGCGGGGATTGGTAAAGGCGCCGAAAATGGAATATTGATTAAGGATGCTGAAAGCCTTGAATTATCTAAAAAAATAAATGCGATTATTCTGGATAAAACAGGAACCATTACCCAGGGAAAACCTGTTGTTACGGATATACTTTGGTTGAATAATGATGAGCAATATTTATCTCAGTTAGTATCTATTGAAATGCAATCGGAACATCCTTTGGCCGAGGCTGTGGTAAGCCATTTTGTAGAAAAAAGAAATTTACCGGTGAATCATTTCGAAAGCATTACCGGCTTTGGCGCAAAAGCAATTGTCAATGATAAAACATTCTTTGTAGGGAATTTATCTCTTTTAATAAACAATAAAATTTCAATCGATAATGCCATAAAAACAGCCGCTGATAAATGGCTTGGCGAGGGCAAAACAGTTATCTACTTTTCTGATGAAAGCAACACACTTGCTGTAATTGCCATTGCTGATAAAGTAAAAGAAACATCAAAAGAGGCCATTCGTCAATTGCAGGATGAAGGGATAGAAGTTTACATGCTAACAGGCGATAATGCAAAAACTGCAAAAGCGATTTCGGAGCAAGTTGGAATCAAAAATTTCAAAGCGGAAGTATTGCCTGCGCAAAAAGCTGATTTTGTAAAGGAATTGCAACAGCAGGGAAAAATAGTTGCCATGGTGGGCGATGGAATCAACGACAGTAATGCTTTGGCGCAAGCAGACGTTAGCATAGCAATGGGACAAGGGAGCGATATCGCGATGGATGTTGCTAAGATTACCATCATATCATCAGACCTTTCAAAAATTCCAAAAGCGATTAGGCTATCCCATTATACCGTTGCTGCCATCAGGCAAAATTTATTCTTCGCATTTATTTATAACTTAATTGGAATACCAATTGCAGCAGGAATATTATATCCTTTTAATGGATTTTTACTAAACCCAATGATCGCGGGAGCCGCTATGGCATTGAGTTCTGTAAGCGTTGTGAGTAATAGTTTGAGATTGAAGGGGAAAAAATTATAAATCAAAAACCAGGAATTATAAAAAAGTTAATTCAGAATTTTGTTACTTATCTAATTTTTGTAATGGTTATTTTACAATAAAAAAATTAACAAATGAAAACTATACAATTAAAAACAAACATCATGTGCGGCTCCTGCATTGCAAAAGTATCGCCGGTATTGAATAGGGAATTTGGAGAAAATAATTGGAAGGTGGACACGCTTGATCCTAAAAAAATTTTAAGCGTTACATCTGATGAACTGGATGAAAGTGATGTAATAAAAGCCGTTGAAAAAGCCGGGTACAAAGCAGTAGCATTGATTTGATGAAATTCACCATACTATTATGAAAGCTCTTTTATCTGTTTTTGTTTTTTTTCTATTGCATGCCAATTTAGGATGTGGCCAACAATCTTTGCCAAAGCCATTGAAGGAGTCATTAAAGAATACCAACAAAACGAATGTCACAAAATATCTGGACGAAAAAGAATGGAATGAATTATTTCCTAGCAGATATGGGATAGGATTGAAAGATTCTTTAAACCATAATCCTGATTTTTATTCTTTCAAAACATTTGTAGCTGCCGCAAAATTGTTTCCTTCTTTTCTTTCGGAAGGTGATAAAGAAATTCAAAAAAGAGAGCTTTCAGCTTTCCTCGCTAATATTGCCCAGGAAACAAGCGGAGGCTGGCAAACCGCACCAGGCGGCTATTTTAAGTGGGGACTTTATTTTTTAGAAGAAAATAATAATAAAAATAATTTCTATAACGATACATCGAAGAAAAATTATCCGGGGGTGGGTGGCAAATATTATTTCGGTCGCGGACCAAAACAATTGACCTGGAATTATAATTACGGACAATTTAGTGAAGCCTGGTTTGGTAGCAAAGACAGCTTGCTGCAACATCCTGAATTATTATCAAAAGATCCGGTACTGTCTTTCACATCAGCTTTATGGTTTTGGATGACTCCGCAATTTCCAAAACCTTCGTGCCATGATATAATGGTTGGCAAATGGATCCCTAATGCCGGTGATTCGCTAAAAGGAAGAATGCCAGGTTTTGGTGCAACAGTGAATGTTATCAATGGCGGCGTAGAATGCGGCAGCGGAACATCATTATCAAAAACTCAATACCGATATGATTATTTTCAATACTTCTGTAAGTACTTTAAAGTTTCAGAAGGTAACAATATTAGCTGTGCAAGCCAAAAACCATTTGGTCAATTAACCCATTTAAGACAAAAGATTGAATAATTTGTATGGAAAAAATCCAATGGCATTTGAGGTTTATTTGACATTGTACCCAGGGCGAATGTGAAGATGTGAAAGCTGAAAAAGTAGTTTTCTTATCTTTAGATAATCATTTATATCAGAATGAGGTTTCATGAATTTACAAAGAACTAAAATGGATTTTTATTATGGCTTACAATGAAAAATTGACCATCCGGGTACGAGAAGCGCTCCGCCATTTAACGAAAGTGGAGGAGAAAAAAATGTTTCGGGGCATAACTTTTATGGTTGATGATAAAATGTGCATCAGCGTTGGCGATGACAGAATTATGTGCCGCATTGATCCAACAATCCATGATGAGGTGATCAAAAGAAAAAATTGTGAAACCGTGATAATGAAAGGCCATGAATACAAAGGATATGTTTACGTAAACGAAGACGGGATAAAATCCAAAAAAGATTTTGATTATTGGATTGGCCTTGCGATAGACTTCAATAAAATAGCGAAGGCCTCAAATAAAAAAATAAAGAAGAATTAGAATTTCACGGTTCAAAATTTTCCATTTCTTTCAGTGTATTCCCGATATCTTCTGAAGTTAGCGCATTGCTAACAAACCAGCTTTCATAAGCCGAGGGCGGTAGATAGATCCCCCGATTCAGCATGTGGTGAAAAAACTTATTAAATATTTTTGTGTTAGTGCCTGAAGCTGATTCAAAATCGATTACTTCGTGATCAACGAAAAAGAGGCTGATCATACTTCCTACGCGGTTAATGCGATGTGAAATTTTTTTATCTTCAAAAATTGCGTTCATTCCTTTTTCAAGTTGCAAAGATTTTTCCTCAAGTTCTTTATAAATAGATAGATTGTGTTTTAATTCATTCAACATAGTGAATCCTGCTATTATGGCAATTGGATTACCACTCAATGTGCCCGCCTGGTAAACATTTCCCAATGGAGCAATATGTTCCATGATTTCTTTTTTTCCTCCAAAAGCTCCGACAGGTAAACCTCCGCCAATCACTTTGCCATAGGTTACGAGGTCAGCATTGATGTTTAATTTTTCCTGTGCACCACCTGGCGCTAAACGAAACCCAGTCATCACCTCATCAAGAATGAAAACAATATTTTCTTCATTGCAAAGTTTTCGCAATCCTTCCAGGAATCCGGGTAGAGGAGGGATGCAGCCCATGTTGCCGGCAACAGGTTCGATTATTATTGCTGCAATTTGCCCTTTGTTTTCTTCAATTAATTTTCCTACTGCACTCAAATTATTATAAGGTGAAATAAGAGTATCTCTGGTGACACCGCTTGTTACGCCTGGAACTGTTTGAATATTTAATGTAGCAACTCCGCTTCCCGCCTTCACTAGAAAGCAATCTGCATGACCGTGATAGCAACCTTCAAATTTGATGATCTTATTTCTACCGGAATATCCTCTTGCCAGGCGCACAGCGCTCATGCAGGCTTCTGTGCCGCTGCTCACCATGCGGATGAGATCCACATTGGGCGCCATACTTTTTATAAGCTCCGCCATTTCAACTTCTAATTTGGTAGGCGCACCAAAAGAAGTAGAGTCCATAACTTTTTCATTTATAGCTTTTACGACAGACTCGTAAGCATGGCCGAGGATCATAGGGCCCCACGAATTGATGTAGTCAATGTATTTATTTCCGTCTTCATCAAAAAGATAAGAGCCTTTCGCAGATTTTATAAATAATGGAGTGCCGCCCACACTTTTAAATGCACGAACGGGAGAGTTGACTCCGCCGGGTATTGAGAGCTGGGCACGGGAGAAAAGTTGTTGGCTGTTGCTAATATTCATTTATAACTATTTTCCATTCCTAAAATTAAGTTGCAAATAAAGCATGTAAAGAAATGCTACTGTAAACATTCCGAATATTTTTTAAAATCTCATTGCGTTTTGAGTAAATACTTTTTGTAAAATGAAAAATTACTAAAAAATTATCATTGCTGTGAAAAGCTGAATTATAGTTTTTTATGATTTGGTTAATCATTATTTCATGACAACAGCCTCACCGCATCCTTTGCAAAATACGTTGCAATCAAATCCGCACCGGCTCTCTTGATTGAAGTAAGGCTTTCAATGATCGCTTTTTCTTCATTGATCCAGCCCATTTTTGATGCTGCCTTTATCATAGCATATTCACCGCTTACATGATAGGCACTAACGGGTATGCCTACACTATTTTTAACTTCACGAATGATATCGAGGTAAGCCATAGCAGGTTTTATCATCACAATATCTGCTCCTTCTTCTTCATCCATCATCGCTTCTTTTATTGCTTCTTTACGATTTGAAAAATCCATTTGGTAGGTTTTTTTATCACCAAATCCGGGTGCAGAATCAAGTGCATCCCTAAATGGCCCATAAAAACAGGAAGCATATTTTGCACTATAGGCCATGATACCGGTTTTTGTAAAATTATTTTGTTCCAACGCTTCACGAATAGCGCCAATGCGGCCATCCATCATATCACTGGGCGCAACAAAATCAGCGCCGGATTTGGCATGGCTTAGGCTCATTTTCACCAATGCTTCTACGGTAGGATCATTTACTATTTCACCATTTTCAACAATACCATCGTGGCCGTAGCATGAATATGGGTCAAGCGCAACATCTGTCATGACAAGCATTTCAGGCACTGCGTTTTTTATTGCTGTTATGCTTCGTTGCATCAACCCCTCATCATTCCATGCTTCTTTTCCAGTATTGTCTTTTAGTTCATCGGGCGCTTTTATAAACAACAACACACATTTAATTCCCATGCCCCATAATTCTTTCACTTCTTTAATTGTGCCGTCTAAAGAACGCCGGTAATAACCTGGCATTGAGGGAATCTCAAAAACTACATTTTCGCTTTCCTCGATAAAAAGCGGGGCAATAAAATCATTTGGTGTTATAATAGTTTCTGATACAAGGCTTCTGATTGAAGGTGATTGACGAAGGATACGGTTTCTTCTTTGTAAATACATAATATATTCTTTTAAGGGAATTTATGGGATCTGGACTAAATTTACTTTAATTACCGAATTTTCTTTTGAGTTAAATCATTCTTTCTTTTCAAACCCATTCTGCTGGAGTTAAACATACTTTCAACAACTTCTCTTCTTCGCTTCCTTTTTCGGGATGGTAATCATATTCAAACCGGGCAGTTGGCGGCAGGCTCATTAAAATACTTTCTGTTCTGCCATTTGTTTTCAATCCGAATAAAGTCCCGCGGTCATGAATTAAATTGAATTCCACATAACGCCCTCTTCTTATTTCCTGCCAATGTTTATGGTGAATCGTGAACCGGTAACTTTTTCTTTTTTCAACAATTGGCAAATAGGCTGTAAGAAAGTCATTCCCACAGGCTTCGCTGAAGTTTACCCAAAAATTTGCATCATGATGTTGTGTTGGCCTTTGATAATCATAAAAAATACCACCGATTCCTCTGCGTTCATTATCACGGTGAGCATTCACAAAATAATTATCACAATTTGTTTTTAAAGATTGATAAAAAGTTGGATCAAATTGATCACAAACATTTTTATAAGTTTGGTGAAAATAACTTGCATCTTCTTCAAATAAATAATAAGGTGTAAGATCTGTGCCGCCGCCAAACCATCTGTCAATTACTTCTTCTTTTTCATTATACAATTCAAACATCCTGTAATTGCAATGCACTGTTGGCACAAAAGGGTTTAAAGGATGCAACACCAGGCTTAATCCACAGGCAAACCATTTTGCCCCATCAATTTTTAATTGAGTTTTCATTGAATCAGTAACATCGCCAAAAACAACTGAAGTATTTACACCACCCTTTTCAAAAACATTTCCATTTGCGATGACTCTTGTTTTTCCACAACCGCCTTCGTTTCGTTGCCATGCATCTTCAATAAATTTTGCTTTTCCATCTGCTTCTTCCAATGCATTACATAAGCTATTTTGTAGTTTTTCTATATACTCTATCCATGTTTCTTTAATGTTCATTTTAAAAAATATTCTTAAATAAGATTTATTATTTCCTTCCTTTGAAGGGATTAGGGGAGGCCATATTCTTTGACCGCATCCACAAAAGCTTTTGCATTTTCAACAGGAATATTTGGCGTGATGCCGTGCCCAAGATTTACAATATAATTTTGAACACCAAACTCATCAATCATTTCTTTTACCGCTTTTTTTATTTCAGGGATTGGCAATAATAATTTAGCGGGATCAAAATTTCCCTGCAAAGTTATTTTGTTCCCGGCCAGTTCCCTCGCTACTTTTGGCGAAATGCACCAATCTATTCCTAATCCGGATGCATCGCTTTCACTTAAATCTTTTAACGCATACCAGCTTCCTTTTGGAAATAAAATAACGGGTGCATCATCTTTAACCGCGTCAACAATTTGCAATAAATAAGGTTGTGCAAAAAGCTTGAAATCGGCCGGGCCTAATGTGCCGCTCCAGCTATCAAATACCTGCAAAACATCAGCGCCCGCTTTTGCCTGCGCTTTTAAATATGTGATTGTGGAGTTGGTAATTTTTTGCAATAATTGATGAGCCAATTCAGGCTGAGTAAAACAAAATTGTTTTGCTTTTTCCCACGTTTTACTTCCTTTGCCTTCTACCATGTAGCATAGGATGGTAAAAGGCGCGCCCGCAAATCCTATCAATGGAACGCTGCCATTTAATTTCTGTTTGGCCAATGATATTGCCTTCATTACATAGCTCAATTTTTCTTCAATATTACCTGTAACTAAATCATCAATATTTTTTTGCGTTTTGATTACATGCGGCAATAATGGGCCTTTGCCTTCTTCCATTAAGACTTCCATGCCCAATGCTTGTGGAATCACCAGGATATCGGAAAAAATTATAGCTGCGTCTACGCCTACCTGTTGTATTGGCTGCAAAGTTATTTCCGCAGCAAGTTCAGGGGTTTGTACACGGGTAAAAAAATCATATTTCTCTCTCAATTTTATGTAATCAGGTAAATATCTTCCGGCTTGTCTCATCATCCAAACGGGCGGCCTGTCTACTTTTTCGCCTTTTAGTGCTTTTAGTAATAAATCATTCTTCAATTCACTCATTTGTAACAATTAAAATTTTGGTAATAGAAATTTATTGTTGCCAACATCATTTCCTGAGTTGGGGATTCACTTATTATAATTTTATTATCAGTATATTCTTTGATTGCATCTGCAGTTGTTTTTCCTATTGCAAAGCAAATAATCTTTTTATTTAACTGATTAACGGAGAAAAAACTTTTAACTGCACTCGGACTAAAAAACAAAATGCCATCCAAATTTTCTGTTGTAATATCTGGCGTTTCTATAGTTTCATAAACTACAATCTCATGAACTTTCACTCCTGCTTTTTTTAAAATATCCGGCAATTCATTTCTACGTTTATTACCACAGAAGAAAATAATTCCTTTTATTTCATATTCAATAATCTTTTGTGCGAGTTTTGACGAATTTTCTGCTATTCCAATAATGTTTTTTGGAGAAATATGAGGATGTAAAGAATCTTTTGTTTTGCCTGACAAACAGAAAACATTCCAATTGGGCACATACCATGTATCGCCGTGATGCAAATAATTTTTAACCGCATCAACGGCGTTTGCGCTTGTAAAAACTACATAAGGAATTTTCTTATCTGATATAACAGGCATTACCTGTTCCAATTTTTCTTTTGTAAGGATTGGGTTAATAGAAATAAATTCTTTCTCGATAATATCTATATCCTTGTTTCTTGCCTGTTCTATAATTGAAGACAATAATTTCTTTGTACTTAATATGTGAATTCTACTTTTTGGCATTTCTGATATTAAAAATTATTTCTTCTGCATCTTCATTTTTCAATAATTCATGAGCGGCAATTGTTCCTAACTCATCACTGTTTTCTGATTCTACTTTTTTCTCTACTTCAATTTTTTTCTTTCCATCTACGCTGCAAATATTTCCTTTGAAAATAATAACATTATTTTCAATTACCGTTAAAGCGCTTATCGGCGTTGAGCATCCGCCTAATAAAGCACGTAAAAAATCGCGTTCGATTTTTGTGCATATCGCCGTTGGTTCGTCGTTCAATAACCGGCAGGCATCGTAAGAAAGATTATCATTGTCTCTGCAAACAGCCATGATTGCGCCTTGTGCAGGCGCCGGCAACATCCAATCAAGGTCAATTGAATTTTGCGGGCGAAGATTGATTCTTTCAAGGCCGGCCGCAGCGAAAATAGCGCCGTCCCAATTATGATGTTCCAATTTTTTCAAACGAGTGTTTACATTCCCTCTTAAATTTTCAATGCAATCTGTTGGATAACGATGCAGCCATTGTGCTTTTCTTCTAATGCTGCTTGTAGCGACGGTGAATGGTGAATGGTGAGTGGTAAATTGTGAATGGTGAATTGTGAATGGTGAATTAGAATTGAATTCTTCTGCAATTGATTTCTGTTCTCCTTTAGTAACCAAAATATCTTTATAAGATGCTCTCTTCAAAACTGCTGCCTGCCTGATTCCCTCGGCCATTTTTGTAGGCACATCCTTCATTGAATGAACTGCGATATCAATCCGGTTATTCAATAATGCAGCATCTAATGTTTTAGTAAAAATCCCCTGAACGCCCAATTCATAAAGCGGAGTTATTGTATCTATATCACCCTCGCTTTTAATGAAAATCAATTCCGAATGAACACCAAATTCTTTAAGGAGATTTTGCACATGAGTTGCTTGCCAGACCGCCAGTTGGCTGTCCCTTGTGCCTATTTTAACTACCTGTTTCATCATTCAATTGAAGATAGCTGTTCAAAGCATTTATACATTGGCAACCCTTATTTTTTTTGTCTTTCAATTGTATGGCAAGAGAAGAAACTGTTTGATGAATTTTTTCTTCATTATCAGCATGGTTGAAATAAGCTTCATTTAATTGAGCTAGCTGGGATTTTACTCTGCGCAGCGAAGGGTTGTTTAGCTGCTGGCGATGCCATCCTTCAAGGCTGTTTAATGTATCATCAATTATCTTTAATGCCTTAGGAATTTCCGCCTGCCTTTTCGAAATTGTTTTTTTTAGAACCAGCGAAACCTCGTCCACGTCCAACAAAGTTGTGCCGAATATATTTTTTATTTCCGGGTCGACATTCTGTGGCACCGAAAGATCGAGTACCAATCGTGATTTTTTTGTAACAAAAAATGATGCGAAAACGGTGTAATTTGCGGCGGCCGAGCTTACTATAATGATGTCTGCATCATTACATGCCGCGGATAAATTTTTGTAAGAAATAAATTTTGCACCATACAAATCTGCTAATTCAGATGCCTTTTCATCGGTTCTGTTGATGAATGAAATATCACTGCCAGGAAAGTAATTTTGTAGATTTTTAGCAATATGATTTCCAAATTTTCCTGTACCCACCAATAGAATTTTTTTACCGTAAATGTCTTTGATTTTTTCTTTTATTATTTCAATCGCAGCATAGGAAACAGACACAGTTCCTGAACTTAGTTTTGTTTTTGTTTTAATTTCTTTTGAAACCTGTAATGCATAATTTATGGCCCTTTCCATAAAACTATTTATACATCCATTTTCTTTTGCAATGACAGCAGATTGCTTTAACTGTGAAAGAATTTCGTAATCTCCAATAATCTGCGAATCCAATCCTGATGCTACTTTGAACAAATGGCTGATAGCTGCAAGTCCCTGGTAAGTGTATCCATAATTTAAAAAATCTTTTGAGGAACTATTTGTATTAGAACAAAACATTTCGACCAGTTCCCCGGAATCGTGACACAAGCCGTAAACCTCTGTGCGGTTGCATGTAGAAAGAACAAGACACCCGGGAATTTTTTTAATAACAGCTTGTTTCAATAATAGAAGGGATTTCTCCGGTGTAAGAGAAAATTTACCGCGGGTTCCCATATCGCTTTTGCGATAATTGATCCCGACAATACAGAAATTATTTAGAGAGTCATTATATGTATCGTTTGCAATATCCATTTGCCCGGCAAAATTATTTTTAAAATGTTTTTAAAACGTCATTACTTGGTCACGAAAGCATTTATTATTTTCTCAATTCGTCAATAATACAAAAAACAATTAATAATTTGTTTTTTGCAGAACTTACATTTGCAAATATTTTAAAAAAAATGGTATCAGGAATTAAAAAAGGTATTATATTGATGAACCTCGGTTCGCCCGAATCTACAAAGGTTTCAGACCTCAAAAAATACCTTAATCAGTTTTTAATGGACGAACGGGTTATTGATAAACCCTGGCTATTGAGAGCCTTGCTTGTAAAAGGAATTATCGTTCCGTTCCGCGCCGCAAAATCCGCGGAAGCTTATCAGAAAATTTGGACAGAAGATGGATCACCTTTGATTGTTTATACAAAACAATTGCAAAGTGCTTTGCAAAAAGAAATCATAGATTCTGTTGAAATAGCGATGCGCTATGGAAATCCTTCGCCTGAGACCGCTTTTGCGGCATTATTAGAAGAAAACCCAAATCTCGAAGAAGTCATCGTTTTGCCGCTTTATCCGCATTATGCAATGTCGAGCTATGAGACTGCTATGGAATATGCAAAAGAAATTTATAAAAAAAATAAATACTCTTTCAAACTTTCATTTGTTCCTGTTTTTTATAATGAATCACATTATATAGAAGCGCTTTGCCAAAAAATAAAACCTTTTTTAGATAAATCATACGACCAGGTTTTATTTAGTTATCATGGAATTCCGGAGCGGCATATAAAAAAAAGTGATGTTACAGGTTGCCATTGTTTGCAAACGGAAAACTGTTGCGAAGTGGATTCTCCCGCACATGCCTATTGTTACAGGCACCAGATAAGAACCACTACGAAATTGGTTGCTGAAAAATTACAAATTCCTAAAAATAAATACAGCATTTCTTTTCAATCGCGATTAGGTAAAGGATGGCTAACGCCTTTTACAGATATCCGATTGGCCGATTTGCCGGATGAAGGAGTCAAAAATTTATTGATCGTGTGCCCGGCTTTTGTAAGTGATTGCCTGGAAACTTTAGAAGAGATTGCAATAAGGGGAAAAAAAATTTTTTCAGATGCCGGCGGAAAATCTTTTACAATGATTCCATGCCTGAATACAGAACCTTCGTGGGTAGAAGCTGTGGCGGGATATGTGAGGAACTATTCGTAACTCATAACTCATAATTCATCTCATAATTCATAACTCATAATTCACAACTCATACTTCACAACTCATACTTCTTAATTCATATTCCTGTAGTATTTTTGCTCATCTGAAAATTTTATTAACTCCTGATTTATGACATGGAAACAGTTGTTCACTTCTTCGATCGGAAAAAAATATTTAATGGGTTTAACAGGTTTTTTTCTGATCATTTATCTTGTTGTGCACGCTTCCTTAAACGCCACTATTTTTTATAATGATAATGGCGCTACATTTAATACGGCCGCTTCTTTTATGCTTCACAATTGGTTTGTAAGGTTTCTCGAAATAGGCCTATTTGCAGTTTTTGTTTTACATATTATTCAAGGGCTTGTGTTGTGGCAACAAAACAGGGCTGCAAGAAAAATAAAATATTTTAAACAAAATTTTCCGCGTGAAATCAAATGGTACAGCCGCTACATGGGCTGGCTGGGAACTTTTTTGCTTTTATTTCTTGTAATGCATTTGTATCATTTCTGGGCAAGCACGAAACATGAATTGTATTTCAACGGGCCTGTAATTGATTTATACCAGGAGATGAAAGAAGTTTTTACCAATCCTGTTTGGTTCGTTTTGTATATGTTAGGATTGGTTTCTCTTTTGTTTCATTTGTTGCAGGGCTTTCAAAGCGCCTTTCAAACATTTGGAATCAATCACAGAAGATGGACGCCGATCGTAAAAGGAATTGGTATTTTTTATTCATTTTTCATTTGCATTTTGTTTGCTTCAATGCCTGTCGCGTTTATGGCGGGATGGCTTCAATGATGAATGGTCAATGGTGAATGTGAAAAGTCAAAAAGTAGATTTTAACGATTTTTAAATGAGTAAAAAAAGTACAAAAGATGATGGGGGCATTTCAAATTTTCGCCGGTTGGTGTGGACACCAACCGGGGCGCTCACGGTGGGCGTTGTCTCCACCGCCCAAATTTTAGTCCGCACTCGACAATTTGAAATGCCCAAGAAATAATTTTTGAATAAAATATTTAATACTAACGTATGGGCTTAGACGCAAAAATTCCTGAAGGAGAACTCAGCCAGAAATGGACCAATTATAAAGACCATTTGAATTTGGTGAACCCGGTGAATAAACGAAGATTAGAAATCATTGTAATAGGCACAGGCCTTGCCGGCGCTTCTGCTGCGGCCACTTTGGGCGAATTGGGATATAAAGTAAAAGCATTTTGTTTCCAGGATAGTCCGCGCCGTGCGCATTCCATCGCAGCGCAAGGCGGAATCAACGCCGCAAAAAATTATCAAAATGATGGCGATTCTGTTTTCCGTCTTTTTTATGAAACGGTTAAGGGCGGCGATTACCGTTCGCGTGAAGCAAATGTGTATCGACTGGCTCAGGAAAGTAATTCTATCATTGATCAATGTGTGGCACAAGGCGTTCCTTTCGCACGGGAATATGGCGGATTATTAAGCAACCGTTCTTTTGGCGGAACGCAGGTGCAGCGCACTTTTTACGCGGCTGGTCAAACGGGGCAACAATTATTGCTTGGTGCCTACAGCGCTTTGGAAAGGCAAGTTTCTCTGGGAAACGTAACGATGTATTCACGTCACGAAATGCATGATATTGTAAAAATTGATGGCAAGGCCCGGGGTATTATTGCAAGAAATTTAATAACAGGAAAATTAGAAAGATACTTTGGCAATGCAGTGCTTATTTGTTCCGGCGGTTATGGAAATGTGTTTTATTTAAGCACCAACGCCATGGGCAGCAATGTAACCGCCGCCTGGAAATCGCATAAGAAAGGCGCTTATTTTGCCAATCCATGTTTTACACAAATTCATCCAACTTGTATTCCTGTTACCGGCGACCATCAAAGCAAACTCACGCTGATGAGCGAAAGCCTGAGAAATGATGGAAGAATATGGGTGCCAAAAAATAAAGATGATAAAAGAAAAGCGGTTGACATTCCGCAGGAAGACCGTGACTATTATCTGGAAAGAAGATATCCGGCTTTTGGAAATTTAGTGCCGCGCGATGTGGCTTCGCGTGCCGCCAAAGAGAGATGTGACGCGGGTTACGGAGTCGGAACAACAAAGATGGCCGTGTACCTTGATTTTGCGGATGCGATAAAACGCTATGGAAAACAAGCGATGCATAAAAAAGGAATGGCAGATGAAAGTGATGAAACCATTACACAATTAGGCAAAGAAGTGATCAAAGAAAAATATGGTAATCTTTTTGAAATGTATGAAAAGATCACCGGGGAAAATCCTTATGTAGTTCCAATGAGAATTTATCCGGCCGTACATTACACAATGGGTGGCCTTTGGGTGGATTATGAATTAATGACCACCGTTCCGGGATTATATTCTTTGGGCGAAGCCAATTTCAGCGATCATGGTGCCAACAGGCTTGGCGCCTCTGCGTTGATGCAGGGATTGGCAGATGGATATTTTGTAATCCCTTACACTATCAGCAATTACATGGCCGGAGAAATCAGGAACCCTGCAATTCCTACAACGCATCCGGCATTTGAAGAAGCTGAAAAAGAAGTTCAGGAAAGAATTGAAAAATTAATGGCTATAAAAGGAAATGAATCTGTAGAAAGTTTTCATAAAAGGCTTGGAAAAATAATGTGGGAAAAATGTGGAATGGCGCGCAACGAAAAAGGTTTGCAGGAAGGTATCGAAGAAATAAAAGCTTTAAAAAAAGAGTTTTGGGAAAATGTAAAAATCCCGGGGGAAATTTTTGAAATGAATCCTGAATTAGATAAAGCAGGAAGGGTGGCGGATTTCATTGAGTTGGGAGAATTAATGTGTGTTGATGCACTTCAAAGGAGAGAAAGCTGCGGCGGCCACTTCCGTGAAGAAAGCCAGACGTCAGAAGGCGAAGCATTGAGAGAAGATGAGGAATTTAGTTTTGTAGCCGCGTGGGAATATCATCCTGATAGTGGAGAAATAATGCACAAAGAAGAATTGCATTTTGAAGTGGCGAAACCGAGTCAACGTTCTTACAAATAATTGCTGAATTGCTGCATTGTTTTATTGTTAAATTGTTTTTATTGTTTGTTTAAAACTTTTAACTACAATGGATTCAGAATTTGATAAAAAATTTTTAAAGTTAAATGATATTGAATGTTATCGAATTGCTTTTCATTTGAGTAATTATGTCTGGAATGTGGTAATCAAATGGGATTGGTTTCCCAAAAAAACAGTGGGTACACAATATATAACAGCAATTGATTCTATTTCAGCAAATATTGCGGAAGGATTCGGAAGGCATTTTAAAAAAGAAAAATTAGTTTTTTATAGGTACAGCAAAGGTTCTTTAAAAGAAAGTTTTGATTGGAATGAAAAATGTAAAATTAGAAAGTTGATAACTGATGAAGAGTATAAACATATTTTTTCTGAATTGGAAAAATTGCCCAAATCTTTAAACCAGTTTATTAAATACACAAATGAGAAATTATTGATTTAATTATCAATGTAACAATAACAATAGATCAATTCAACAATACAACAATTTAGCAATGGAACACTACAACATGAATCTTACTTTAAAAATCTGGCGCCAAAAAAACGCCACATCAAAAGGCAATTTTGAAACCTATGAGGTGAAAGATATCTCTTCTGAGATGTCGTTTTTGGAAATGTTTGATGTGCTTAATGAAAGGCTTATTCATGAGGGAAAAGAGCCCATTACTTTTGACCATGATTGCCGCGAAGGTATTTGTGGCGCATGCAGTATGTATATTGACGGAAGGGCGCATGGCCCTTGGCAAAAAAATACTGTTTGCCAGCTACACATGCGCGCATATAAAGATGGCGATACAATTGTTGTGGAACCATGGCGATCAGTGGCTTTCCCTGTGATAAAAGATTTAATGGTTGACAGGAAGGCATTTGACAGAATTATAGAAGCGGGAGGTTTTATTTCTGTAAATACCGGTAATGCGGCCGATGCCAATTCACTTCCGGTTGACAGGCACAAATCAGAAACAGCATTTGATGCAGCGGCCTGTATTGGTTGTGGAGCTTGCGTTGCAGCTTGCCCCAATGGTTCTGCAATGTTGTTCGTAAGCGCGAAAGTTTCTCAACTGGCCTTACTTCCGCAAGGCGATCCTGAAAGACTGACAAGAGTGATCAATATGGTTGGACAAATGGATAAGGAAGGATTTGGCAATTGCGGGAATATTTATAATTGCGAAGCCGAATGCCCTAAAGGAATTTCTGTTGAAAATATTGCAAGAATGAACAGGGAATATTTGGGAGCAACTTTGTCTTCTGAAATATGAGAAAACTACTTTTTCGCTTGTCCGACCTTGTAATTTTCTTAAAGAAATATTTTAGAGTATTTCAAATAGGCAATGTGGACAAAAATAGTTGGTGATTTTGTCAGTTAATGATTTGAATTTTGATTATCAGCTAAAAAGGATACAGGCTCTGCTGGAGAGCAACCTGTTATTAATAAGGCTGATGCTAAACGATAAAAAGGAGTTGATTATTCAGCTCCTTTATTTTATCGGATAGCCCTAATAACTTAAAAAAACTTAGTGTAAAGGATTGTTTTAAAATGCAGGTACCATTTAATAAAGTTTCTCTTTGCTTCCAGGCGAAGACCGCTATGCAATAATAATTTTTCTTTTAAGTGTTTGAAAAAGCTTTCTAATCTGTTAGTGGTAGCCGGTATCTCAGGATCATTGAGG
>JALYVO010000060.1 GCA_030853195.1 Bacteroidota bacterium | reverse complement strand
ACTATCTTAGCCGAAGGAATTGCAGCCGTAATAATTGCTGTTTCATTTTTGCCATTCTTAAGGAAAGATATGTTGAGAGAAACGGATAAAATAAAATTGGTGGAATTGGAAGATGCAACAGTTCATTTAGTCCAATAATAGAAATTATAAAAACATGAAATGCATCCAACAATAGGATGAAAAAAATAATTTGAGCGAAACTTTTTCAAAAAAAATAAAGAATAATGGAACAAAACAACAACAATCAGAACACTGCGCTATTAGTGATGGATGTTCAGGAAGCTACCGTAAAAATGTTACAGGATAATATGCCACTAATCAATAATATCAAGAAAGTTATACAAACAGCGCGGGATAATAAAATCCCTGTTATATATGTGGTTGTCGGCTTCAGAAAAGGATATCCTGACATGAGTCCGGATAATAAATCTTTTGCCGCTATGAAGAGCGGGATTATGATTCTTGATACAGAAGAGGCGTTCAAAGTTCATGCATCAGTTGAGCCGCAGCCAGGCGATATTATTATAATTAAAAAAAGAGTGAGTGCCTTTACGGGAAGTGATTTGGAAGTGGTACTGCGGTCGCTTGGTATAAAGCATCTTTTGCTTTCCGGTATTGCTACCAGTGGAGTAGTGTTATCTACTATTCGTGAAGCTGCAGACAAGGATTATGTAATAACTGTTCTCTCAGATTGTTGTGCAGACAGGGATGAAGAAGTTCATCGTGTGCTTACAACCAAAATTTTTCCACGCCAGGCCGAAGTAGTTACTTCAGAAGAATGGTGTAATGCTAATCATCTATAACCAATAAGTTTTTGGATTGATTTAAATAATTAGGCCGTTCAAAGCATTACTGATAATAGGTTGTAATCAATTACTTCGTTATTCTATCCATTTGCAACGATCCGATTATCAACAGCCACTTTATATTTCCGGCTTTGAAGCCGCTTCACTAAAAAGTAAGCAACTATTATGTTCGGTATCCAACAAAGCCAAGCCACTAATAAATAAGCCTTAATAAAATCATGAAATAATATAGTTAAAGCAGGGAGGTATATTCTTAACGTTACTGCGGAAAAACAAGCCGCATAACTGTATATCATCATCTTTTGATGTTCATCAATTCGTTTGTTCTTTATTTCGATGTAAGCCTTCAGGGTAGTATAAAACCAAATAAGCCCTAAACAAATAAATCCTACAGAAGCAATTATTCCACCCTGGGCATACAATGCAATATAGATCCCCGCCACAGAACTAAATAGAGCAGCGATCACATAAACTTTGCCTATCTGCCTGTGCAATTTCAATCTGTTTGTTCTCTGCTTTATGCTAAACTGTGTCCAACCTATTAGCAAAGCAACTCCTCCTAATGTTATGTGAGTATAAAACTCAGCGTTCCAGAAAACATTGCTTAATACGGCATCGCTTTTCGATTGTAATATTCCAAATTTCCGGTTCATAAAAAAATACATGAAAGGGTAGAGGCCGACTCCTATTGCGTTTATGGCTAATATAACTCTAAGTACTTTTTTAGTCATTTTAGTTTGGCCAATTTGATAATTCTCAAAAAAGTTGCTTCAATCTTTATCCCAAATTTATGAAAAAAATCTCATTATATTTTCAGCGAAATATCAATCTCCCTTCACACAATTCATGTAATGCCGACTATAATTGAATCATTAATTCTAAACAAATAAGAATTATAAAAAATATACGGGTATTACGATTCGGCGTGATTTCCCGGATTGATTTTTTCAGAAATATATAAATTTAAAATACTTTTAAAAGCTGAACAATCGAACTATAAAATTTGAATAAACTATATTTCGGTTTTTCAGAATAACCTTTGCTGTAAGAAAGAGGATTAAAATAAATAAGTGGTGCGCAATGAAAAGTTCTATTCCTTTTGTATTATTATTTTTTATGAATACTTTTGCCGTCCTCACTTATGGCCAGCCCAAGCTAGCAATCCAAATATTAAAGCAGCAAATAATTGAAGAACTGGCAAAACAAAAAGGAACTTTTGCAGTTGCGTTCGAAGATATTTCTGCCAATAATCGAATATTAATAAACGATCAGGAAATCTTTCATGCTGCAAGCACGATGAAAACGCCGGTAATGATTGAAGTTTTCAAACAAGTTGCTGAAGGAAAATTTTATTTGAATGATTCCATGCTAATTAAAAATGAGTTTAAAAGCATTGTTGACAGCAGCTCTTACAGTCTTGATTCTGCTGATGATAGTGAAACTGAAATTTACAGGCATATTGGTGAAAAGCGAACTTTATATCAATTGATGTATGATATGATTATTGCAAGCAGCAATCTATCAACTAATTTAATAATTGAAAAAGTAGGCGCAAAAAATGTCACCAATACAATGCGTGATCTTGGCGCAAAGAAAATTGAGATATTGCGTGGCGTGGAAGACAACAAAGCCTTTGACAAAGGGATGAATAACACTACGACTGCTTTTGACCTTATGGTGATCTTCGAAAAAATTGCAAAAGGAAAAGCTGTCAGCAGAAAGGCTTCCGGCTCTATGATAAAAATTTTATTGGATCAGATTCATAATGAAGTAATGCCGGCTAATCTTCCAAAAGAAGTAAAAGTGGCTCATAAAACGGGCTCTTTAACAGGGGTTCATCATGATTCAGGAATTGTTTTTTTACCCGATGGAAGAAAATATGTTTTGGTTCTATTATCTAAAAATCTTGAAGATGAAAGCGCGGCTGTAAAGGCTATGGCTCATGTTTCTGAAATGATCTATGAATGGTATTACTTATGTGAAAGATAAAACTGGCAACTATCCAACTGGAACGAACACATGAAAATGAAGGTCAATGGGAAGGCTATTATCAGGCAACTTGGGCATCGAAAAAAGCAGGACTTCTGAAGAGAAAAAAGAAGGAGTTTAATATCGAAGAGTTACATAAGCTTACCTTATAAACATCCCGATAGAAATGTTTATTTTTTTAAATTGACATCAAAATATTTTGTCCGATTTATTTCGCCATTTTTTTTGAACATCTTCTCTTTTGGTTTCGGCGGATATTTTTTTATGGTCTATCATAGCTAACGTAAGCCCATTATCTTTGATAAAACTTGCAATTACTAATACACTTCCATCCTCCATTTTTGCTGAACGGATATTTTCATGGTTGGTGTTTTCAAAGATCACCTTTTCAGAACGGGTTAATTCATCTTCTAATTTCTGTAAAGATTCATCTTGCGAAAGCTTGATGGTTTTCTGTGCTGATGTTGTGTACGGCTTCATATTGCTTTTATTTATTCAATTGAATATTGGGATACTCCCAGGCCATCGTGCGTGTCACACGAATGAGAGTTATTAGAATTTTATCACTTTTAACTTGTGTTGCCGAAACATCCATTCCATCATAAGAGCATCTCTGTATGCACCTAACCACGAAAAGTGACCCGTTTCAGGATACTGCGTAAAAGCGGGATGAGCGCCGGCTGTGGTTAACGCCTGCAGCATTTCTAATGAATATAATGGATTAACTGTAGGATCTTCGGCGCCAAGGAAGATCCAGATGGGCACATGTGCTATAGATGGCGCTTGCGACACATCGCCACCGCCGCAAACGGGTACTGCAGCAGCAAATAAATGCGGATAGCGCTCTATGGCATCGTAGGTTCCAAAACCGCCCATAGAAAGCCCGGTAATATAGATACGGTTACTATCTATTGGTGAATTTTTTAATAATTGATGAATAAGCCCCATTAAAAGTTCCATTGGCTTTGAAGGCGCGGGCAGCAGGTGCATTGCAAGGCTATTTTTCTCTCTTGAAAAATTAGACCAGCTTTGTTTTTCAGGGCATTGAGGCGCAATTATGATACACGGGTGCAGCGTCATATTTTCATCTGTTGCAAAATTCATTACACCCCATTTCAATTGGGCATCATTATCATTCCCACGTTCTCCCGAACCATGCAAAAAAATCACTAACGGATACTTTCTCAAGGTGTCAGCATCAGGAAAAAGCTGGCGATATTTTAATGTATCGCCCTTATTATTTACATAAGTATTAAAACTAAACCGCGAAGGTTGAGAAAATATTAGCTCGGCCTTCATGCAAAAAATAAAAACCGTAAAGAAAGTAAATGATTTAAAAAGTTTCATTGTATATTTTATTAATAAGTTAAAATCGTAGTAATAAAAGTATTACTTCTGCCACATAATCTAAAATATAGTTAAATGAGATTTTGAAAATCCACTTTTACCTGACGCCAATAACATCACGTTTTCCAAATTGAGAATGACAAGGAAGATAAAAAATGAAAAACTACAAAATAGCTTATCACAGAGTTTAGAATATATCAATAAGACTATTTTATTAATGCATATTGTTCCAAAGAGAAATCATGCTGCGCACGGATTATTTTCAATAATAGTTGTAGTGAAGATTTTACAATTATCTGCTATACACCTTCCACAATACTATATTTAAAAATTCCGTTTTCTAAAAAATAAAAAGAAATGGATAACACTAATGCAACTATAAAAGTATTGGCAGCTGAAATTCATTATTGCAACGCAACAGCTACCACGCCTGAAAAGCCTAAATGTAGTTTTTATAAAAAAAACAGGCCAGGGAATAAACCCTTATTCAATAAAATGGAACTGAAGGTGATGGACTTAATATGCAATCAATACAGCAATAAGGAAATAGCTGCTGAAACCTACGCTAGTATACGCACTATTGAGAGTGTAAGAACGAGGCTGCTCGCCAAAACAAATAGTAAAAACATTTGCGGTGTTGTAATGTTTGCCATCAAGAATAATATCGTGCGACTGAGCGCTTTTGTGCTTTCTTTCTTTTCGCCGGAAGATATAATGGTGTTATTGAGAGTTGACGATTTTTAAGAAACTAACAAGAGCTGTCAAATATAGTGTTGTAAAATCTACAAGTGTTTGCAACAATTAAAGAAAGCCTGGAATGGCCTAAATAAAAAAACCACTCTTAGCGAATGGCTTTCCTAATTTTTCCAACCCGTAATTTTTAATTCATAATTTTTAATTCATAATTTTTAATTCGTAATTGACTATTGCACTATCCTGTTCACAATATCACTATAAATGAGCTGCCCGAAAGTGCCAACGGCGCCTATGCGAAACCAATACATTTTATTGCGTGCCATCTTAGTGAACGTGAACGAACGGCTTGTTCCCGATTCTGTAAACCAGACACTGTTTTCTGTAATAGGATCTAAAGTATATTGATAAAGATAGCTTCTTGCTTCCTTTGTGCCATCTACACTTACGCTACACTCTCCCGGGTTTGGGCCATCCTTTGCCTGCATGTTCTTTGGCTTGGTAAGAAGCGGCACCGGCTCTCCGGCTTTTCTCAGGTCAAAGCCGGAACTTATCAGCTTTTGCCTGTCTCCATTGGCGGTGAGTGTTACATAATTGCCGAGCACTTTCAGGTTGTCAGTAAGAGCGAGGCGCGCCTGGTTTTTTGCAGCCACGGTATTTCGGTCGCGGCTTTGAGCTTCGGATAACAGGCCAGTATATTTCGTAATAAGTGTTCCAATCTCTTCCAGGTCAGGCGTTGGCTATGGATAGATCGGGTTGCCTGATAATGCAAGATGAATACCGGAAGCCTTATTTCCAAAATCCGGATCAGTTAGCTGGTTAAAACCTGTGGTAATTTTTGCCTCTGTGGCGATGGTTGTGTTCATAATACTTTAGTTTTTTTGGTTATAGGCTTGCTTAGTGCCTGCCCGTTTAATTTTGTTAAGAAGGCAAAAATTGTAAATAAATCTTGAAGAAAAAACAGTGCTGGCACTGTATTTTTTGTCGGGATTAAATATTATATGCCGCCGTTTAAATCGGGTTTACAGTAATCTACAATAAGTTCAAAAATGGGTCCATTGGATCATAAAAAAAATCGGAAGGTTAAAAGGATGACGTTCATCTTGTAATGAAAGATGTCCACCTAATAATGAAGGATGTCCATCTTGTAATGAAGGATGACCATCTTGTAATGATGAATGTCCATCTTGAAAGGAATGATGACCATCTTGTGAGGAATGATGTGCATCTTGTGAGGATTTTTTGAAAAGAACATGATGATTCTTTACATTTAACCGATGGAAACTGTAATCTTAAAACCATTGCTTCATCGCGGAGAGCGATGTATTGGAATCTATTTTCAACAAAATGATTTTGTTCAAAAATATATCCAAAAAATCACGGGCGCAAAATGGAGCCGCACTAACAAGTGCTGGCATATACCTTTTACGCAAAGAAATTATGAGGAACTTGTTTTTTCATTATCGGGCAAAGTAAATTTAGAAACAAATACTTTGAAAGAGTTTCCTTTAGAAAACAAAAAACAAAAAAAGGTATTAACACCCAATATTCAAAATAAAATTATTGAAGGGCAGGAAGCTAAAAAATCCATTCAGGCAAATCAGCCATACGCAAGGCAATCTAATTTTCCACATACTTTATCAAAAGAAAACAAGTATGCGTTGGAACTTTTCAACCGTGAACTGATTTTAAAAAGTTACAGCCAAAGCACCATCAGAACCTACACCAATGAATTTCTTCAATTTTTAAGTTTAATAAAAGATAAACCTGCAAATGATTTCAGCGTTTCCAGAATAAAAGACTATTTGCAATATTGCCACGCAAAATTAAATTTGAGTGAGAACACGCTCCATAGCCGCATGAATGCACTCAAATTTTATTTTGAACAAGTTTTAAAAAGGGAAAAGTTTTTTTGGGATATACCAAGGCCCAAGAGGCCATTGATACTGCCGAAACTTTTAAATGAAATAGAATTGATAAGGTTGTTTAATGCATTAAATAACAAAAAACATAAAGCAATGCTATTTACTGCATATAGCGGAGGGTTACGGGTAAGTGAGATTGTAAATTTAAAAATAGCTGATATTGATAGCGGGCGAATGCAGATATTTATTGAGCGCGCCAAAGGTAAAAAAGACCGTTATGTAAATTTAAGCCCGGTTCTTTTAGATATTTTACGAAATTATCTTTCAGAATATAAGCCCAGGCCAAAAGTTTATTTATTTGAATCAGAACAAACACTTTCTGCTTATCCTACACGCACCGCTCAACAAATATTCTCTAATGCTAAAAACAAGGCTGGTATTAAAAAGGAAGTAGGTATCCATAGTTTGAGGCACAGTTTTGCAACCCATTTACTTGATAAAGGAACCGACATAAAATATATAAAAGATTTGCTGGGACATTTCAATATAAAAACCACTGAGCGTTATTTGCATGTAAGCAAAGAAAAACTGGTAAATATTGTGAGCCCTTTTGATGATTTATGGAAAAAGGAAACTATTGACTGGTAAAGTAATTTTATAGATTTTAGGTATTATTTAATTTTTAAAAAAAGCCAAAATGAAAGGAATAAATAAGGTTATATTAATAGGAAATACCGGTAAAGAACCGGAATATAAGACTTTGCAAGATGGCACACCGGTGGCAAAACTCACGATTGCTACTACAGAAAGCTACCGGTTAAAAAACGGAGAAGTCAAAACATGCACGGAATGGCATTCCATAATACTGTGGCGTGGCCTGGCAACATTTGCCAATCAATATATTCACAAAGGTAGCCTACTGTATATAGAAGGGAAATTGCGCAACCGCCATTATGAAGATAAGGAGGGGCAAAAAAAATATATAACTGAGGTGATTGGCGATCAGGTTATTTTGCTGGATAAAAAAACCAAACTTGATCAAAAAGAAGTAGAAGATATTACAGATGAACTGATACCTTTCTAAAAAAACGAAGAGACATATTAAAAAAATCTGCAAATCAGATTGTACTAACAACAATACAAAAAATATAATAATAAATAATTGAAAATGAACAATGATTTTTTTTGTAGTATTGCATCTTATAACCTAAATACACGTGTTGTAGGCAACCTGACAATACTAATTAAAACTTCAGTTTATGAAAAAATTAATTTCGCTCACATTCTTATTTTGTGTTACGTTTTCATCATACTCACAAGACGTGAAAGACTCAACACAATCAGCAGTTACTAAAGCAGATTCAACTGAACTTACAAAAGACACAAGCAATTTATCCAAAGCTACGGACTCTACAACCACTTCAATTGACAATGATTTTGGTTGGAAAGATAAATTTGCATTTATTGTTGGAGGAGGGTTTTCGACAAATGGTACAACCTTATATAATGACCCAGTTATTAATAAAACAAACAACGCTGTAATCATTGAGAGTTCTCAAAAGTTAAGAACTAGTTTGACTTTAGGTATTGTCTTTACTCCTAAAATTTTTAATGTGAAGAGAGTTGTTCTAGTTCCAACGGACAAAAAAGGGAAAGTTATTGAAAGTGATACGCTTATTGAGTATGTTCCAAGGAAATGGTCATTTGCTATGTTCTTGAATCCAATAAGTTTAACGAAATTAAATGATAATAGCTTTACCAATACAGTTGACCTTGGTTTTGGTATCGGTTGGCGAGAAGGCGATTGGCTATTTATGGCAACCGTTGACTTCTTTTCAATCAGACAACCTCGACAATATTTCATTGACCAATATAAAGACCAAAACAAACCCTATATCATAAATGGACAAACTCAAACATCAATTGACATAACGGACAACAGCATTTTTCACAATGTGATTGTTCCGTCTTTTGGAATTAAAATGGCATATACTTTTACTTTAGCGAAAAGTTTTTATTCTAACTCACAGCAATTGACAAAATAAAGGCTGCCTACAACAGTCGCATTGGCAATAGCTGGGGCTGACGTGCATTTTATCAACTTTTTGTTCGCTATTGGGCTACAGTTCCGGGCTGAAAATTCTCTATTGAGCTATGAATCATAATCTCAACTATTTGTTCGTTTACTGTACTTTTGTTCCGGCTGAAAATTCATTGAATGCCCAGCCATCGCCAATGCGTAAACGTTATCGGCAATTAAGACAGAGACCTTTATTCTCACGGTTTGACATTAATTCGCAACTTTTTTCCGGCTGACAAGTTTCGTTTTACAGAAAAAATGTTTTACAGATTCGGGAGACAAAAAATTTGAATCAGCAGACAAACAAAAAATTAAGATTTCTATTTTTGCCGGACAAGAAAACTATTTTCATTTTTTCGCAGGAGACAAACTTTTTGACGGAAATTATTTAATGGTTTGAGAAATTATTTTTGACACAGAGAGAATTTTGACACAGAGAGAAACGAAAAAAAACCTTTTCACGTTTTTATTTTTTAGTTTCTTACAGACAAGAAAACTTTTCCCCTGTTGGACAAAAACTCTTAACGCAAAGAAAAATGATGAAAATTCCATTCCTTTTTTATTGCTCTTTTCGGTTGGACAAGAAAAAGTAATCCTATAGTTTTTCCTTTAATATTTCCGCAGCCAAGAGAAATTTTTAAAACAAGAATCCTGAATATTTCTTCGTTTACTGAGTGAGAGACAGAAAGATTTTTTGAGGTTTAAGACGTTGGACAAAACTCAAAATGCCGATAACAGTGGGTTTGGCAATAGCAGGGCTGACGTGCGTTTTATCAGCTTTTGTACTACTATCATCTGTAGTTCCGGGCTGAAAATTCTTTGATGATCTTTTGTACTTATTCTGTACTTTTATTTCTTTATTGGGCTGACGTCCGGGCTGAAGAATATAAATTTCCCTGCCATCGCCAAGCCCTAACGTAAGGTGCAACAATTTTAGATACAGCGTTTATGTTCAACAGGACAGAAATTTCATGATTTTTTATGATAGCTCAAACACCAGCGCTTTGGACATTTGAAGAAGATATCTTAAACAGAAGTTGGCTAGATTGGTTAGCTGCGCATATGTCTTTAGGAAAACCTCTGCATAAGTATGAAGGTATGCTGACACTTTATACCAATACACTTGAACTTATAGGTCAGGAAAAGAGAACGAAAGAAGATTTTTCTTTAGAGATTTACAGACAGGAAATTGAGCAACTCTATCTTGGCTTTGATGAAGCTTTCAATGCCTCTGAAACAAGGACACTAGGATTAACCTGGCTTCCACTAAGATTGATGTTCATTAAGAACGAGCAAGAAAGAAAATTATATTTAATCATAAACCATAGCTTCGGCAGGACAGATAACAAAGAATATTTTGAATTTCTAAAACAGTGGGTATCTTGACAATTACACAGTTTATTAGGGAGGAAAATACCAGCAAGAGTTTTGCTTTTCTATGTTTGCTTTTTTTAAATGGACAGAAAAGGTGTTTTATAGTTTTTTGAGTTTTCCCAAGCGCCCAATTTGAGTTTAAAAATAGAAATCTTGAATATTTATTCGTTTACTGTGGTGGACAGAAAAGAAATATTTGGACTGAAGGCGGCTTTACAAAAATGCACCTTACATCGGTTTTGTGCAAGCGGGGCGGAAGTGCTAACAATGAGCAATGGTGCATGTTTCACCTATAGTCCGGGCAGAAAAATCTTTATTGAACGATAGTAGTAACAATGAACTTTTTATTATAAATTTGGCAACGGTTCCGGGCAGAAGGAATCTTAAAATCCCGCCTGCACAAAGCCGTAGACGTAAGGTGCAACAATTTTAGATACAGCGTTTATGTTCAACAGGACAGAAATTTCATGATTTTTTATGATAGCTCAAACACCAGCGCTTTGGACATTTGAAGAAGATATCTTAAACAGAAGTTGGCTAGATTGGTTAGCTGCGCATATGTCTTTAGGAAAACCTCTGCATAAGTATGAAGGTATGCTGACACTTTATACCAATACACTTGAACTTATAGGTCAGGAAAAGAGAACGAAAGAAGATTTTTCTTTAGAGATTTACAGACAGGAAATTGAGCAACTCTATCTTGGCTTTGATGAAGCTTTCAATGCCTCTGAAACAAGGACACTAGGATTAACCTGGCTTCCACTAAGATTGATGTTCATTAAGAACGAGCAAGAAAGAAAATTATATTTAATCATAAACCATAGCTTCGGCAGGACAGATAACAAAGAATATTTTGAATTTCTAAAACAGTGGGTATCTTGACAATTACACAGTTTATTAGGGAGGAAAATACCAGCAAGAGTTTTGCTTTTCTATGTTTGCTTTTTTTAAATGGACAGAAAAGGTGTTTTATAGTTTTTTGAGTTTTCCCAAGCGCCCAATTTGAGTTTAAAAATAGAAATCTTGAATATTTATTCGTTTACTGTGGTGGACAGAAAAGAAATATTTGGACTGAAGGCGGCTTTACAAAAATGCACCTTACATCGGTTTTGTGCAAGCGGGGCGGAAGTGCTAACAATGAGCAATGGTGCATGTTTCACCTATAGTCCGGGCAGAAAAATCTTTATTGAACGATAGTAGTAACAATGAACTTTTTATTATAAATTTGGCAACGGTTCCGGGCAGAAGGAATCTTAAAATCCCGCCTGCACAAAGCCGTAGACGTAAGCGGCAATTGACAAACTATTTTTTACTTCATCGGAAAGAGAAAACGACAAAAGCTTGAAATGTTTTGAATTTCTCTTCTGTTAACAGAATGACAAGACGCAATACAATCATAATCCTAATTACCTAAATATGGTAAACGATAAATCAAATTGGGTGAAAAATCCTAACAAAAAGCAAGTCGTAGTTTTAAGTCTTATTTGGTTAGCTTGTTTAATTCCTATGCTACTGGCTATGACAAATTTTTTTACAGAAAGCCCATTTCAAAGAAAAAATTTAAGCTTGGTATTTTTAATTTTCTTGGCAACTTTTCAGGTATTTAATGTTTATAGAAACTATCTTAGGAATCACTCAAAAACTGGAGAATGACTTTTCTTGTTCAGTGACAAAATGAAATTTGTAGAAAATTAAAAAACACTGTAAATTTTCGTTTGCTGCAAAAGATGAGAAAATCGTTGCTAACATCTAAGCAGACTACAAGACGAAATTTTACGATTGGGCAGTTTGCTTTCCGCACGAGAAAAAATAGAAACTTTTATTTTTTTCGTGCTTTTTTTCAGAGGACATTAAGATTGTTTTGAAAATTTTTACATCAAATTTGGTGCAGGAATAGAAAGACATCAAAAACAAAAATCAATGATATTTCTTCGTTTGCTGGAAGATTGATGAAAAACGAAACGAACCAGCGTCTGAACCCGAAAAGGCCACCAACACTGGGTTTGCTGCTACGCTGGCAGAAGGAATAAACATCAGCTTTTGTTAGCTGTTCATCAGTAGTTCCGGGCTGAAAATTCATTGTTCAGCCTTTGTAGTTATCTTCGGCTTTTGGTTCGCTACTCGGCTGACGTTCGGGCGAAAAGTACGTTGAATGCCAGCGCAGCAGCAAGCCCTAAACGTTACCTGATATAAGTTGACATTCTACAAATGATTAAATACATTGACAAGACAAACCTTGAACTTAAATCCCTCGAAGTTTCATTTTTAGGATTGGACGAAAAAAACAACAAAGAAGAAATTCCAGAAACTACCGATGTGACCATTCGATTTTTAGAAAGACGACATAATTATAGCCAAGACATTCCGTATAAAGAAAGTTGGTCTAAAACTTATCCTAACATTTTAGTTCCGACTGGTGTTTGGAATGGTATGAAGTTGGGACAATTGTCAGACACAAAAATCTTTGTTGCACTTGGGACACATATATGTGAGTTAAATACAATGAATGGAGAAGTGAATTGGTCAAAAAATTATGCGGACAATTCTATTCATTTCATTAAGCTGACAACAAACAACGACGCAATGTATATTTTGTATTCATACTATAAATTTAATGGGCATGATATAAAAAGCAACTTAATAAAAATTGATTTAACTGGTAAAGTGATTTGGTCAGCTAAGACAAAAGAGAGAGATGATAGTTTTACTTCATTCAATTATGGAGATAACGGTTTATCTGCATTTACTTGGAATTGCTGGGCATTAAAATTAAATGAACAGTCAGGAGAAATTGTTGATGCAAAGTGGACAAAATAGTGAAGTATTACATCAGGTAACATTATGCGTATTGAAGAAAGCCCCCCAAATTTAAACTCATTTGAAAAGAAATAAAAAAGCCCTGATCTGTTGAGATCGGGGCTTTTTGCAATACGATGTTCAGCGACACCGGGTACAAAGAGGCAGCTATTGCAGTAAGGTGTTTTCTGTAGTTTTTTTCAGGGCGGCTACATAAATATCTGGCTGCCTGTTTCGCTGTGTTCGAAGTTTTAGCTTCATTGTTTGCATAACTGCCCTTACCCAAAAACAACATCGTTTTTCAGGAATACAAAATTTATAAATGAGGCTATTTACTTTTTTCATGTACGGCATATTTTCTCTTTGTTTGTGGTGAACCACGGTTGCGCAGCCCGGCTGCATCTACCAGGCAGCCATTATGATAAATAAATGTTTTTACCAATTCCATACGCCCTTTTTTGCACACCGGGCACGCAATGACATTCCTGCCTGTTTGCAGCAATAATCGAAGTGCTACAGGCGTGTACACCTTTTGCATGGGCGCAGGAAGTTTTAATTCCTTGCACACCGCTGCTATGCGCGCCATTTTGTTTTTAGCATGTAGATAGCCTGCGTGCCGGATCTTTACAAAGTTCTTTGGAAGGATATGTTGTTCAAACCGACGCAAGAACTCGTCATGGCTTAGCTTCATTATTTTCTGCTTGTTGCCATCTGTATAATCTTTGTACTTAAAACTAATATGGCTTTCATCTATCTGCAAAATCCGGTGGGCCGTAATTGCTACCTTATGAGTATAACGCCCCAGGTATTCGATGATTTGTGCAGGGCCACCAAAGGGTGCTTTGGCATACACATTCCATTTCTTTTGACCCACCATTGACAGGATATTTTCTAACGCTTCTTTGCTGCTAAAAACCAACGATTTGTTGGTGATATATTTTCTCAGGTGTTCCAGAAAATATCCCTTGTATATTTTTTCCATTGCCCTGCGGGGAAACAAGAAACGGCCATTGGCTCTCTTTTCTTTTATCCATCCATCTTTTACATTTATGCCGCCACCACTTACTATACTATGAACATGTGGATGAAAAGTAAGATCCTGCCCGTTTGTATGCAGTATGCTTACAATGCCCGGTGTGCCACCCATATATTTTTCATCCTTAGATAAAGTGAGAATAGTATGCTGCGCGGCTTTGAACAGTAAACCAAATAATAGCTTTCTGTTGCCCATGCATAAACTTCTTAACTCCTGTGGCAGCGTAAAAACCAAATGAAAATAAGTGGTAGGCAGCAGTTCTCCCATCCTGTCTTCTACCCACTGCACACGTTTCATACCGCCACAACCTGGGCAGTGCCTGTTGCCACAGCTATGGTATTGGTAGTGTATATGCTTGCAATCTTCATTACTGCAACGATAATGATGCACGCCTATGGCTGATGTATGGCAACGGCTCAAACGGCTTAACACTGCCTGGCTGTAAGGATTAAAACCAGCAACAGAAGCATGCCCAAAGATTTTTGTTTGCAGCAGTTGCCTTCGCTCACTTAACGGCTGCTCCATAAACCACCGCGTCTAAAGGAGACACAATACCAAGTTGCGTATGCTTTTGCAGATGCAGGTACACCATCGTCGTCTCTAATTTACTATGCCCCAGCAAAGTTTTTATTACATGGATATTGTTGCCACTGTTAAGCATGTGCGTAGCGAAGCTGTAGCGCAGGGTATGTGCAGTAAACGGCTTGTCTTTAAATCCTGCTTTGGCCATGGCGCTGTTTACTACCACTTGCATACTACGTACATGCATCGCTCTTTTTGTTTGCTTACTGGTAAATGAATATTCTTTTGGACGGCCTTCCTGCACATACAACAGGCGCAACTGTTGTAATAATTTTTCTGGCAGCAGGGTATAACGGTCTTTGGCTCCTTTGCCCTGGTAAACCTTTAGCCGCTTATTATAGCTTTCAATATCCTGCAGGCGCAACTGGCCTACCTCGCCTATCCGCAGGCCGCATCCATACAATAACCCGATTACACAATATTCTTTGAGCGTCAGTGGTGCCCCAAAGAGTTGCATCACTTCTTCCTCCGTCATAATGTTGGGCAGGATAAATTGTTTTTTCGGATACAGGTTAGATGGTACAATATACGGTGCCGGCAGAATGCGTTTAAAGAAAAAGCTACAGGATTGTGCCACACTGCGGCACTTGGCACGGCCTACTTTATGCACTTCTTTGATGTACTGCATGTAGCGTTCTATATCCTCCTGCGTTATATCTGCCACCGCTTTGTGATTGTAATACTTAAAGAGCAAACACATCTCCTGGGTATAGTTGCGTACGCTACCCTTTCCATAATCTTTTATAACCATGGTTTGGTGCAGCTTTGACAGCCACTCTGCTGCATCTGCATTAAGTTGTTTCGCTGAAATTTCATTGCCTTTCATTTTTATTTATTTTTGATGAAAGGCAAAGGTGACTAAGTGTTATAAAGCCAGGCTCACCGAAGGTGTTGCTTGAACACAAGTATTGCTACAAGTTTTCTATGACTTAAAAAAACATTTTTTATAGTTTTCTTTTAAGACTTATGCACACTTTCTTATATAATTATTCTCAAACATTCTCTGATCTCTTATCACGGCAAATACCCGGTGAACAAGT
>JALYVO010000010.1 GCA_030853195.1 Bacteroidota bacterium | reverse complement strand
GATGTTTTGCGCCGAATCAGTGATCATTCCATCAATAAAATTGAAGAACTGCTGCCGCACAATTGGAAGCCACTTGTATAGAATTTAATTTTGAATTAATTTGGATGTGGTTAGCCGGAGGGATACGAAGCAGCAGGAGAAACGGCTATCAAAATAATAGCAGGACAGCAGCCCATCATAGACCCAAATCTTTGCAGCTATTTACTAAAAAGGAAAATAGAAAAAAATATTGCAGACAAATATTGCCATGAAATAAATTTTACAATTGCAGAAAAGGAATACAAAGCCATCGGCTTTAAAAATAATGCCGGAGGATATGAATTAAGGAATGAATATTTTAAAGGAGGCAGCTCCCCAAAGTATGTAAGCTACTTAGACAACAATGCAAATAACATAACCGTATTTGAAGGCTTCTTTGACTTCCTGAGCTACCAATCCATAAACGAGAACCAACAACACAACCTGACAAATTTTCTTGTACTCAACTCACTCTCCTTTTTTGAAAGAAGTCTGCTATTGATGGAAAAGCATGAGAGTGTAAAATCCGGCTAAACTGACCCCCGTTCGCCATTTCAAATTGACCCCCTAAAAAACGATTTCAAAAAGGTCCTGAGAAAAGCCTGTTGAAGAGGGTTGAAAAATAGATAAAAGAGCTGCTGTTTTGAGGGACGAAAATAACGATTAATTTCTGCCCATGGTTTTTATAAAAATGATTCCATTGTAATAATCTTTAGTTTATATGGTTTTACAACTTATTCGCAGACTAATAAGCAAATCATTGAAGTTTTTAATAAATTTCAAGAAGGTTACACAAACGAAACACAGGTTCTGTTAGCAAATTTGCAAATGATTTATGTGAAAAAGACATCCAAATTCTTGGGACAGGTGAAGACGAATGGCTGCAAGGGATTGGTGCAGCTAAAACACTATTTAAAAATGATTGGCTATATTGGATTGGCCTGACTTTAGACACGTCAACTTTAACTATAACAACAACAAATAATACAGCATTTTTTCTAATTAAGGGAATAGCATCTATGACATTTCCTAATAAAGAAACTGCTTACGATTTTGCTTACCTACGACTTCAACAAATAATAAGCACCGAAAAAACAAGCCGCATTAAATTACTTTCTTATTCAAGTGAAGCATCAAATTTGATTCAGCAAATTGAAAGTGGCAATTTGGACATAAAATATTCAATACGCATTTCAGGTGGGATTGTAAAACAGAATGACAAGTGGTTATTTAAACAATTAGTATTTTCGTTTTCCTATCCAATGACAAGAAAGTAAAAAAGTATTTGCCTAAATACCACCGGCCAACTTTTTCGGGACGAGTGAGTTGTGTGCCATATTCAGAGACATTTTACAAACTAACATTTAGACAATAAAATGACTAGAGTAAAAATATGTTGCATCAGTTCGATAGACGAAGCAAAAATGGCAATTAGTTATGGTGCATCTGCATTAGGACTTGTTGCAAATATGCCAAGTGGACCAGGTGTTATTTCTGACGACCTCATTTTGACAATTTCTAAAATTGTGCCGCCTTCCGTTTCAACATTTATGCTAACAAGTGAGACAGCAGCAGACCAAATTATCGAACATCATAAACGGACTTTGACAAACACAATTCAAATCGTTGACGAACTGAAAGAAGGAACTTATGAAACAATCGGCAAAGGATTACCAGCGATAAAAATTGTACAAGTAATACACGTAATTGACGAAAGGACAATTGACGAGGCTGTAAAACTTTCTGAGTTTGTTGACGCTTTATTATTGGACAGTGGAAACCCAAATTTGGAAATTAAAGAACTTGGAGGAACAGGACGGGTTCACAATTGGATACTTAGTAAAAAAATAGTTGAGCAATCAAAAGTACCAGTTTTTCTTGCAGGAGGACTTACAGCTGACAATGTAAGACGAGCTATTGAGCAAGTCCCAACCTTTTGGACTTGACTTGTGTAGCGGAGTGAGGACGGACAAAAAACTAGATCCGTATAAACTTGAAAAACTCTTTGAAAACGTGTCGAAATAAAACTGGTAACTCGGTTCAATTGTGTATTAAAATCATGCAACGATTTAGCTCTGAAAGAATTACCTAAGATTATCGATGAGTTCGGGTATTATGATGCGTCTAATTTCCAGAAAGATTTTAAAAGTTTTACTAATCTTTCACCCTCGTGTTTCTTTACTAAAAAATATCACATCTTCAGGATTGAATAACCGGTTAAGAACTTAGTTATAAAACAAGTGTCGCTTTTTTACTTTCTTAGGTGTAATTAAATGTTTTGATTTGCAATATGTTCCTGTGTAATCACGGACAATTATGGCCGCTTTATATACCACGGCATAGGCAGCTAATTTTGGAGTAAAGATTGATTTGTAAAACTATAAATATGGGTAACTATAATTTAGATATAACTACAGATAACTTCAAAAATCTTATTAGATGTGATGAAATTTTTCCTACGGTTTTGGTTTTTAAAACATCTGTGACATCTGCGAGGGAAGCCGAATTAATTTCGTCTGCATTGAATAAAATACTTAAATGCACAAAATGGAATTTTGATCTTCAGGATTGCGATCACATTTTCAGAATAGAAAATTGTCCGTTAACCCATTCCAGATTATTTTGTTATTTGAGCAATACGGTTTCAGATGCGAAGAGCTTGATAATTCCTTTGAAAAAAAATAGCAATGACACAAAAAGAAATATTTTTACTGCAAATTCAACAAGTTCATAGATGGACCTTGAAATTAATTGATGGCGTAACGGACGAAAAATGGCTTTTTACACCTTCAATAATTGACTCGAATATTCATTGGCAGGTTGGTCACCTGGTCATCACTCATTTTTATCACATCATTGTTTTGCTTAAAGGGCCAAAGCCTGGCGTTTTTGGCTCAATACCAATTATTGATTACTACCCATTATTTTCAGCAGGTTCAACGCCAAAAAATGAATCTAAAATATCAGTTGGAAACCTGAAAGAAATGCTTCTTAAAATACAGGATCAGGAAATCAGATCCATTCAGGAATTAGAGGAGAATGATTTTAATGAACCGTTGTTTCCAACACAATTTCCGCATCCTGTTGCCAACACCAAGTTTGAAGCCATTTGTTGGGAGATAGAACATACAATGTGGCATTGCGGTCAAATAGCCGTGATTAAAAGAGTAGTTGATAAAAGGTTTGTTTTTGAAAATTAAGAATTATATGGATTAATGAGACCATTAATAAAAAACATTTTATATGATAACGATTTTTACTATAGAAAAATTTTTGTGGCTGAGTATCGGTATCTATTGGCTGGCAAGCGCTTTCAATGGTAAAAAAACTATAAAGCACCAGGCTGATTTGCAGCGAATACTTTACATGTGTCTTTGGATTATAGCATTTTTATTATTATTCTCTAACAATATCAGCATTTCATTTTTATATAAACCATTATTTTCTCAACAATTATTTTTTAAAATAACAGGACTAATTTTTTGCATGGCCGGACTTCTGTTTTCTGTGTGGGCCCGCGTTTGCATAGGCAGAAATTGGAGCGGCAGAATATCTGTTAAGAAGAACCATGAATTAGTAACTACAGGCGCTTACGCTGTTACCCGTAATCCAATTTACACCGGCTTCCTTGCTGCCTTTGCCGGCTGCGCAATGACCGAAGGGTTAGCAAAAGGTTATTTGTCTTTATTTTTTATAATAGCAGGAATAATGATTAAAATAAGGAAGGAAGAAAGCTATATGAACCAGGTATTCAAAGAAAGTTTTCACAAATACAAGCAACGGGTAAAAAGATTAGTACCGTTTATTTATTGAAAACAACTTTGTAAGTTTCTCAATCATTATGTGTTTCAAGAAAATATTAATAAATGATTATAGAAAAAATTAAACTGCACAATTACGTTTACGGATTTTTTTTTAGCCTGGCAGAATTTTTACTTATCATATTAGTTATTGGGTTATTTATGAGCTATTATTTTCTTCATGGCAAAATTCTTTATGCAACAATTACTTTAGGTATAGTCCTCAATTGTTTCGTATTTGTTCTCTTTGCAGCAGGTTCATTGCTACATAAAGAAAATGATTTGGGAATAATTAAATTTTTTAATAAGAAAGCGAGAGACGAAACATACCGGAAGTATCCAACTTTACAACGTGACACTTACGTCCTCAGTCTATTAACACTTTTGCCCTTTATGCTCATTTTATCTTGTACAATTAAAATAATCACGAAGATGCTATTAAATAATAATATTAGTAAATAACGACTTAAAACCTTGGACACAGTGTTAAGAAAATTAATGCAGGCGGAACCTGATTTGGCTTATAACACATACATACGATCAAATTGAAACAGTTTCATTCACATATTGAGAAACATCCAAAACAGAATTTCCAGGTAGAGCGGCTCGCTTTTTTTAGTGATGCGGTTTTTGCTATTGCCATAACATTATTAATAATAGAATTTAAAGTTCCTGAAGTAAACAAGAGCAGTACCTATCAATCAGTATACGCACAACTATATAACCTTCGTTACAACTTATTTTCATTGCTGGTAAGCTTTACGTTGATATCCAAATACTGGATAAGGCATCATTTTATTTTCAAGCATATTCACAATTACAATAAGCGGATGATTATCGCCAATCTAATTATGCTACTGCCAATTATTTTCTTCCCCTTCACTACAAATCTCTTTGGTGAAAGCCTTCAAAACAATTCGGTAATTATGCTCGCTTTCCGTGTGTTTCTTGCTAATCATATTCTGGCCCTGATTACAATGTATATTTTTTACCGTATAGTTTTTCACCAAGGAAGCGAACTGGCAAATGCGCTTTCACAAGAAGAAAAAATAAAATTCATCACTGACGTTGCTTATTTAACGTTTGCTTTCATCATAATTTTTATACTAACACTTATTACACCAAATCGGCAATTAGTGTTGTGGGTTACAATTTCTCTTTTGTTTGCCAAATCACTACTAAAAATATTTGTTACAAATAAATTTTTTCAAACAAAAAATGCTTAATGAAATTATTATAAGCCGAGCGATTAGTGATGATTTGCCTCTTGTTTAGCACAAGCGTCCTCACAATGCTATGTGAGCTGTGATGAATGTTTTACATGCAATTCCAAACTTAAGATAACCATCTGAAGAAAAGATTAGTTAATTTGGATTGCAGTTAGTAAAAGGGGCGGACGCTTGCGGCAGTGCGGTCTCTGAAAACTTTTACAGATTTGGTTTTGTAAGCATAAGTGATTTTTGAAAAGTATTTGAAAAGTATTATAGCACGACTCCAAAAAAATTTAAAAATTTCCGTAGCTATTAATCAATTGCATGCATCACTATAAAGAATAAAGCAAATCTGTAAACGTAAACGATAAGTAAAATAACTGAAACGCTTAGCAAAACTGATTTAGAAGTGTCCAAAACCAGCTTTGGTTATAAACCTTTTTTAATGATGCACTCAAGTACCAAAAGTTACCCATTAGAATCATTATTACCAGAGATATTTCGCTGTTTAAGATATTTGCTTTAAAAGGAAAAAGCGACAATAAAAACTGTAAGGCGATTCCTAAAACAGGTAAACCCAAAATTAATATTATAAAGAAAGAAAAAAAGTGAAATGTAAAAGTGAGGTTTTCAATAAAAGGTAATTTTTTAAAAATAAATAAAAGTTGAAGAATGAGTGCCAATGGTGGTATCATAATCAATAAATATTCCTGCTGCTCAAAATGCATCGAAGTATTAAAGATGGCCTCAAATATGTCGTGTTTAAAGTTGAGTTGATTAATTTTTTCAGAGTTGCGCTACCGAGGACACTGTTCTTAAAGCTTTTGATACAACATCTTTGCTTAGAAATAAAATATTGCTTCATTCACCGAATGAGGATGAAGAAAAAGAGGTTATGCAGGTGAATGGATTTTTTTTTTATTTTCATATCCATTGCTCTATCTTTTTTAAAGTCTCATCAATATTTTGATCAGGATATTGTTTTTTGAAAAAGGCAGTGAAGCCTTCCTTCATTTGCTGTTCCCACTCCATAACCGTAATACATAAAGGATTTGTTCTTTTTATCTCCTCAGTAAACTCATATAATGGTAAATAGGGAGGAGCAAAATAAAAAGAATTTTCAATCAGTTTTTTATATAATGTTGAATTAAGAGCACGTTTCATATCACGTACAAGATCATAGGGAATAAAGCCTGGTAATCCTTTCTGAATTATATTGGCTAAAGAAGGCAAACCCTCATCATGTAGATAAACAAATAGATAATCCAAAAAGCTATCCTCCATTATATCCATCAGATCTTTGGAAAAAAAAGCATATTCCTTTTTAAAAATGTCGAGCGAAAAACTTTGATAGTTCCTCTCAATAATAAACTCAATAAGGGTTGTTTCTTTTTTAATAATTTCTTTGATGTCAGGAATAATCAATTTTCCTGCTGCCATTATTGCGTATTTTGGTTTTGAGAAAAGATCAAAATAATAACTTTTAAAAGTGATTGGAATCCGGTCAAATACAACTTGTATATATAAAGGATACATAAGCTTATTATGAAACAAACTTTTTTTCAGCCGCTCATTATCATAAGTTTTATAAGTAATCTTATATTCTTTGCCTGCTTTTTCCATTCAGTAAAATAATAAAAAGCTTTTTAATAAAGTTATGTCAAAATAATATCATCATAACAAAATAATGTATCTTAGTATTTTAAATAAATATTCTTACCAAGGTAAGTGAAGTGTGATTAAAGAGGAGGTGTAAGATGGAAAAGATACAACCTGAAAAGGTGGTGAGCATGATGCTAAAGTGTGGCGAGGAGATAACCCCCGAACAGGCAAAGTTAATTTTAGAATTCCTTCGTAAATTGGCTGAAATAGCCGTCACTCAATACTTAAGCATATGACAACAGCAGATTTATATATCCGTGTCAGCACAGATGAACAGGCAGAAAAAGGGTACTCCCAGCGCAATCAGGAGGAAGCGCTACGCAAATACTGCCAGATGAATTCAATAGAAATTCGCATGATAATTTTTGAAGATCATTCTGCCAAAACCTTCAACAGGCCGAAATGGAATGAATTTTTAACATGCTTAAAAAAGACAAAGAGCAAATCATGCTTTTTACTTTTTACAAAATGGGACAGGTTTAGCAGGAATGCCGGAGATGCTTACCAGATGATAAATATCCTGCGCAAATTAAACATGGAGCCTCAGGCGATAGAGCAGCCATTGGACCTTTCCATTCCTGAAAATAAAATGATGCTGGCTTTTTATCTTGCTGCACCCGAAGTAGAAAATGACCGGCGCGCACTGAATGTATTTTTTGGAATGCGCAGGGCAAAAAAAGAGGGACGGTGGATGGCAACTGCACCTATAGGGTATGCCAATAGAACGGATGAGCATGGCAGAAAATATATTGCACCCAAAGAGCCACAAGCTTCTATCATAAAGTGGGCCTTTCAGGAAATTGCCAATAACCAATTTGCTGCAGACCAGATAAGAAAAGAGGCCAATAAAAAAGGAGTGAAATGTAGCCGGAGTAATTTTTGGAACCTTATAAGAAATCCGGTGTATTGCGGCAAAATCCAAGTGGTGCAATACAAGGATGAAGAGAATATTACAGTGCAGGGAAAACATGAGCGTATCATTTCAGAAGCGCTATTTTATGAAGTGCAGGATGTCCTTTCGGGAAGGCAAAGAAGTTCAAGGCATTTACCTAAAATAACAACAGATAAAAGAATGCCTTTGCGTGGTTTCTTAATCTGCTCGAAGTGTGGCAGAATGTTAACCGGCAGCGCATCTAAAGGCAATACAAAAACTTACTACTACTATCATTGCGTATCAAGTTGCGGCTGCAGGTTTAAAACTGAGAATGCGAATGACTTGTTTCTGCATGAGCTTAGAAAATATGTACCAAAGCCGGGAATGTGTGAACTCTTTGTAATGACCTTGAAAGAGGCATTTTATGAAAAAACAAAAGGCAATCAAAGTGAACGCAACCAATTACTTTCCCGGATAGAAGAGCTAAATACACGGTTGAAAAATGCGAGAGAAATGGTAGCAGATCAGAAACTTGAACCGGAAGATTTCCGTGAATTGAAACTTGACTGCACAAATCAAATTACTAAACTTGAGACAAAGCTTGCCGGTTCTTCAGTTGCAGGAAAAAGCATTGACGGATTATTGACTCATGCAATAAATAGCCTTAGTAGGCTTGATATACTATATGAAGAAGGAACCATAGCACAGAAGCGACAGATAATTAGTTCGATATTCCCCGAAAAACTCACTTTTGACGGATTTCAATATCGAACTTTTAGGATCAATGAAGCCGCTCGGCTAATATACATGCTGGGCAATGGTTTCAGCGAAACAAAAAACCGGAAAAGCAGCGAAATTTCGCACATTTCCGGTTGGGTAGCCCCGACAAGAATCGAACTTGTGTCTAAAGTTTAGGAAACTTCTATTCTATCCACTGAACTACGGGGCCAAACTTCAATTTAGATTTACGATTGGGATTCTGTTTTTTGTAATTCCCCCATTCAAACCAAAAATCTAAAAATCCGCAAAGGGTGGCAAAACTAATGGATTTTTTTTAAGAAAAATTGATGGAGATTTGCTCCCAAAATAAAAATCATGGCTTTACTTTTTGAAACATTTACAATAAGGAATGTAGAATTGAAAAACAGGATTGTTGTTTCTCCTATGTGCCAATATTCAAGTGTTGATGGCTTTGCAAATGACTGGCATCTGGTGCATTTAGGAACCCGCGCAGTTGGTGGAGCTGCGCTTGTTTTTACAGAAGCAACGGCCGTTTCTCCGGAAGGAAGAATAACATGGGATGATTTGGGAATATGGAAAGATGAGCACATTGCTTTTTTAAAGCGAATCACTGGTTTCATAAAAGAACAAAATGCAGTGCCCGGAATACAATTAGCGCATGCAGGTAGAAAAGCAAGCCACGTCAATCCATGGAAAGGTGGTAAATCTTTGAGCAAAGAAGAAGGCGCATGGACAACTTTAGCGCCAAGTGCAATTGCTTATAAAGAAGGTGAGACATTGCCTAAAGAAATGACTAAAACTGAAATCCTGCAGCTCATAAAAGATTTTGGAAGCGCTGCAAGGAGAGCGCTGGAAGCGGGTTTCCATGTTATTGAAATCCATGGCGCACACGGATATTTAATAAACGAGTTTTTATCGCCGTTGAGCAACTATCGCAGTGATGAATATGGAGGCTCATTTGAAAACCGTATTCGTTTATTATTAGAAGTAGTAAAAGAAATAAGATCAGTAATCAAAAATGAATTCCCTCTTTTTGTGCGCATTTCAGCTACAGATTGGGTAGATGGAGGCTGGAATGAGAATGATTCTGTGGCACTGGCAAAAATTTTGAAAGATGCAGAGGTTGACTTAATAGATTGTTCTTCGGGTGGCAATTCTCATCAACAAAAAATTGCTGTGGGCCCATTATACCAGGTTCCTTTTTCTGAAAAAATAAAAAAAGAAGCAGGCATTTTAACTGGCGCCGTCGGGATGATAACCACTCCACAGGAAGCGGAGAAAATTCTTTATGAAAAAAAAGCAGACCTGATTATTATAGCGCGCCAATTATTGCGCGAACCTTATTTTCCATTGCATGCTGCAAAAGAATTTGGCATAGATTTAAAATGGCCTTCACAATATGAAAGAGCAAAGTAGCTCACGAAAATTAATAATCCCGGAAGTCAAAATATAGAAAATCACCTTTTATAAAGATAATCCTGGCGCCAACTCCAGCGTTTTCTTCTTTTTAATCGTGACAGATATTTCCCTGGATAAATTAATTTTCAATCCTTGATCGTAAATTCTCAATTATTTCACTCCCCGGCTTTCAATCTTTCTCGTATTGGCTTGCTGCGGCTTCATATCTTTTGTATGCGCATTTTCAATATGTGCAGGCTTTAAGTTCTTCAATTCAGCTGCGGCTTCCTTTTCTTCTTCGGTTTTTACTTTTATTTCGATTTTATTTTTATCCAGGATGTGATACCATTTAACCATTTTTTTCATATCACTCAAATACACTCTTTCAAAATCAAGATCAGGATATACCTTTTCAAAATATTCTTTCAATGCTTTATTATCCGCTTTGACATCAGGAATTTTTTCTTTACTTTTTTTCATTGCGGTGAATAATTCGGCAAGGTTACTATTGTCTTTTGTAGTATACACTTCAATGCTTTCCAGGTGCGAAAAATTATGCAGACGGGTACTTACAAATTTTGAAGTATTATCATCCAAAGAACGCACTACAGCGCCATCAGATTTTGAAGATAAAAGCTCAAATAATCCTGCCAAACCAGTAACCGAAACAATCTTATTATAGTCCATAAAATAACTTTTTAATTTTGGAAGTGCAATATAATTGAAATGGTTTTGAGATACGTTAAACGAAATAAAAATCGTTTCAAATTTAAAATAATAATAATAATACTTTTCGCAGGTTTCAGCAAAATTTTACGTCTTATATATACTCAATCAAAATTATGTACCGAATTCTATCTATTTTTCTTTTAAGCGCTGTTATCTCCTCTAATGCAGTCGCACAATCTGTTTCGGGAATTTTGCAGGATGCTGGCGATAAAACACCTCTTTCCAATGCTACTGTCAAGCTATCAAAAAGCGATTCTTCTTTTAATCCGCTTGTTACGGTTACTGATGCACAAGGCTCTTTTGTTTTTAATAATGTTCCGGGCGGAAACTATTCGCTTGTAGTAACTTCTGTTGGCTATGGAAATTTCAAAAAAAATATTTCTGTTACAGGAAAAAACATAAATCTTGGAAATATAAGTGTTTCGAAAAACGCTGAAACCCTTACCACTGTTGTCATTAATGACGCGCCTGCAGTAAAACAAAAAGATGACACACTTGAATTTGCTGCCAGCCAATACAAAGTAAATCCCGATGCAACCAGCGAAGACATAATAAAAAAAATGCCTGGAATTACAGTTGATAAAAGTGGTACGGTAACCGCGCAAGGCCAAACGGTGCAAAAAGTGACAGTAGATGGAAGAGATTTTTTTGGCGACGATGCTACAGCTACTTTACGAAATCTTCCCGCTGAAGTGATTGATAAAATTCAGGTATTTGATAAATTAAGCGACCAGGCCCAGCTTACCGGTTTTGATGACGGAAACACCACCAAAGCAATTAATATTGTAACCAAAAAAGATATGCGCCAGGGGAACTTTGGGCGAATCTTCGCAGGATATGGAACTGACGGGCGCTACAGCGCAGGCGGCAATGTAAGTTTTTTCAACAATGCACGAAGAATTTCATTGATAGGATTGGAAAATAATGTGAATCAACAAAATTTTTCTTCACAAGATCTTTTAGGAGTTACCAGCACCGGAAACCGCGGAGGTGGCGGCCAGCGCGGCGGCGGCGGTTCAAATAATTTTTCTGTAGGGCAGCAAACCGGAATTGCGAAAACAACTGCATTTGGAATAAATTATAGTGACGCATGGGGAAAGAAAATCGATGTAACAGGAAGTTACTTTTTTAATAACAGTAACACTTCCAACAACCAGACGATCAGCCAGCAAAATATTATAACTAAGGATAGCAGCCAGTATTATGACGAAAATACTATTTCTGATAATAAAAACTCTAATAACCGGGTAAACTTCAGGCTTACCTACAGGATTGATTCGAACAACTCAATTTTGGTGACTTCAAATTTAAAATTCCAGGATAATAATTCCGTCAATTTCGTTAATGGAACTAATTACCTTGATGTAAATAGGCAAACTATTTTAAGCAAAACTGTCAATGACCTCAATAGTAGATATTGGGGAAATAGCTTAAGCAATCAAGTTTTATTCAGGCATGCTTTTCATAAAAGAGGCCGTAGTATTTCATTAGGGATCAATGGAAATTTCAATGATAAGAGTGGCGATAATTATTTAACTGCTGTAAATACTTATTATAAATCAACAACGATCACAGATTCAGTACAACAATTATCCAATCAAAAAAATTATAACCGCCAGTATATTTTCAATTTAGTTTATACCGAGCCTGTTGGAAAAAAAGGGCAGCTCCAGCTTAATTACAATCCATCTTTTTCAAATAATAATGCCGACCAGGAGACTAATAATTATGATGAAGGCACTTCTAAATATTCTAACATGGACACCAGCCTGAGCAATAAATTCAATAACACTTATAATACGCAGAATACAGGGATTACCTTCCGTCATGGTGATAGAAATAATATGATCTCTGCAGGGATTTCTTATCAATACAGCGAATTAAAAAGCAACCAGGTATTTCCACAGGTTTCTTATATAGATAACTCTTACAGTAATATTTTAGGAAATGCATTTGCAAGATTTAAGTTTTCTGCAAGAAGCAATCTAAGGATCATTTATCGTTCATCTGTAAGCCCGCCGTCAGTTACGCAATTGCAAAATGTGATCAATAACTCCAACCAGTTTTTTTATACGACCGGCAACCCTGATCTTCAGCAGCAATACTCTAATAATTTAATTACCAGGTATACTTATACCAATAGTGCGAAAAGCCAAAGTTTTTTCGCAAATATTTTTTTGCAAACCGTAAATAATTATGTTGCGAATGCAACATATACGGCCTCAAAAGATTCTGCACTTTCCAAAACCATTATTCTTTTCAGAGGTTCTCAAATTTCAAAACCAGTCAATTTGAATGGCTATATCAGTGCAAGATCATTTTTTACTTTTGGTATGCCGCTCACTTTTATGAAATCGATTTTGAATTGGAATGCAGGAGTTAGTTATACAAAGCTTCCGGGGCTGATCAATAATGTAGATAATATTTCCAACGCTTACAATTATAATCTTGGTGCCGTCCTGGCAAGTAATATAAGCCAATATATAGATTTTACACTTTCTTACGCAGCCAATATTAATACAGTAAAAAATTCAATAAGGCCATCTCTGAATAATAATTATTTTCAGCAAACTGCGGGGATCGCCGCCAATTTACTTACGAAAAAAGGATTGTTTTTTAATAATGATCTGTCGAATGAATTGTATAAAGGCTTAACCGGCGGTTTGAATACGAATTATTGGTTATGGAATATTGCGGTGGGCCAAAAATTTTTAAAAAATCAAATGGGAGAATTGAAGTTATCTGTTTTTGATCTTTTAAAACAAAATAAAAGCATCACACGAAATGTAACAGACTCTTATATCCAGGATGTTCAGAACCAGGTATTGCAACAATATTTTATGCTGACATTTACTTACAAATTGAAGACTTTTGGAAAAGGAAAGCCTATCAACAATGATGAAAGAGAAAGAGAAGGCCGTCAATTTGGAGGCCACGGTGGGCCACCGTTTGGCGGGCACGGAGGCCCCGATCTTTAGCAATTAAATAATCCTGTTTTGAACGAAAGAGAATTAATTTCCCGGCTTAAGCAAAAAGACAGGGAAGCTTTTAAAAATATTGTAGAAACCTGGCAGGATATGGTATATAACACAGCGCTTGGAATTTTACAGAATGCTGAAGACGCGGAAGATACAGCACAGGAAGTTTTTATCCAGGTTTATGAATCAATTTCTTCATTTAAAGAGGAATCAAAATTTTCAACCTGGCTTTACAGAATAACGATTACAAAAGCGATGGATCATATCCGCAGAAAAAAAAGAAAAAAGCGGTTTGCATTCATAGAAAGCCTTTATGGTAAAAATAATGAAGCAATGATTGAGATCCCTGATTTTTTTCATCCGGGAATAAAAATTGAGAATAAAGAAAATGCAGCAGTTCTTTTCAAAGCAATTGAAAAGTTACCGGCGAATCAAAAAACCGCTTTTGTTTTAAGTAGAATAGAAGGATTAAGTTATTTGGAAATTGGTGAAATAATGGATTCCACGGGTTCTGCCATAGATGCACTTTTACAAAGGGCAAAAAAGAATCTTCAATCAAGCTTAAAGGAGTATTATTCACTCAGCCGTGAGCCATAACAAATTGCGCAGAGCTGGTTGCCACAGGGTTTTTGATTGAACAGAGTCTATATGAAAAAAGTTTTTCAAAAAGGAAAAAATAGATGAAAAAAAATTACGATAAAAAAATTGAGGATGTCATGCATAGTATTGATGATATCGGAAAAGCATCTCCATCGCCTTTTTTCTTTACAAGATTAGAAGGCAACATGCAAAAAAGAGAAAAGAATATTTGGGGAGAAATCAGCTCTTTTATTTCACGGCCATCTATTGCATTTGCCTGCGTTTGCCTGGTCATATTGATCAATATGTTTGTAATTTTTTCTTCATCTTTTTCAAAAAATAAACTTAACCAGCAAAATAATGATTTGACTACTGTGGATGAATACAGCCAGCTGAGCGCCACTTTTTATGATTTCGAAAACGTTAAACCATGATGGATACCATTAAAAAATACAGGTCACTGATTTCTATCATCATCTTTCTTCTTGTGACTAATTTTGCCATGCTGATATTTTTTATGCTGATGAGCAAGCCGACTGACAAAAGATCCAGGATTCATGAGGAAAATGGCATTTATAATTCATTACAGAAAGAAGTGGGATTTTCTAATGATCAATTAAATCAATATCAGAATTTAAGAAACCAGCAACGCGTGAATGTAAAGCCTCTCTTTAATGAAATTAGAAAAACGAAAGAGAATTTTTATGCGTTACTCAATTCCGATAATGTTCCCGACTCAATCATCAATGCAGATGCAGATTCCATTGCAACAAAACAAAAAAGACTTGATTTGCAAATGTTCAATCATTTTAAATCCGTAAGAAATATCTGCACTACGGAGCAATTGCCAAAATTTGATTCAGCAATTAAAAAGCTGGTAGTTCGCATGATAGGCAGGCCTGGCAAAGGAAGAGGCGGCGAATAAAATCAATCCGGTTTTATAATTTCCAACAATGAGGGCAATGATAGCAGAGCTCTCTTTTGCTTATTTCGTAATTTTTCAATGGCCATTGTCATTTTGCGATAGTATTCAACGCAGAGATAAAAAATTAAAAGCATTTCTAAAATATATTTGCATGGATGAATACTGTAAACTCTGAAGAGCATAGTTTATTTAATGAAATAAAATCACCGGTTACTACATGGGTCGAAGTTATCCTGCCTTTAGCCATTCCGAAAACTTATACATATTCTGTCCCTGAAAAGTTTGAAAAAAAAATTCAGATTGGTTGTCGCGCAGAAGTTGTATTTGGGAAGAGTAAAAAATATGCGGGAATTATAAAATCAATTACTAAAGAAGCACCGGCTTATGAAACCAAAGAAATTTTGAATGTGATAGATGATGAGCCGGTCATTTATCCAAAGCAATTACAACTCTGGAAATGGATCAGCGAATATTATATGTGCAGCGAGGGCGAAGTGATGGCGGCGGCTTTGCCTACTCATTTGAAATTAAGCAGTGAAGCCATTTTGATCTTCAATGAAGAATATGGAGAAGATTTTAGCGCGCTCGATGATGAGGAATATATGCTGGCAGAAGCATTGCTTATAAAAAAAGAATTGAAGATCACAGAAGTACAGCAGGTTGCCAATATCATTCATGTTTATCCATTGATAAAAAGGCTCATCGAAAAAAAAGTATGTTTTATTTGGGAATCTATAACCGATAAATACAAAGAAAAAAAGGAAAATTTTGTTTTGCTCAATCCGGAATTTTCATCGGATGAAATGTTGAGTCAGCTAATGGATGATTTTGGCAGAGCGCCAAAACAATTGGAATTGCTGTTGAGTTTTTTGCATCTTTCAAAAACTGCCGGTGAAGTTTCCCAACCGGAACTTTTAAAAAAATCGGGAGCGACCGTTGCGCAATTAAAAGGCTTAACAGATAAAAATATTCTTTTTATTCAAAGACGAAGTACAGACCGTATTCAATCTCTTCCAAAAAAAATGGAAATAGATTTTGAACTAAATGATTCACAGAATCAAGCGCTGCATGAAATAGATATGGCTTTGAAGAAAAAAAAAGTTTGTCTCCTTCATGGTGTTACCAGCAGCGGTAAAACGCAATTGTATATTAAGCAAATAGAAAAATTCGTTATCGAAGGAAAACAGGTTTTATATCTTCTTCCTGAGATTACATTAACGGCACAGATCATACGTAGATTACAACTTTACTTCGGCGGAAACATCGCCATCTATCATTCGAAATTTAATAATAATGAAAGAATAGAAATATGGAATAAAATAAAAACCGGTGAATTAAAAATCATTCTTGGGGCTAGAAGCGCTTTATTTCTTCCTTTTAAAAATCTTGGTTTTATCGTAATCGATGAAGAGCACGATGCTTCTTATAAGCAACAGGATCCTGCGCCACGCTATAACGCACGTGATGCGGCCATTTTTTACGCTTCAATTTTTAATGCAAAGGTTTTAATGGGAAGTGCCACTCCTTCGCTGGAAAGTTTTTTCAATGCAGAAAAGGATAAATATGCTTTAGTGACTTTGAATGAACGGTTTGGGGGAACTCAATTACCTGAAATCAGAATCATTGATACCAAAACAGTGGCTGCTGCTAAGAAAGGAAAAGTGATGATCTCTCCACAATTGAAAGCAGAAATTGAAAGCGCGTTACAAAGAGATAAACAGGTAATTCTTTTTCAAAACCGACGCGGCTATGCGCCATTTTTAATCTGTGGCACTTGTGGATTTATTCCACAGTGCGAAAACTGTTCGGTAACATTAACGCTGCACAAATATTCTAATAAACTACATTGTCACTATTGTGGAAACACTTATCCAAAGCTGGTTTCGTGTCCTGCCTGTGGAAGTGTAAACTGGATGGAAAAAAATTTTGGAACAGAAAAAATTGAAGAAGAATTAACTGATGCTTTTCCCAAAAACAGGGTGGCCCGCATGGATGTGGACGCAGTGAAAGAAAAAAATGCGCATGACACTTTAATAAAATTATTTGAGCAACACCGCGTTGATATTTTAGTGGGGACGCAAATGGTGGTGAAGGGTTTGGATTTTGAAAAAGTCAGTTTAGTGGGCATTCTCGATGCCGACGGGCTATTGACTTTCGCTGATTTCAGGGTTAATGAAAGAGCCTTTCAAATGATGGAGCAGGTGAGTGGGAGAGCAGGAAGAAAATCAGAAAGAGGGTTGGTTTTGATTCAGGCTTCCAAAATAAATCATCCTGTACTGGTATTCGTGCAGCAGCATGATTATCTAAAATTTTATGAGTATGAAATGGCTATGAGAAAACAATTTTTTTATCCTCCATATAGCCGGCTGGTCCGCATTACATTAAAACATAAACTCAAAGAAAACGTGTTGGAAGCGGCAGTTATTTTGGGAGATTCATTGAAAAAAAATTTTGAAAATTTGATTGGCCCATCTGCACCGGTTGTCAACAGGGTTAGAAATATGTACTTAATGGAAATTCTAATCAAGCTTCACCAGGACGCCGCTCATTTGCAGATACAAAAAAAAGTAATTGCCAATCATCTTGATCTCCTGAAAGCCCAAAAAAAATTCAGGAGTGTAGTAGCAATTTCAGATGTTGACCCGTTTTGAAATATTTTTAATTATGCGCCAGATCCATTATTTCAGTGTATTCAAAGTAATGCACCCCATGGTTATTTAATTTACTTTCTTTCACCATTGCTTTTGCTACGTCTATCGCATTTATTGAGTGGTATTTTTTTAAAGAACCAAAAAGAAAGTAGGATATAAATTTTGTCGCATTCTGCAAAATAGCTTCGCCGCGCCTGTTTTCATTTCTTTTACCGAGAAGTTGGCCTGGCCTGAAAATACTAATGGTATTATACGGAAATTCTTTAATCTTATTTTCCGTTCTGCCCTTCAGTTTCAGATAAAAATTAGATGAATTTTCATTTGCTCCTATTGAAGAAATGATCAGGTATTTTTTAAAATTTTTTGAAAGGCCTATTCTTGCTGCATTTACGGGGATAGCATAATCAATCTTCTCATAAGCGGTTTTATCGTTTTTTACTTTTTTCTGGGTAGTGCCAATGCAACAAAAAATGATATCGCCTTCGCCAAATTTATCAGAGTAATCATCAATATCATTAAAGTTTACAATTTCCTGTTGAAGTTTTGGATGAATGATATTTAAAGGCCTTCTTACAAGAACGCGTACATTTTTAAAACTGTTATCTTTCAATAACTCATTTACTAATAAATTTCCTGTCAATCCTGTGGCCCCGATAACAACTCCTGATAGTTCATCCATATTTTGGTATTTTGCTGGTAATTTTATCTGATGCAAATTCAACAAAATTTTTCTTTAAAAAAATATAACACTTTTGGTATAAACGTTTACGCGAAATATTTTTCGGAATTCACTTCCGTTGAGGAATTAAATATCTTATTGGAAAGTAAAAAGCAAGATACTTCGAAAATGATGCTTGGAGGTGGAAGCAATATTCTTTTTACGCAAGATTATAGTGGTTTTATTTTGAAGAATAATATTCCGGGAATCAAAGTTATTAGGGAAGATGATGATCGTGTTTATATCAAGGCGGGCGCTGGCGTAAGCTGGCACAGCTTTGTAATGTATTGTGTAAATAATAATTTTGGCGGAGTCGAAAATCTTTCTCTTATCCCCGGAAATGTTGGCGCTTCACCGATGCAAAATATCGGGGCCTATGGCGTAGAAATAAAAGATGTTTTTTATGAGTTGGAAGCTTATCATCTTGATGAAAAAATAGTAAAAATATTTTCAATAAAAGATTGTGAATTTGGCTACCGGGATAGTGTCTTCAAAAATAAATTGAAAGATCAATTCGCGATTTTGAATGTTATTTACCGCCTGAATAAAAAACCAGCTTTTGATATTTCTTATGGAGCTATTGAAGAAGAATTAAGTAAAATGAATGTTGGTACAATAAGCGTCAAAGCTATATCAGATGCGATTGTCAACATTCGCACATCGAAATTACCTGATCCAAAAATCATTGGTAGTGCAGGAAGTTTTTTCAAAAATCCCGTAATAACAAAACACGAATTACCGGAGTTACCCAAGTTTGAAATCCCTTTTTACAAAATAAATAACGATCATTATAAAATCCCTGCAGGTTGGTTAATTGAACAATGCGGATGGAAAGGCTATAGAAACGGCGATGCGGGTTGTTATGATAAACAGGCATTGGTTTTAGTAAATTATGGAAACGCTACCGGAAATGCGATTTATAATTTAAGTGAAGAAATTAAAAGCTCCGTTAAAGAAAAGTTTGGAATTGTATTAGAAAGAGAAGTTAATATTTTCTAATCATGCAGCATATTTTTATATTGCAAACTCTTATCTCTATTACAACTGAAACCAAAACAACCGTTATGAAAAAAATTATTTTATTAATTACAGCCTTCTTATTTACTGCTCATCTTTTTGCACAGGATAAAATTTATAAACTAAGAGGTCCTATAATCAAAGCCAAAGTAATTGAAATTGGCACCGATGAAATTAAATATAAACTAGCCGAAACCACTGATGGGCCTGTGTATGTCGTAGATAAATCTACATTAAACAGGATTGAATTTGCTGACGGAAGGGTGGAAAAATATAAGCTTAGTTTTAAAGATCCTGCTAATTACGAAGGACAATTAAGGAAAGCTGTTAAGATAAATTTTCTCGCGCCACTTTTAGGATACACACAATTTTCTTTTGAAAAATCTATTTCTCCATTAAAAAGTTATGAATTAGGATTTGGTATTATCGGGGCTGGTAAAAATTATCAGATAGATAATTTTTATTACAATGGACAAAATACCTCGTATAAAAGAAATGCATTTGGAGGATTTTTAGAGGCGGGTTATAAATTTAATAAGCTGCCGGATTTTTTAAGAAGTGGAACCAGAATGTCGCATATAATGCAAGGCACTTATGTAAAACCTACCGCCACAATTGGATATTATTCGGATAATGCACTAAACTATAAAACAGGAAGTCCTGTTTTGGAAAAACGGAATAATTTATTCGGAGCTATTATCTTAAATTTTGGCCATCAATGGGTCTTCGGCGATAAATTTCTAATTGATCTTTATTATGGCTTTGGTTACGCCTTCGACAATGTAAAGAATGATTATAATGATAACTATAATTCAAGTAGTATTTACAATCACTTTGTGATTCAAAAAGCGGGGTCAGGCGCAAATCTTGGCCTGAGTGGAGGCTTGAAAGTGGGATTTTTGATAAAATAAAAGTTTTGATTCATTAATAAAAGCCGGTTAAGTTAGCCGGCTTTTATTATTTAAAATCTTCTTCATCTAACTCTTCATCGCTAAAAGATTGAGAGCTTAGATTCAACATGCTTCCCATCAGATCTTTAAATTCAATTTTTCCTTCCAAAACTTTTTTGCTGATAAGCGAAAATGTAGATAATCCATGTAAAACAAATTCCATCAGCAATGCATTTTCTTTTGTGCCGGCATGAGGGAAATATTTTTTTACTAACCCAAAAAGCCCATCCACTTTATAAAGCAATTGAATTTTATCTTCATCTTTTAATCCAAAGAAAATATTCAAATGATTACCGGCGTCAAACCAGCGTGTGACTGCCTTGTATGGATTTTCGTCTGGAACTGCTTCTTTACTTTTTTTCTTTTTATAAGCTTCGGGATTAGGAAAATACTTTACAAATTGAGTCCTGATCGCTTTTTCTAATAAATTATAAGCTACCTGATAAGGCCCTTCCTGCTCACCTTCGTAAACCAATTCTATTTTTCCGGTAATTGAGGGAATAATTCCTGTGAGGTCACTTATCCAAACCTGTGTTTCTTTTTCTTTATTAATGAGGGTTCGCCTTTCTGCAGCACTCACGGCGTTTTCATATGCAGCAATGGTAAGCCTTGCAGATACGCCGCTTTTCTTATCAACAAATTCACTGCCGCGGGCTTCAAAAGAAACTTGCTCAATCAAACGCTTTATCAAATCGCTTACATTCACTTTTTTCAACTGGTCATTGTGAATAGAAGCTTCCTGTTCAGTGATGAATAAAGCGTTTTCAATAGAAGTGGGATAATGGGTAAGAATCTGGCTTTCTATCCGGTCTTTTAATGGCGTAACAATAGCACCACGATTGGTATAATCTTCAGGATTGGCAGTAAACACAAACATAATATCGAGCGGCAATCTTAGTTTGAAACCTCTTATCTGCAGATCGCCTTCTTCAAGAATATTGAATAATGAAACCTGTATCCGTGCCTGCAGATCCGGCAATTCATTAATCACAAAAATGCCACGGTTACTGCGTGGAATAATTCCATAATGAATCACTCTTTCATCTGCAAAACTCAATTTTAAATTGGCGGCTTTTATAGGATCCAAATCGCCAATAAGATCAGCAACACTTACATCCGGCGTTGCCAGTTTTTCTCCATAACGATCACTGCGATGGAGCCAGTAGATTGGTGTTGCATCACCTTTTTCTTCTACAATATCTCTGGCATATTTACTTAATGGTTTAAATGGATCATCATTCACTTCGCTGCCTTCGATCACAGGTATATATTCATCCAGCAATTCAATCATCTGCCGCGCCATGCGGGTTTTCGCTTGTCCGCGCAAGCCTAAAAATAAAATATTGTGCCGAGATAATAGAGCTCTTTCCGTGTCAGGAATTACAGAATCTTCATAACCGATTATTCCCGGGAAAGTCATTTCCTTTTTACTGATCTTTTTTATGAGATTATCGCGCAGCTCTTCTTTTACAGATTTTGGTTTGTAATTGATTTCTTTGAGCTGGCCTAAGGTTTTTATATTTTGCAGGTTCATTTATTTTTCTTTGTAAAATTTTATTCCTTCGATAAAATTGAAATCCTTTTTATTATCGGTATAAAGCAAGAGGTCATGCTCTAAAACGGTTGCTCCAATAAAGGCATCCGAGATTTGCATTTTATTGGCAAATGAATATTTTTTATACAGGGAAAACGCAGTGTCAGATATCGTTTCATCAATAAGGGCAATATGGTAATATCGAAGCGCCTTACTGAATTCAACGCGTTGATGAATATTTTTGGCGCCATTGAGTAATTCGCAGGCAGTAACCACCGATACGCAATATTTATCTTTAAGATATCTGAGATTTATCTGTTTTGTCTTGTCACTTCTGTACGCCTTAATTAAAATGTCAGTGTCAACTAAAGTAGATTCAAATATTACCATGACTGCTCCCTTAATGTTTTTGCGTCAATATCAAAATCCTTCCATTTATCAAAAAGATAAGTGTGGTCAATCTTACTTTTTGAAAGAGTCTTTTTTTTTGGAGACGAAGCCTTTTTAGAAACAGTTTTTCTTTTTTTAATTTCAGTAGTTTTTACACCAAATTTTTCCATCACCGCTGTCACCACTTGTTCAGATTCTTCAGGAATGCTTATAATATACTCTTTCATTTCATTTTTTATTGAAGTTACAAAAATTCAGGGAACCATCTAAACTTCTCTAAACCTTCTTCAATACACCGTTTTCCTCTTTCCGCTTTCAAAATCTTTAAAAATAAAAGCACCCAACTTGTCAAGTGATGCAAAGAATGCTTTGCCATTATTAGTTTCTGTAAATTCTGTTACAAACCTTTGCAGATATGGATCGCTGGCAATCATAAATGTAGTAATCGGGATTTTTATTTTTTTGCATTGCGCGGCAAGATTCATGCACCGGTTTAAAATTCTCCGGTCAACTCCAAAACTATTTTTATAATAACGCTTTCCTATTTTAAGACAAGTTGGTTTGCCATCAGTTATCATAAAAATTTGCTTGTTGGGATTCTTTCTTCTTCTTAAAATATCCATTGCCAGCTCAAGGCCGGCAACAGTATTGGTATGATAAGGGCCGACCTGCAGATAAGGCAGATCCTTCACCTCTACTGTCCAGGCATCATTGCCAAAAACTACAATATCAATGGTGTCTTTAGGATATTTTGTGATGATCAATTCGCTCAAAGCCATCGCCACTTTTTTCGCAGGCGTAATTCTGTCTTCTCCATATAAGATCATGCTGTGAGAAATATCAATCATCAACACAGTAGAAGTTTGTGCCTTGAAATCTGTTTCGCGTATTTCAAGATCATCTTCCTGCATTTTAAAACTTTCCACTCCATGATTGATCTGCGCATTGCGAATAGATTCGGTAAAATCAATTTGTTCTAATGTATCTCCAAATTGAAACGGCCTTGTTTCGGGATTTATTTCATCGCCGCCGCCGGGTTTGAAAGTTTGGTGATTCCCCGATTTTGTTTTTTTTAGTTTACCAAAAATTTCTTCAAGGCTGCGCTTTCTTATACCCTGCTCAGTTTTCGGCGTGATTTTTATTTCTCCTTTTTGTTTATTCTCATCAATGTAACCTTTTGTTTTCAGGTCTTCAATAAAATCTCCCATGCCATATTCGTCATTGGTAAGATCATATTCTTTGTCCAATTCAGTGAGCCAACTTAATCCTTCACCTACATCGCCGCTTGTATAAGTAAGCAATTGCATAAAAATATCCAACAGCTTTTCGAAAGATGATTTTTTATTTTCGTTTGGGTCAAATTTTGTAAAATGATGTGCGCGCATCAGAATGAATTTGATAATTACCTAAATTTTTTTGATATCTGGTTTATGCAATTTACAAAACTAACTTTCTTTATAATCAGCGCGCTGTTAAATAATTTTTTTGAAACTTATAAAAATTATGGCGGTTTAATTGAAAAGAAAATCATCACTTTCAAAAAACAAGATTCTGTACTTTTTGGCTTATGTAGCTATCTCTTTCTGTTTTAAAAAATATCAATTTTCTATCTTTTGGCTTGTTTCCTTTTAATTTTTTTATTCAAAAAAAATCCCATCGCAATTAGAATGGGATTTTTAAATTCATTTTTCAAAATATAAAAAAAGATTATTGTGTTTTATCATGCACTTGCTTTTCTTTTTTTAGAACCGGAATGTTATTGATTATCTTGTTTCCATTTTCCTGGAGTGAGGTAGCAGGCTTTGTAAAATATTGTTCCATTCCTTGCAGTTGTTGCAAAAGCTGTTGTACTATTTGGTTATCATAAGCCAGCGCTCCTTGCTTGTTTTCATCAAGGCTGTTAAAATAAGTAACCTGTTGTTCCAGATCTTTTCGTAAAGCATTGGATACTTTTTTTGCAAGAACCGTATCACCAGCTTTGTATGCAGCTAATAAAAACTGTCCAGAAATTTGATCCTGCTGTTGCCTCCTCGATGCTAATCCATAAGGGAAATTTTGCTGCAGCATATTTTTATCACATTCTTCCAGCAAATTTTTTGCACTATCTTTTTTACCATGATCGGCAAGATTGTTGGCTACCTGCGCATATTGCATCCTGATCGTATTCAGATGTCTCCTGTTTTCTTCGTCATAATAAACTCCAGGAATGTTTGCATTTCCAAATTCAAATTTTTTTGTCATCACATTATAAGCCCAGTCGCGGTTTACTTCACTATTTTTCACCGGCACTAATCTGTATGTTAACCCGTCCGTTCTTAAATAGCTTTGAAAGCCCAAATCATCATAAGGCGATGTAAAGTAAATAGGGCGTTTCCAATTATTTGCTGCAATAATATTCAAGATCGCGCTTTCGTTTTTTCCAAGCGCATTTTTAGAAATGGTAAAATCTAATTCGCTTACTACACTGTCGGTGGCATTTACAGTTCCATTTTGCCTCACCAGGTTAGTATCTACAGGCACTTTCACATTCTTGCTCGGGAAAATATTAAGAAAATCATCATTGTTCTGATACATCCGAGTTGGCTCATTGCTTCCTGCATAATCTTTCATCATAGTATAAAGATCCATTGGCTTTGTCTGGTCAACTTTGGCTCCGGGCAGGTCAGGAAAATAATAAATAGCGTCCCTGTTACTTCCGATTATTTCATCCGGAGTCCAGATCACATCTATCGGCGCGCTTTGATTTACTTTATAACGCAACTGATTAATATACCAATCTGTTCCAAGCAGGCTTGAGTTGATTACGCGTATGTCCCTGCGGATTCCCAGCACTTCCTGAGCAAACCAAAGCGGGTAAGTATCATTATCTCCAAAGGTGATCAAGATCGAATTCGGCGCGCAGCTTTGTAAATAATCAACTGCCAGGCTTTTTGCCAGTGTTTTGTGGCTGCGGTCGTGATCATCCCATTCCTGGGCACCCATTAAAACCGGCACGGCAAGAACGCAAATCACAGCTGATGCATAAGCCGCCATTTTAGAATTTGTGAATTTTTCGAAAAGTTCTTTTACATATAAAACTCCAATGCCTATCCACATGGCAAATGCATAAAAAGAACCTACATAGGCATAATCCCTTTCGCGCGGCTGGTTCCCGGCCTGGTTAAGATAAAATACAATCGCGGCGCCTGTAAAAAAGAAAAACAGGCCAACTACAATTGTATCGCTTTTATCTTTTTTGTATTGATAAATAAGCCCGAGAATACCGAGAATTAAAGGCAGGCAGAATAATTTATTATTAGATTTATTTTGCTTAAGGCTGTCTGGCATTTTGCTTTGATCGCCAAGACGGGCGTTATCCCAGAAAGATATTCCGGTGATCCAATTTCCATCTCTTACATTTCCCATATCTACGCCCTGGAGATCGTTTTGCTTTCCGGCAAAATTCCACATGAAATAACGCCAATACATCCAGTTGAATTGATAACTTACAAAGAAGCTGATATTATCGCCCATAGTGGGTTTGTCGTAATATTTTCCTGTTTTAGGATCCTTTCCTATAGTGGCAAAACTTGCGTAATAATCTGCATGTCCCTGATCATTACTGGCATCCCACATACGCGGAAAAAAGTGCTCATCATCAGCTGCATATTGAGTTTCTACTTTTCTTCCCTTTTTCTCATATTTTTTTTCTCCTTTTACATAAGTATCTACATATTTTTGATCAGTTGGCTCAGCGGTGAAATCCTGGCCCTTCACTATTGGCCAGTCGCCATATTGCTCCCGGCTCAGGTAACCGACAAGACTCACGGGATTGTCTACATTGAACATATCAACTGCGGGATCTGCAAGCGACCGGATCATGGTGGTATAATAAGTGGAAAAGCCAAGCAATACAAACGCAAAACTCCACATGGCAAGTCTTAAAAAATTCCAGTTTTTTTTCTTTGCCAGGCGCAACATGAAGTAAATGATGACGGCCAGCAATACGAAGAAAAAAGTAAAGCCGGTAAAAAATGGCATTCCAAAATCATTCTTAAATAAAATATCAAAATCGCCTGCTAATTTAATAGTCCATTGAATCATGGGCACCTGAACAATTCCCGTGATGACGCAAGCGATTATAAAAGCGTAAAAAGTTTTCCATTTAGTAACCGTAAAACGCTTGAAATAATAAACCATTACAATAGCCGGAATAACGAGAATTGGCAGCAAATGCACACCCACCGCAAGCCCTATAAGATAGAAAGTTAAGATAAGCCACCTGTCTGCGGAGGTAAAATTTCCTTTGATACCATTGATTTTTTCTTGAGTTACATTTTGTTCCCACTTAAGAACAGTCCAGAAAACAATAGCGGTAAAAAATGATGAACTCGCATAGACCTCTGATTCTACCGCGCTGTACCAGAATGAATCGGAGAATGTATAGGCCAGAGCGCCAACAACGCCCGCAGCCATTATGGTAAATATTTGCTGAGAGGTTAAAGGATTTAGATTATTTTTTTCAATGAGTTTTTTTGCAAAGTGTGTTATGCTCCAGAATAGAAATAAAATAGTGAAACCGCTCATCAGCGCACTCATGGTGTTTAAACCTAAAATTGCGTTATGCGGATCTGAAAAAGGAATCATGAAAAGCCTTCCCAAAAGTATAAATAACGGCGCTCCCGGCGGATGTGGAATCTGAAGTTTATATGCGCTGGAAGCAAATTCACCGCAATCCCAAAAGCTGCCGGTGGCTTCCATAGTAGATAAATAAACGATGGATGCAATAATAAAAATTGCCCATCCTGTAATGTTGTTGACGCGTTTATAGCTCATAATCCGGTTTTATTTAAAACAGCGGCAAATATAAAACTATGATTGGTACTATAGCAACCGCTGAATTTTTTTTATAAAAAAAAATGTTAATTTACGAAATAAATCGTAGAAAGCTGATTTTATATGACAATTACTAAATCGTCAGATCGTCAATTTAAAATCTAAAATCTACTTTTGCGCTTTTATGAAAAAAGCTTTTCTCCAACTTCATATCGCGGTTTTATTGGCTGGCTTTACGGCTATTTTAGGAAAACTAATTCATTTAAATGAAGGGTATCTCACTATTTACCGTATGCTGTTAAGCGCAATTATTCTCGGAGTAATATTATTTTTCAAAAAAGAATTGAAGCGGCTTTCATGGAAGAATACGCTGAAATTATTTGCCGTTGGCACTCTTATTTCCTTGCATTGGGTCACATTTTATGGAAGCATTAAATATTCCAATGTTTCTGTTTCGGTTACCTGCTTATCATCAATTGGTTTTTTTACTTCTCTTTTTGAACCTGTCATCATGAGAAGAAAAATAGATATTGTTGAAGTTCTGTTGGGAATGCTTGTGATTGCTGGTGTTTACCTGATTTTTAATTTTTACCCTGAATATAAAACAGGAATTATCTTTGGAATTATTTCTGCGATGCTCGCCTGTGTTTTTCCTATTTTTAATAAAAAACTACTAAATGACTTTTCTCCCCGGATCGTGACACTTTACGAAATGACCGGTGGCTTTTTAGCGCTTTGTTTTATTCTTCCGGTATATTTCAGATTTTTTCCGCCAAACTATTTTATTCCTACATCAAGTGATTGGCTATGGCTATTGGTTTTATCAGGCTTTTGTACCGTATTTGCTTTTAATCTCAGCTTGAATTCGTTGAAACATATTTCCGCATTTACTACCAATCTTACTTATAATTTTGAGCCGATATATTCAATCATTCTTGCCTTTATTATTTTTAAGGAAAATAAATTTTTAGGCCTGGGATTTTATTATGGATTTGCGCTTATTTTATTGGCAGTTTCTTTACAAATGATGAGGGTTTATCATGATAGGAAAAATGATAAACTGGCAAAAGGTTAGATGACTTTGCACAATCAGAAAGTGGTATATCTATTAAGACTTTGTTGAAAAAATTGAAAAACTATAAAATTGCTTTTTACACATAATCTATCTTAGAAGAAACCTTTGCAAATGATTCAAACATCTTACTTACGCCGCAATATTTTTCTCTGGAAAGATTAACGGCTTTTTCTACTTTCGATTGATCTTCTTTATTTACTTTAATGACATAATTGATAATGACCGTGTCATAAATTTTAGGCTCAGTTTCAGTAAGATGCCCTTCAACACTTATTGAAAAATCAGAAAAATTTACCCGCATTTTATTCAGGATGCTTACCACATCCAATCCTGTGCAACCTGCGAGAGAAGCCAGCATAAGCGCTTTTGGCCTTGTGCCGATATTTTTTCCTCCTCCGGCTTCGTCAGTGTCAATTTCAATTTTGTGGCCATTGACTTCTGCCGTGAAATTCATACCACTTTTAAAAACCGCATTGATTTTATTTTCTGTCATATATTATGTTTGAATTAATAATTTGTTTATGGAATTGATTGCTTTTATAAATTAGCATTTACTGCTTCAGAAATTTGCTGCGAACTTAAGGCACCCGATTGGCGCCACAATATTTTTCCTTCTTTAAAAAGAATCAAAGTGGGAACCCCCTGAATATTATATTGTTGGGCAGCATTTTGATTTTTATCAATATCGATCTTAATAACTCTTAATTTTCCTGTATTACTTTGCGCAAATCGTTGTAGCTCGGGCGCCATCATTTTGCATGGGCCACACCATGTTGCATGAAAATCTACTAAAACCGGTTGTTTACTATTAATAATTCCGTTGAAAGTTTCCATGATAAACTTATATCATAAATTATGCCGTGGGATAAGAAATGAAGAGCCAAATATATTTGATACGGTTTTTTCAATAATCAGTTCTCTCAAAAAAATCAAAGAGTTTATCAATAATTGTGTAATAATTTATTAATTACTTACCTTCGCACACCTAAAATAAAAACCGATGAATGCAATTGCTTTTGTACACGACAAACTGACTACCAAAAATGACCTTCCAAAGTTTAAAGCGGGGGATAATATTACAGTTAATTATAAAATTCAGGAAGGCAATAAAGAGCGCATTCAGAGTTTCAAAGGGGATGTAATCAAGCGCCAGGGCGAGGGTGGTACTGCAACTTTCACTGTACGTAAAATAAGTGATGGCGTAGGTGTTGAGCGCTTGTTTCCAATTTTTTCACCAAATATTGAAAGTATCAAATTACATAAAGTTGGTAAAGTACGCCGTTCTAAATTATATTTTCTTCGTGACAGAAGCGGAAAAAGTGCTCGTATCAAAGAAAAGAGAATTAAATAAATTACCAGATATCATAAGCTGGAAAGCGATTGCTTTCCGGCTTTTTTATTTTAAATTAAGTAGATCGCCTAAACTCCAGGAAATTTTAAAATTTATTTTATCGCGATTTTAGTGAAATTAAAAAGTATCTTTTATTGCGTTAATATCAGTAATCTTATTCGCATCATATCCCACTGGAATTACTCCTTACAACTCAGCCAACAGAAAAGCGAAATGCTGCCGATACTTTAAATAAAGATGAGTGTTAAACATGTCTGCGCTGCTGCTTGCTGATGTAATTATTATCTTATCTTCGCATTCTAATACACATAAAATGACATTCCTATTATTTAAACCTGAATTTTTATTATCAATGCCCGGTGGTTCTGAGTGGATATTAATCCTGCTTGTTGTGCTTTTATTTTTCGGAGGCAAAAAAATTCCGGATCTTATGCGCGGAATTGGCCGTGGAGTGAGAGAATTCAATGATGCAAAAGAAAATGTGAAAAATGAAATTGATGCAGGAATGAGAGATAAGGATAGAACACCTCCAGCTGCTCCTGAACAATCCACGATTATAAAGGAAACTGAACTCCCTAAATAAATTATCACTTATTACTGAGTCTGTCGAAATAAATTTATTTATTGAATAATCTATTTATTCAAAAACTATCTATTCAAAACAGTTACGTTTTTTTGAATAAATCTATTGGTAGAGAAAGCGTGAATGGATAAGTGAAGAAGTTTCTTGCGGAGAAATTTGAAACCATTTCATGATTTTCCTTTTTCTTCAATCCAGCTGGCCTTATATCTTATCAACGCTTCTTCCATCTGATCAAAAATCTTTTTCTTTAGTTCACCAACATCTTTGAGAGTTAATCCCTCAGTGGAAGTCTTTGAAAGATAGACTCCGCGGCATTTTCCGGGATTCAAGGAAAAAATACTCTTATAATTTAAGCGGTCATAAGTGTCTAAAAACAAAATTGGACGAATTGGTTTTTGGGTTTCTACTGCAATTTTAAATGCGCCGTCGTAAAAGCTTTTTAATGGCTTATGTGTCATATTAAAAGTTCCTTCGGGACAAATAAAAACTGATATTTTTTGATGAATGAACGTGATGAGTTTTTTTACACTAGTGAATCGCTCGCTCGCGCTTTCCCTATCAACTGAAACGGTTCCTCTTTTATAAATAGATCCGAAAATCGGGATTTTCGACATTTCGGCTTTCCCTAATATCCGTATGTGCTGGCCTCTTATCACTTTCATCATCATCGGTATATCAATATAAGAAATATGATTGCTTACAAAAATATATTCCTTATTTCTATCATGTTGCTCTTCATAAATATTCCGATGCTTTATACCCACTAATAAAAAAAAAGCATCGGCCCAAAAACGGGAGATCTTAAAGATAAGGTTACCACCTGTAATGGGATCTTTTAAAAAAGCATATATAAATAATGGAAATAAAATGAACATCAGGATTAAAAAAACTATGAAACCATAAATACTAAAAAAAAACTTTAGAATTTTTTTTATAGTGGTCATCCTATCATTTTAATTTGAGAAATAAATAAGCAATTATACTTAATAATCTTCTTCATATCTATATTATACAGCAAGAATATGCCTAAATTTTAAAAATGGTTGTTTATTAAATTAGTATAGAAAATTAATAAGAATGCCTTACATTTGCACTCCAAAAAAATGGGAAGATATGTTTGCTATTGTAAAAATCGCCGGTCAGCAATTTAAAGTTCAACCAGGCCAAAGTTTATATGTTCCTCATCTCTCGGGGAAACATGGTGATGAAGTAGAGTTTTCTGAAATACTCCTACATGATAATGATGGAAAAATTTCCATGGGTAAGGACGCTAATGTAACAGTAAAAGCGGAAATAGTGAATGACCTTGTAAAAGGTGAAAAAGTGATTGCTTTCAAAATGAAAAGGAGAAAAGGGTTTAGAAAAAAGCACGGTCACCGGACACAATATTCACACATAAAAATTACCGGCATCGCATAAATAAAAAAATACTTCGATATAAATGAAGTAAAATTTTATTTAAAAAGTTTAAGTTTTCAATCATATTATATGGCACATAAAAAAGGTGAAGGTTCCGTAAAAAACGGCCGGGATTCACAAAGCAAAAGATTAGGAGTAAAAATATTTGGCGGACAAGCAGCCACTTCAGGAAATATAATTCTTCGTCAGCGTGGAACAGTTTATCACCCTGGTAAAAATGTAGGACTTGGAAAAGACTTTACCATTTTTGCAACCACTGATGGTGTTGTTGAATTTAGAAAAAGCAAAGGCGATAGAACAATCGTTTCTGTGAACGCTGTTGAGGAAACAGTATAGAAAAAATTTAAATAAGTTTTGGCAGTTACCGAAATGTTTTTATTTTTAGTTTTTATTTACTAACAATTAAATTCTAAAAACATGGCAACCGCAAAAAAAGCTGCTCCTAAAAAAGCCGCTGCGAAAAAAGCTGCACCTGCAAAAAAGGCTGCTCCTGCAAAGAAAGCTGCTCCTGCAAAGAAAGCTGCTCCTGCAAAGAAAGCTGCTCCTGCAAAGAAAGCTGCTCCTAGAAAAAAATAGTTTTATTTTTCTTGCAGATAATTCTAAAGTCCCTGATTCAAGGGACTTTTTTTATGTTTAATATTCACTGAAATATAGAGCCACAAAGGATTTCAGTCAATTTTAAAATGGAGAACTGAAATGCATTTAATTTTTAATAATGACAATTTCTGAAACTCCAGATATGAATAATAACGGAATCAAGGTGCCAGTTTAGCCTATTTGAAAATTGCAAAATATCTCTGGAATATTTTTTTATGGACTAAAAGTATCTTCAGCCGGTAATATGAAATCGGCGAACTAACGGTTACCTATAAACGCTTTTTAAAGTATCTATTTTTTAAAATACATTGATATTACCGAAATTATAATTATGCATATTCTTGAAATTTGTAAAAAGAAAAATGACATTTCGTGAAGATCTTTATTCAAAAATGGGCTTTGTATTTTTTTATAAATGTTAAAGTGTAAGAAGGATAACGTAAAAAAAATGTTACAGATATGGAAAGCTAAACTTGTAAAGAACTTATAAAATTTTACAATCATTAATGCAAATCTTATCAAAACATTTGAGTAAAATTATTGGTTGATGATTTTATGATAGATCAAAACTAAACAAGTCAAAAAATAGTTTTTAAAAATATTATTTAGAGATTAGAATATTACAGTTGCGCAAAAATGCATTACTCCGTCACAGGTATTTTCACAAAGAAACAAGTCCACTCGCTTTCCTTTGTTTCGAACCAGATGTTTCCGTTCAGTTTCTCTACTATTCCTTTGCACATTGCAAGCCCAAGGCCTGTGCCAGAGGTTTTGGTTGTGAAATTAGGAGTGAATATTTTACTGTGCATAGATTGAGGTATTCCGTTACCATTATCTTTTATCGAAATCAAAACATTATTTTCTTGCAATTCACATTTTATTTCTAAGATAACTTTTCTGAAGTCTGGAACCGACTGAACTGCATTTTGCAGGAGATTAGTGAATAAGCGATTGATCTGTGTTTTATCAGCTTCAATCAATATTTCATGTGGGTTTAAATCAGTGTTGATTTGTATTTCGTCGTTGGTAGAATAAAGCGTTATAACATTTTCAAGCACTTGATTAACGTCAAAAACCTGATTGGTTATGTTTCCAATATTTGCAAACTGCGCGAAGTCACTGGCTATTTGTGAAAGGTGTTCAATCTGTTCTAATAAAATACCGGCAACATATAAAGAGATGTTTTTTACGTCAGGAGAATTGTTATCGATGGCCATTTGCAGATATTGCAAATTGAGTTTCATTGGTGTTAAAGGGTTTTTTATTTCATGCGCCACTTGCCTTGCCATTTCGCGCCAGGCGCCTTCTCTCTCACTTTTGGCAAGCATTCCCGCGCTTACATCCAGTTTCTTCACCATTGTGTTATATTCATCTACAAGAGCGCCTATTTCATCCTGTCTGTTCCAAACTATTTCTTCATTGCCAGTATCAAGATTTATTTTTTTCATCCTATCAGTAATAAGTGAAAATGACCGCGTAATGCGATTAGTGATAAATAAAGCAATTACCCCGGCAACCAAAAAAATAAAAGCGTTTAGATTAATGATAGTAACTAAAAAATTTGAAATTTCATCCTGTAATCTATTTTGCGATTCGAAATAAGGGATATTCAGGTAGGCGTATTCTTTTCCGCTTTCGTCACGCACAGGAAGATAATTGCTGAGATATTTAAGGCTGCCAATTTTCTGCTCCTGAAAAAACTGTACATCTTTTAATTTGCTTAAATGATAATAAGCGAGAGGATCCATCTTTTCACTTACAATTCCTTTGTCGTAAGGCAAAGGCACAGACGAAACTCTAAGATCACCATTCAGATCGTAGAGATTAATATCAGCGGCATGTACATTTGAAACATTATTAATGGTCTCTTCTAATTTGCCTATAGATATTTTATCAAGATCTTTTAAACTAAATTGTTGAACTGATAAAGTATCAATTGAGCTTCGCAATTCATTTTCCATAACATGTATGGTGCGACTCAATTTTTCGCGATTGCTGTTATGATAGCGATCAATAAAAAAAAGAATGGTAGTGATTCCAATAACTACAAAAGAAAAAATGCTGATAACAATAATAGTTCCATGCACTTGGTTTCGAATCGAAAATTGCCAAAAGAACTTAACACCTTCAATATTTCTTTTTTCAGTCAGAATGTAATTGATCAAATTGAAGAAAAGAGTAACCAACAAAAAGGAACAAAATAAATAAGCGAATAATGTGATGGATTCTATAAAAAATTTATTTTGACGCGCAATTACAATTACTTTATCAGCATTGGCTTTATACCATAATTCTTCATAGCCATTTCTTTGAACTGTACGAAATTCATTATAATCGAAAGTATTGTTTTCAATGTTTGTAGTGAAGGGGTAATCATTATAACTCGTGCTGAGCTGATTATGATTATAAACCGCGAAAGCATAGACAGGCGAGCTTTCGATTGAATTTATATTTCCCTTTGAAAAGAGTTCAGGATAAAGCGCATCACTCTTATAATTTTTTGGTTTTGAAATAATGAAGAAATATCCTTTTTTGTTTCCCAGAGAATCGGCGATAACCTTCCTGCTTATATAATTGAAACGATCATAAGAAATATCATAATAAAAAAGATCAGGGGTGCCGGTTGGTTTTCCCTGTGTTTGTACAATCGCGTTTAGTGCATTATAACTGGTAGAGTCTTCATTATATAAAGGTTGTTCTGCTGAATTGAAAGTATAGATCTTCGTATCGAATTTATTCAGATAGCCGGAAAAGTTTTCGTTGACAAGGCTATCTTTTAAAAATTTATTCTGCCTGGCATCTTTAAATCTAAAAAATATAGATGATAGAAAATCGTTTCTGAAATCGGTAAGAATAATACTCATGATCGCAGGCCCTGAAGGATCTGCTTTATTAGCAAGATTTTCAGCAAAATGCTTTCTTTCTTCTAATTCTTTTGTCCTGTTTTGCAAAACAATTACGGCTGTTATTGAACCCGAAAAAAAGAAAAGCCAAAAGATAAATTTTGATGATACAAGATTATAAGCTTGTAGCAAAAGGAATTTGAAATTCAGGAGATAAATAAAAGCCAGCAGCCATATCAGGAGACAAAGATTGAACGCAAGATAATCCGAATGTGGCCTTGAAGTCAGGATAATAAGCCCTGCGATAGCAATAAAAAAATACAGTAAATATTTATTGTGGCCGACGAAAATATTCAGTGGCTGAAGCAGGATCTGGATGAGAAAAAAATATCCGGTAGACACACAACTTAATACAATAAAACCAATGACACTGTAAATATTCAGTGTAAAAAAATTGATGACATCAAAGGATATCTGTGAATCTGCAACCAGGCTCCTGACTATGTAGCCAATAATAATTGTAATAACGATCATCAGTATCGAGATAAAAATTATTACTGCATACCTGGTGGATTTTGACTTGAAATTTATCCTTGAAAAATCATACCTGAAGTGATACCTGATAAAAAGAACGATCCAGATAAACAAAATAGAATTAATAAGAAGGTCTCCAAGTGATCTCAAAATGAAATTAGACGCATAAATGGAAGTCGTAAATAATTCTAATTGACTAAAATTGAGAGGTACAGGAAAATAATAACTTATTATCCTAAGTAAAACAACTGAGCCTGTTAAAATAGAAAGGCCATACCAGAAATTTTTTTTCTTTACGTAATAATTGGAAAGTTTATGAATAAAAAATAATATCAAAACAGTAGCCAGAATACAAACCCAAATGGATATAATATTATCATGGCTTGATGAATCTTTATTGATCTGATCCAGATAAAAAAGAGGAATTCCGTTTTTGTCATTTATCGGGAGCATTGTAGGAGTAAGGCTTATGATGTAACTCTTCTCAATATTATTTACTGCTACAAAAGAATTGCTTAGATATTTATTTTCAATATAATAATCCCATTTTACCGGTATAAGGCAAATGACTTTATAGAATGAGTCACCGGAATTTTTAAATGATTTTACATTGATGACATACCATCCATTCAGTAATTTTTGAAATCGTATGCCATTTTCCATGTTCAAATCAGATGAATCTGGTTCAACTATCTGAGTATTCCAGAAAATTGGCAAAGTTTGCGTACCGTCAATTTTATAAAAAAAAATAAAATAATTTTTATCAACCTGGTCTTCCAACTCCTGTTCATCATAATTCTGCTGACTAACGTTTTTTATGAAGCCGCTATCCTTGTATAGCTGGTCAATTTTCTTTTGGGCTTTATTAATATGTTTTTGAATCTGCTTTTGAATAGTAAACGGTGTAGAAGTGCCGCTCCAATAATTATTGATAATAAAAGCAATGGTGAACAGCCATGCAGCTGTTATAACAAGAAAAATATTTCTTTTGAAAAAATTATAGTTTTTATGAAAGGTCAATTGCCAGGTTTTGTTTTTTTATTTCATCCCAGATGATATCCATTTCCGCTAAAGTCATTTCATTCAACTTTATTCCTTTTTTTTGTACGAGTTCTTCCATAAGCATGAACCGTTTTATGAATTTTCTATTCGTAAGCTCCAATGCATTTTCAGCGTCTACTTTCAAAAATCTTACATAATTGATTACTGAAAATAAAAGATCACCCGCTTCGGCTTCAATGTTTTCCGCATTTCCCAAATCAGCCGCTTCCAGCAATTCCATTTTTTCTTCTTCTGCCTTTTCCCAAACCTGTTCTTTATTTGCCCATTCAAATCCAACCTGTTTAGCTTTTTCCTGGATCCGCATAGCTTTCACTAGAGCAGGCAATGATTTAGGAACGCCGCTTAAAACAGATTTTTTTCCTTCTTCCAGTTTTATCTGTTCCCAGTTTTTCTTTACATCTTCTTCATTTTCCACAATTACATTTCCATAAATATGTGGGTGGCGTTTAATCAATTTTTCACAAACCCCATCTATCACTTCCTGCAGAGAGAACTTATTTTCTTCAAGCCCAAGCTTAGCGTAAAAAACGATGTGCAACAATAAATCGCCCAATTCCTCTTTTATTCCGGTCCAATCTTTATCTGTAATTGCATCCGCCAGTTCAAAAGTCTCTTCAATGGTTTGCTGGCGCAATGTATGGATGGTTTGCTTTTTATCCCACGGGCATTTTTCCCGTAGCTCATCCATGATTTTTACGAGTTGATTAATATTAGCATTTTGAAGCATTGCAAAAAATTAAACTTGAAAAAATGAAACAAAAAAGAAGACAGTAAACAGTAAAATGACAATGAATACGAAAGAAAATAATAAGATAAAATATTTTATGATTGTTTTAGCCCTTGTTTGTTTATAAAAATTCCGCATCGCTTTATAAAAATAAAAAAAGACAATTAGTGTGATAAGCATTTTTATAGAATTTAGCCAATTCCATCCTGTTAAACTTTTCATTCCCGAAACCCCCAAACTTAGCAGCATCGCGATAAAAACAAAAATGTAGAAATGTATTACAAAAATTGCATGGCTTACATAATAAAAGTTTTTATGCCTAATGTATAATAACTTAAAAAAGAGCGCAAAAAATGGCAGAGAGATGAATAACATTTGAGGGAAACTGTGCATAAAAATTTTTAAAAAAGTTTCCATCTCCTCTTGCTGATTATTATGATATTTTTGATTTAATTGTATTTCTTTATAAATAATTTTTCTTTCAACCCAATTGTGTTTTTTTATTCCTCTTGACAAAACGGAATCGTATTCAGCCTTATTTTTATAATTATGACCGGTGAAATGAATTCCGCCCTCTTTTTTTACGCTGTCTATATAATTATTGAAATCATGCCTGGACATAGCATTCCCTTGATTTAGTAATTTTGTAAACGTATCGAAATCTTGCTGGGGCATCGCGTTAATTTGCTCCATCGTTTTTCCCTTCACCGAAATATTATCCCCTAATTTTTTTTCGTCCAGAGGGAATGATGAAAAAAAAATAAGGAAGAATATAAAAGACGTAAAAAGATACATCCTGATTGGATTCAGATAGCTCATCCTTCTTCCATTCATATATTCTTTAGATAAAAAGCCAGGCTTGAAAAGAAGATCTTTTAAAGTGGAAAAAAACTTGCCGTCAAAATGAGTAATATCCTCAAAGAAATGCGACACCAGCTGCCAAACAGATTCTTTGGGTTCTACATTTTCCTGCCCACAATTATGGCAATATCTTCCAACTACTGTTGTTCCGCAGTTAAGGCAATTGTTTGCAGTTCTTTTTGCAAGATGCGACACGTATTATTTGATTTTTATAATTTGAGGTTAAAAATAACAAACAAAAGCTGCAAACCGGATTATTGAATTATTTTACAGCCAGAATTTTGCGGTACAATCAAATATTGTTTTTACATGATCAAATGCGTTGCGCTCAATACTCTCTTTCTCATATCAGTCTTGTTCTCTTCTTTTTCCGTAAATGCTCAGTATTATTATAAGGATATCCTCGCCAATCTACAACTCAACAATGAATTTTTAATTTTGAAAACCCAGCAGATAAAAACTATCAATCTGAAAAGCTTTGAGGATAATGATGAACCGAGTGAAGGTTTTTTTTGTGAAAAAAAAATCAATAAGAATTATTCACAATCTGAGATGATATCGAAATCATACATTACCGGCCAATCACTTTTAGTAACGGATTACAACCAGGATGGACGTGTTATTACAACAACCAATAATACTACAACTACTACTAATGTCGTTAGATATGAATATAATAACCAGGGAAAGATTTCATTAATCAACACCATCACGAGAGGAGAGGGCGATAGTACAGGCATTACAGAAACACATGAATACATCTATGACTCAAATGGTAATCTTCAAAAAATGCTGCGCAAAAAAAATAATCTCCTTTTATCTACTATTACATTTATAATGGATGATAAAGGAAATATTATAGAAGAAGATGCTGCGGGAAAAGGCAATGACAAAAAGTATTATTATTATTACGATGAACAAAACCGTCTAACTGACGTTGTGCATTTCAATGAAAGAGCTCAAAGATTGTTACCAGATTATATGTTTGAATACAATCAAGTTAATCTTATAAAACAAATGATTTCTATAGATGAAACCGCAAGCAATTATTTCATCTGGAAATATTCGTATAATGATAAGAGACTGCCTGAGATTCAAAAATGTTATTCTAAAGAAAAAAGATTATTGGGCACAATACAATATGAATACGAGTAGCAGTGTACCTTAAATCATTTGATAGATATCAAACAATAAAATAAAGATAGCAGCCAATACAGTCATCAACATTAATACCCTCACAGATAATAAATTTTTTTTGAAGCTTCTTGCTGCAAGAGTAATTGATACAACGCAGCATATAATTGAAATAGCGTGTATGGAATTAATATTACGAAGCCACACTGGAAAATATCTCATATAGGTATCCATTTTTTCTCCTTCGCTGATGCCGCTGAAATGCAATCCTATAGATGACCACATGATAAAAAAGATTAGCGCTGGGATTAAAAAAATGATTGCAAATGCTGCAGTCCATCTGCGCGAGATATGAGAAGTTGTTGACATTTTTATTTTATTTAGAATAAAAGTAACTGAAAATAAACACAGAGGCAAATTTTACAGATAAATGAGCAATCGATTTTTTATATAAAAAACCGATGACTTTATATCCTGAGATTATTTTAACGACTCTTTTATAATTGGTATTAACACTTGGAAATCAATGATAAAGATTTAAAATAATTTTATAATTTTTGTATCTAAAAATCAAAAAGACAGAATGGCATGGTTTTCGTTTTTAGTGCTGTTTGAATCAATAATATAATTGATTATTTTATCATTTATTAAAACAGTTTAAAATTTTATAAACATGACTACAGAGAACTCAACGTTGGTAAATTCAGAAAACAGGCCAACACGAAATTCTAAAAATCTTATTATCGGATTACTAGCCGCAGGCCTTTTAATTTTAGGTGGATTTTTTGTTTTTGATCATAGCAAATCTACCCAGGCAATTCAAACTGATCAAACTGAGATAGCTAAAGTAACTTCTGAAAAAAGCGATATTCAAAACAGTTTTGATGCATCACTTGCCCGTCTTGACTCTATGAAAACTGTCAATACCGATGCAGACAATAAATTAACCGCAGATAACAGTGAAATTGCTAAAATGAAAACAGAGATTCGTAGCATCCTTAATAAGAAAAATGCTACGGCTGCTGAACTTTCAAAAGCAAGAAACCTGATTTCACAATTAAATGGAAAAATTACAGATCTTGAAACCCAGGTGGCTCAATTGACCCAGCAAAATGATAGCTTAAAACAAAACGTAGTAGTATTATCAGCGGATAAAGCTACATTATCAAGAAATCTTGACTCAACAAATGTGATCAAACAAACTCTCGAAAAGAAAGTTGATGTTGCATCTACTTTGAATGCCGACAACATTTCTATTACACCGTTTAAAGTAAGAAAGAATGGAAAAGAGAAAGTTTCATCCGTTGCAAAACGTGTGGATAAATTAGTTGTAAGTTTTGATGTAAACAACAGGATCATCCAACCAGGAATGACGGATGTATATGTAGTGGTAGTAGGCCCTGACGGAAAAGCAATTACGACAACGGGAGACAATTCTACATTTACTACCCGTGAAGATGGTGCCAAATCTTTCACAGCAAAATTGCCTGTAGATTTGCAAACTGCTAAGACAAAAAATGTTCAATTTGCTTTTGCACCCGGCACTCGTTTTCAAAAAGGAAGTTATAAAATACAAATTTATCAGAATGGATTTTTGATTGGAGAGAAAACACGTGAATTAAAGAAAGGCGGCTTGTTTAGTTAGTAGAGTAAATAATTATTCTTACAATATCCCTGAAACCAAAAAAAGCTATCTGAATTTAAAATTCTGGTAGCTTTTTTATTTGGATAATATCAAAAATTAGTTTTTCATTTATTATTTTAAGAAATTAATTGGATTTATAAGCCTTCTGAATTAGAAAGTGATCTTCTAAAAAATAATCAATCAATTTTATTATAAGCATTAAACAGAAAAATGTAAAAAGCTACTTTTTAGGTTATCACATTTGAAGAGAAAAATCAATACTTATTTCAAAAGTTCCTCGGCTTTCCATTTTGATTTGTGATTGAAATGTTTCCACAATAAGGCAGACAAATTTCTGGTAAGAATCCAGGCTTCATTATTAGATTCCCAGCTTGTATCTTTATTATTTTTTGTGCAAATGCAAAAAATGTAATCGTGCTTTCCGTTTACATATAACACTTCATTTCTGCTTTGATCTACTGCGCCACTTTTATCAGCAACGAATATGTTTGGCGGAATTTGAGAAATAGCATCTTCGTCCCAAAACTGGCGTCCTAATAACCGGAGCATTCTTTCGCTGATTTGTTTGTTGATGATTTTATTTTCTACGATCATTTTCATCAAATTAGCCATTTCTCGTGGAGTAGTCTGGCCCCAGCCGTATTGCGCCCAGTTATCTTTGCGCCCTTCTGTTCTGCTATTTACGCGTGTATCTTTCATTCCCAGGCTGTCAAGATATTTGTTGATCAAAGTGCCCGTGCCTGCAAGGCCTTGCAGCCACAGGCTTGCGCAATTATCACTCATGCTCACCATCAGCATTAGTAATGTATTCAATGCAACCTTTTCACCATTTTTAAATGAAGCAAGAATATCCTGGCCTTCAGAATAGCGCACTGAATCGGTAAATATTAATTGCTGGTGATAAGTTAATTCGCCATTAAATATTTTATGCATTATACCAATGAGTATTGGAACTTTTACCATACTTGCAGTAGGAAAAATAGTGTCTGAATTGATTGATGCCATTTTATGTTTTGATAAGTCGTAAACATATATTCCTACATCTCCATTAAACCCTTTAACAAGAGTTGACAAATCATTTTGCAAATGTTTATCTGTTTTTTGTGCGGATACCGAAAATGAAGTAAACAGTAAAATAAAGGCCAACAATTTTTTCATTTCATATTTTTTTGTAAGATGAAATTAATGAAATGATTTTGAACTCAAGACTGCATTCCGGCATAATATTTCATACATGATTTTGATGAATATCTTTTGCATTTTATTCTCATTACCCTCTGATGCCAAAAATATTTTAAGGCATAACTATAACAATAATGCAGAATCGAAATCATTCTGATTATTGCATACTTTCTTTAAGTAAATATTTTTAAAAATCTCTAAAATGGCTTGTTTGCAGGTAACTATTTTGATGAAATATGACACTGTTATTACATTCATCAACTCCACTGCTTATTCACGGCACAATTGTAGCCTTAATAAATTCATACATAAACTTTAATAAAAAAATCATGAAAAAAGTAACAATGATGTTCCTGCTTTTGTTTGCAATTTTTACTGCAGGAACGGCGCAAACAACAACACCAACTCAAAGCGGAACAACAACTGGAAACGCACAAACCGATAAGAGTGCAATGGCTGCTCAGAAAAAAGCTGATAGAGAAGCCAGGAAATTAGCAAAACAGCAGCAAAAGGATAAAAATGCAGCCACTAATGTTCAATCCTCAACAGGATTAAATAAGAACGGTACTCCTGACAAACGTCTGAAAGCAAACAGGCAGCCTAAAGTTCAAAGCCAATCTCAGGCATCTACGCAATCTCAGGCACCCGTACCTGCTAATACACAAGCAACACAAATGAAACCACAGACCGGGCATTCATCTGCTAACAATACTGATAAAGTGGTAAGCACAGATGCTAAAGGAAGAACTATCTACGAAGGCTCAAGAGGAGGACATTATTATATTACCAAGAATGGGAATAAGGAATACATAAAAAAATAAATTATAGGAAATTAAATCAGGTGCCGTTTCATAATGAATGAAGCGGCATTTTGCTTTAGCTTATGACAGCATAGTTTTACAGTGAATAAAAAAATATCAATTTTATTTTATATTAAATTGTAATTTTAGGAAACAGCAAATAACAAATCCGTTAAGCCTTCGTTAAACAGTTCATATCTCTATCAACTTTCATAGTTCTATCACGTCTATTGATATAAATAAAAAATATGAAAAATCTATATAATTACTTATCACTTGTTATACTGATCGTTTTTTCATCTTGCAGCAGCTCAAGAAATTATGCTCAGAACACTTATCCTGAAAACAATTACAGTCAGGATAATCAGCAGCAGCAACAACAATCACCTGTTACTTACCAGGAGTTTTATGACGATCTAAGCCCTTATGGGAATTGGGTAAATTATCAGAATTATGGGTATGTATGGGTTCCCAATGTTTCAGGTTTCAGGCCTTATTACAATAACGGTCATTGGGTTTACACTAATTACGGATGGACCTGGGTATCTGAATATAATTGGGGCTGGGCGCCATTCCATTATGGACGCTGGATGCATGACATGGCATTTGGATGGATGTGGGTACCGGGCTATGAATGGGGCCCAGCATGGGTTTCATGGCGAGGAGGCGGAGATTATTACGGATGGGCACCTTTGGCGCCAGGAATTGGAATCAATGCTTCAATGGAGTCTTATGGTTCTTATGATCCCTGGTGTTTCGTTCCCCGCAGATATATAAATAGTCCACGTGTAAATAATTATTACGTAAATCAAAACAAGAACGTAACGATCATTAATAACACGACAATTATTAATAATACCACCAATAATATCAATAACACAACTGTTAATAATGTTCATAACACAACTATTAATAACAACATAAATAAAACCGTTTATGTTGCAGGGCCTTCAGCATCTGAAGTAGAAAGTGCAACTAATACGAAAATAAGGCCTGTAAGATTAGTTGAAAGGACAACACCCGGCTCAACAGCAATTTCAAATAATTCGGTAGCAATCTACAGGCCTAATGTGAAGCCTGCAGCCGAGCAACCGGCCACTGTAAAGCCTGCAAGAGTTTTTAATCAGCATGAATTGCAATCCAACAGGCAGACAAAAAATTTGAGCCACCCAAACAACACACAAAATGTTGCACCGCAAAATGAAAATAGCCGGATCACAAATCCGGGGACGCCTCAAACCAATTTGCCTAAAATTGATACGCGTTTAAATACAATGCAAAATAAACCGGTCAATAATTCCGGATCAGAGCAACCTTCAAGAACCTTCAATAATGGCGAAAAGCCTGTTATAAACACTAGTCCGGATCGACCTGTAATGAATATTAATTCTTCTGTAAATAATCCGGTAAAACAACAACCTGTGAGAAATTTGAATAACCAGGTAAACCCTTCGATGAACCGCCAGAACATCCACGTGATAACTAATCCTGCAATCAATAACTCCCAGAAAAATAATGGAAATCAACAGGGCCAATCACATAATAATACTATACGGGCTTTTAAACAGCCAGTATATCAGCAAAAAAATATAATGATGCAAAATGCAAAGCCTGCGCAACATGTTGAGCGCATGCCGCAACAAGAGCAGGAAACACCACAGGTGAAGGAAAAGAAATAAATGCTATTCAATTGAAAATTGAAAGCCATGGGATATCATTTTACAATAAAAGATATTTGAAATTAAGGGAGCAGCTAAGTCTGCTCCTTTATTTTTCCCTTTAAGGTTCACCAGTAAGATTTAAAACTTCAATAGATTGCTTACTCATCTTTATTTCTTTTAACCCCGCCAAACAATGCCTTTCCAGCTTTTTTAATTCTTTTTTAAAAAACTTTTTATCGATTTTGGATTAACATTAATCAGTATTTAAAATCGATTACTTTTCAATAAATTTCTTAATATCTTTTTTTGATTTGGCTTATGTTTCCATTACCTCAAAACCTAACCGAAGCAATAGAGGACTATACAACTAAGCAAGGGAAAGAAAAATCTTCATGGACGAATGAAACGACAAAACAAAAAGTAGAATTAATCGGTAAGAGATATGTTTTTTGAGTAAATGGACTTTTATCCTTTTGCATTGTTCAATATTTACAGAGATGTATCCGAAATAATTCACGGGAGTTATTATGGGTTCGGATAATGACAGGAATGCAAAACAAAGATATTACAGCTTTTAAATCCTCTGATGAAGCTGCAAAATATTTCATGACCATCAATTCAAATTAGGGACATTGATTATTCAGGTTTCAATACCAATCGTTGCAATTAAAGAAATTCTAAATCAAGTTTTCAAGGATTCAACAACGCTAAATGATATGAAAAACAATTCTTACAAAATGCTGATTGAGTATGCAAACAATGCCGTTACAAAGCAGGCAACATGACAAAGTGCAGCAGGAATGATGGCCATAATTGCTTTTTGCCTTAAGTGCTACAGCAGTGCGGAAATTTTAAATACAACCGCCAAATTACCGTCAATATGATTCAAAACCTCCGCTCCAAGCTCCCCCTAAAAAATAAAAAATCCTTGAAAGTTAATACAAACAAGGCTTTAAAAATTTATAAGTACCCGGGATGGGAGTTGAACATAGCTTACAATACTTGACACAGCTTAACATCATCATAACGCTGCAATTCAGTGCTGTAAAGGATTTCCTGTTAAGTTACATTTTTTATCAAAAAATTAAATTCGAAAAAAGTGTCAGTAAATCTGTCAGTAAATTATCTTTGCATTATGTAAATAAAAAAGCATGTCAAGGATAAATTACTATTTAAATAATAAAGCTGACAACAAAGGCTATTGTACAATATTGCTGTATTTCTCTTTCAATACTGCACGAATTCCAATAACTACAAATGAAAATATTCTGCAAAAAGCATGGAATAAAAAAACGCAAAGAGTAAGGCTGCCTTATGCCGAAGGGAAATCTATAAATGATCGCCTGGATGACCTGGAACAAAGAGTAAAAGAAATGTTTCGCAATGATTTTCGTGATGTCGCTCCAAGGCGTAATATTGTTAAGGAAAAAATTCAAAAAATAATAAACCCCCCGGAAGAATTAGGTACAAAGGATTTTATAAATTTTGCAGAAACGTATGCCACTACTTCACAAAAGAAATTAACCACTAAGAAAAATTACTTTCAGACCATTAATCATTTAAAAGCATTCAAATCAAAAAATAAGGAGTACAGAAAGAAGCCAATTGATTTTAATGAAATTGATTTAGACTTTTATGATCACTTTTTTATTTATTTAGAAAAGGAAATTCAATTAGGGAAAAATACAATTGGAATGCATTTTAAGAATATTAAAGTTTTTATGAAACAGGCGTTCGAAAGAAATCTTCATAAAAATCAAAGTTTCATGCTCTCAGGTTTCAGAGTGGTAAGTGAGGAAACTGATGCTACCTTTTTGAATCCTAAAGAATTGAAAAAGATTTTTGATTTGGATTTAAAAAGCAAACCAAGATATGAGCGGATTCGGGATTTATTTATAGTAGGCTGCTGGACGGGCTTGCGTTACAGTGATTGGTCACAGGTTCACCAGAGAAACATTTTTAATGAAGATTACCTTCGTGTAAAAACTATAAAAGGCGAAAGATTTATCATAATACCCTTACATCATTACGTCAGAATTATTCTTGAAAAGTATAATTATACTTTACCAAACGTAATAAGCAATCAGAAGCTTAATGATTACCTAAAAGAAATTTGTCAATTAGCCGAGATCAATGATCCGATAACAAATACAATGACCAAGGCAGGAATCCGAATAAATTACACTAATCATAAATGGGAAAAAATCAGCACGCACACTGCTCGTCGCTCCTTTGCTACAAACATGTACAATATGAATGTTCCAGGTCTAACAATTATGGCCATTACCGGGCATAAAACAGAAAAATCTTTTTTGCGATATATTAAAATAACACCAGAGCAACATGCAACTAAATTGCTTGGGATTTGGAAAGAACAAGATACAATTTTTCTTAAGGCGGTTTGATTTGATATACCAAACACGGTCTGGCTATTAAAGGTGATATAGAAAACTAAGAATTTCAGGAAGTAATAGAATTAAAACCTATACGCAAATACGAAGTTTACTCAATGCCTGAAGCAAACAAAGTATATGTCTTCATTGACGAAAGCGGCGATCCTGTCTATTATGGTAACCGTAAAAAATTATTAGTTGATACCGATGGCTTTCAACCTTACCTTTTTATTGGTATGATCGAAACAAGCGATAGAAAAGCATTACGAAAAGCAGTAGTTGATTTTATTGAAAGTATTAGAGAAGATAGTTTGTACAATTCTATTCCTTCAACTACAACCAATAAAGGCTGGTACGTACATGCAAGAGGAGATCACCCTGAGATAAGAGCAAAGTTTTTTGAATTGCTTCGTAATCTTGATGGTTATAAAGCACATATTGTAATTGCTAAAAAAGACCTGAATATTTTTAACAGGAAACATAATAATAACCCTACCGAATTTTATTTTGATGTGCTGCATCATTTATTAAATGGCAGGTTACTTAATGTCGATTGCCAATACAATTTATACCTTTCTCAAAGAGGTAATAATTCTCTGCATCGTTTTCAACAGGCTGTGGATAAAGCATTAGAAGCAAATGAAATTAAAACTCATGGGAAAATAAAATATAATCTTGAAATTATAGCCAGTAAAGAAATGCCTGAACTAAGTATTATCGATTACCTCATGTGGGCAGTACAGAGAAAATTATTAAAAGGCGAAAGCCGTTACTTTGATGCTCTTAAAGATAAATATGAAACTGTTCTAAATTTGTACGAGGAGGATATAAAATAAAAAAGCTAAAAAATCTTTTTGCCCCCGTGCCAGTACTGGCAACACCCATCATGGGATGAGATATGCAGGCTCAAAACTCTTTAGCAATGCAAATATAACGCAAATGTGTTAAAATCAACATTGTTTAAATTCAAGATAATGTCTCAGTTTGAAATTAGTATACAACTAAAAATAAAGCGAGATTTGAAAAGGCAAAGTAAGCAACCCATCATTTAATATTTCATATGGATATACAAGAACAAATCGAAAAGTTTATTACTAGCCAACCTGAACCAAAACGTAGTGACATGGAAAAGTTGCATATGCTCATACTTCAAGTATTACCAGAATGTAAACTATGGTTCGACGACGGAAAAAACAGTGAAAATAAAACTATTAGTAACCCTGGTATCGGATATGGAATTCACACCATGAAATATTCTAATGGAAAAACCAGGGAGTTTTTCCAAATTGGTATGAGTGCAAACAAAGCGGAATCTCTATCTATATCCTTGGTATCGGGGATAAGTTACAGTTCTCAAAGCAATTTTGCAAGAAATTTTTTGAAACAGTTTAATATGACGCCGACGGAGTATATGCATTCGATGCACCCAAAAAATAATTGATCACATTTAGAGCAATCAATTTACATTTCGAATTCGTCTTTACACGGAATTTTTTAGAAAAGTATGACGAAATTTATTTTAATAATATCAACAGTTTTTTTCTTGTTTTTTTCTATATTGCCTGCATTTATTCTCAAAGTCCAGCTAAAATCGAAGTGGATCTTAAGAATGAATTATTTTATGCAATCGTATTATCGACTCCAGACATTTCTTTAAAAACTAAAAAAGGACGATGCTACATCCTGGGATGTTACCCCGTGTTGAAAGGAATATCCTGAAGAGTGGGTCCAAAGAACATCGGTCAAGAAAAAAAGAAATTCAAAAGAAATAATTGTTTCGATTGGTTATTTCCTGTAAAATTTGCATTCAATATTTTATCACTTCAAAACAACAGGTCCGAATAAACCCGATGCCTGTAGTGGGCTATCTACTTTGTAAGGGTCGATACTTACCCACGTTTTACGCTCCGATTTAGGCAAATTCAAATCACCAATCAGCCGGTTCATCCAGTTATTAACAACGCTAATTGTGAAGGTATTTTGTCCAGGTTTTAATACATTCGTAATATCCACTTCATAAGGTGGCGTCCAAGCCCCGCCTACATACATGCCATTCACTTTTACTTTTGCCGTAGCAATTAAATTTCCCAGGTCAAGAAAAACTTTTTCTCCGCTTTTCACCTTGGGAGCCTGGATTGTTTTGGTATAAACTGCGGTGCCCGAATAATATTTGATGTTGTTATTTTCATTTTTTGTCCAGTCTGTAAGTTGATGAAAAATTAATGGTTTCTTTGGCCCACGCATTTTGTGGTTAAATTTAACCAGCCAGTCATCGCTGATTTCTTTTGTACTTTCCGGGATGGGGTAATTAGCATAAAAGCCTTTTGGATTTGACTTGGATGCTGGCTTTCTAAACACAATAAAAGCACTTTGCAGTGGCTCAAGTTTTAGGGGAACTATAGTCCTTCCTCTTCAGAATTGTACTTTGGAAGATCGCGATGCTCCATTAGTATTACCGGGTTTATCGCACTCATTTCTGCAAATACGGGTATTGGCTCCGGCCTGGAAACTGCGGCGTTATAAAGCCGCATGCCCACACTTCTTGAACCGGTAAAACCAACTGCTTTTATAACAGGATGCTTCACCAGGTTTACTGCATCTTCGTGAGAAAGATAAAGGGAAGAAAATACCCCTTCCGGCATTCCGGTCTTTTTCGCCGCCTTAATTATAGCGGAGGAGATAAGTTCATTTGTAACGGGGTGCGAAGGGTGGGCTTTTTACTACAACCGGACACCCGGCAGCCAAAGCAGATGCTGTATCGCCTCCGGCTGTAGAAAAGCCAGTGGAAAATTACTGGCACCAAAAACAGCAACAGGGCCAATAGGAATAAGCATTCTTCTGATATCTGATTTGGCCAAAGGCTGCCGGTCAGGTTGAGCTTTATCAATCCGGGCATCTACCCACCAGCCATCTCTAAGTAATTGGGCAAACATTTTAACTGGCTGCAGGTTCTTCCACGCTCTCCTGTAATTCTTGCAGTTGGCAATCCTGTTTCTGATGAGCATCTTACTATCAATGTATCTCCCAAAGCCATGGCCTCATCTGCAATAGCGCCTAAAAACTGAGCACGCTTTTCATAAGACATTTCACTGTATATGGGGAAAGCTTTGTGAGCCAAAGACAATGCTGTTTCAAACTCTGCAATGGTAGCTTGGGTAAACTTTTCAGGCAAATAATCATTTTCTGTGGACGAAAACGCCTGAAAGGTTTTATCGCCCTTTCCGCTATTTGTAAATCCTATAAAATTTTTACCCGTTAGTATCATACATTTAATTTTTTATCGTTACCAGATTAAAATTATACAACTTGAATTTCCTTATTCAAATTGTCTTTTCGTTTCTCTTCTACCCAGGCAAATAACCCCTTCATTTTTAGTAAAAGGCCCCATTAACAACCATACTACTAAAAGCCCGATTATAGCAAGTACCCCGTAACCTAAAAATAAAAAATTATAACCGGCAGTATAACCTTCTGAGGTTGTAATGACTGTTAAAACGCAGCCTGAAAGAAAATTGAAAAATGCGCCTCCCAGCCTTGTACCAATACAACCTAATCCCCACACAGTAGCTGTTGCACTTGGGGGCACCCCATCAGCCGGGGTTGCCAGTGAATTCGCTGTATATGATGTATAGCCAAAACCGGTGATACCATAAACTATAAAAGCAGAAAGAGGTGAGGTAATAACAAACGGCGCAGCTAAAAGAGGAGCGGCCATAATACCGGCTGACAGGCAAACAGCTAATTTTCGGGCCTTATGTATCTGCATTCCCCGTTTAATAATAAATTGTGTGAAGTATCCACCGGCGATATTACCTATATCTGCAATCACGAACGGAAGTATAGCATAGAATCCAATTTGGGTTAAAGTTAAATGTTGCACATCTACAAGGTATCTTCCTATCCAGAAGGTAACAAAATACCATACAGAGTCAAGGAAAAATTTGGAGAGCGCAAACATTGAGACAAAACGGGTTTTAAAAAGCCTGACTGGTGAGATCAGGCTGCCCTTAGATTGTTCTACCGATTGTTTTGGCGATTAGTAAACGAACCAAAATACTACCAGCCATAAATAACCAAAAATGGCCAAAATAATAAAGGTGGCCTGCCATCCATACATTGTACCAAGATATGCTACCAAAGGCGGGACAATAATTACTCCCAAAGCAGACCCGCTGTTAAAAATGCCGGAAGCTGTAGATCGCTCATGTGGAGGGAACCATTCGCTCGTTAGCTTTAAGCCGGCGGGCCAGTTACCGGCTTCTCCCAAGCCCAGAAAAAAGCGGACTATACCAAATTGAAAAGGGGTAATTACAAAAGCATGAAAAAGCCCAGCAGTTGTCCAGAATGCCATGCTTAATGAATAGCCTAACCTGGTTCCTAATTTATCTATAACATAACCCGAAAAAACATTAGATATCATGTAACCGATGAAAAACGCAGCGGCTATATCGCCAAAAGCGCTATCGGGTAATATTTTTCGTAACTCTCCATCGGCGCTCAAATATGTAAATGCCAGGCGGTGTACATAATTCAGCAGCGTAGCAAGGAAAGCCAGGCTAATCATCACCCATCTCATCTTTGATGGCTTATCGTTATTTAAACTATCCCTCACAATTTCCAAATCCAAGGTTATTTATCTCTTATTACATTAAGCTGCGTTTTTAATCGAATATCCTCAGAAGAGCTTCCAACAAAGAGATCAAAAGCACCCGGTTCTACAATAAAACCATGCGTTTTTTCATCATAGAAAGCCAGTTTCTCTCCGGGTAAAGTAAAAGTTACTGTTTTAGTCTGGCCGGGGTTCAGGGAAATTCGCTCAAATCCCCGTAGCTCTTTAGCGGGTCTTTTTACACTTGATATTACATCGTGCACATAAAGTTGTACAACCTCGTCACCGGCGAGCTTCCCGGTATTTTTTATATCCACGCTTATATTTACTTTACCTGATGCCGGAATTTGTTTGCCGGATAACTTTAGATTGGAATAAGTAAAATCAGTATAGCTTAATCCATGCCCAAAAGGGAAAAGAGGCTTTCCCTTCAGGTACATATAGGTGAATCCCTTAGTGACATCGTATTCCTCCTGGGGAGGCACCTGCGACGCTGATGCATACACTGTATAAGGCAACTTACCTCCCGGATTTATAGTACCAAAGATCACGTCGGCGAGGGCGTATGCTCCCTGCTCTCCACCCCACCAGGCCTCAATAATAGCGGGTGCGCTTTCTTTAACTGCTGGAATAGTAAGCGGGCCGGCATTCATCAGCACAACAATAGTTCGTGGATTTGCAGCCAATACTTTTTTGATCAATTCTTCCTGGTTGCCGGGCAGCCCTAATGAAGTACGGTCACGACCCTCCGCCTCCACGTTGAGCGTCGTTCCTACATACAAAATCACTGCATCCGCTCTTTTTGCAACGTCTTCTGCTTTTAGTAATTCTTCTGCTGTGTTGAATGGTTGGGCAGGTATTGCAGCGGCATTTGGATTGTTTCGTGCCGGAGCTGGAGGAGCCTCAGAGCCTTTGGCAAAAATCACTTTGGTTCCGGGAACAACGCGATTTTCTATTCCCTGCATTGGAGTTACCGCTTCCATTGGCTTGCCGCTATAACCACCCGGGGTGAATATATCCGCATGAGGCCCTATGACAGCTATCGTTTTTATCTTGTTTTTATCTAGAGGCAAAATATGATTCTTATTGGTCAGCAGCACGATAGATTCCCGGGCTTCTTTCAGCGCCAGTTGGAGATGGTCTTCATTTCCAATTACAGAAACGGGGATTTTACTATAGGGAACTTTTTCCTGCGGATCGAATTCCCCTAAAAGAAATCTATCACGCATAACACGGTAAACTGCATCATTAAGGCGTGTTTCAGGAAGTATTCCCTGATTAACGGCTTTAGGAATATACTCCATAAATTCTTTATCAGAAAAATCACAACCGGCATTCAGGGATTGTGCCACTGCCTGCTCGTAAGTCATTTGCCCTTTTTCGTGGCCATTAACCATTGATCGTACACCGCCAAGATCTGAAACTACAAAGCCCTTAAATCCCCACTTATTTTTAAGTATGTCTGTAAGCAGCAGTTTATTCATATTGTTAGGTGTTCCATTAATAGCATTATAAGATGCCATGATGGATTGTGCTTTGCCTTCAACAATACAATCTTTAAAGTGGGGTAGCCAATACTCGTGCAACATACGTTCACTTACTGTAGCAGAAAGAGACTGGCGATTAGCTTCCACATTATTAACTGCAAAATGCTTTAATGTAGAAACGAGCTTGAGATATTTAGGATCATTTCCCTGCAAACCTTTAACGTAAGCTACCCCTATACGGCCGGTTAAAAACGGGTCTTCGCTAAAGGTTTCATTTATACGCCCCCAATATGGATTGCGGCTGACGTTGATAACCGGCCCCCGATAGATAAGGCCTTTTTTGTCGCCCTGAAAATCGGAATCCTGGTGCCAGCCATTGTATATTGCACGGGCTTCATCGGAGATTGCAGTCGCTACTTCATAAATAAGTTTTGGATCCCAGGTTGCTGCTGCTGCAATAGATACCGGAAACATGGTTGTGGGCCGGTTCCATACTACACCATGCAAGCACTGATTCCATTTGTCGGACTTAATATTAAAACGTTCAATATCCGGCGCAACATGATTTAAAAATGCCGCTTTTTCCTCCAAAGTCATACGCGACATTAAGTCTTTTACACGCTCCTCAACAGGTTTTGTAAAGTCAAGATAAAGCGGCGTTTCAGATTGGGCCAATAAAGTTTGGCTGCAGCATAAAACAAAGAGAATTGCCAACAGGCTTCTTACACAGAACGATGGGTTAATGAGTTTTTTCATGATTCAATTTCGATTAATAAATAGTGATATTCTTATCTAACTTTTACTGTGGTTAATAATCTATCGCACCCTGCAAAGTCATATAATTCGATTCTTATAAAATTGAACTTACGGGCACTATATTTTCTTCCTCACCTGAAAGATGTAAAGGATTTTTTAATGCTCTCCCGAGTCCCGTCCATTCAACACTCATTACATCATTTTTTTGTAGTTCTACACCCGAACCAAAGCTGAAAGCATCTGCCCCAAAAAAATGAACATGCGCCTGCAAGGGAATCCGGTGAGACGGATATTTAAAGTGATGATATTCCAGATTTGATAAATTGTGCGACATGTTTCTTTCTCCTGTTTTTATATCAGCACTCCAAATTAATCCTCTATTTCTTTCAATACTTACTGTGCCTTTATATTCGTCAAACCCTGCATCTATAACTATTTCCGGCCCTATTGCACAATCCCTGAGCTTAGAGGGCGCCAGGTATAAGTAATTTTTTTTCTCCATTATATGATCAGAAAATTCATTTCCGGTACTTAATCCTATTCTCCATGGCCTGCCGGTTCTGTCAACTATATAAATACCCGCCAGCTCCGGTTCTTCACCACCGTCATTACCATAAGGCGGAACTTCGAGTGGCTGCCCGTGAGCTTTAAGAACAGATCCGTTGCCTTTGTAAAACCACTCCGGTTGAATCCCAATTTCTCCTTTAGCAGGAGAACCGCCCTCCACTCCCCACTGGTACATTTGCATGCTATCGGTTGGTTTGTCTCCTGCCGATTGGTGCATCATTTGCCTGTTCAGGGCGCTATTGTGATGTGTAAGCCCCGTACCGGAAACCAGGCAGACAAAAGGATTTTCCGGATGATCGAATGAAGGAAGGAGCTTCCACCGCCAACCCCAGCAACATCTGTAATGTCATTAAATTTTAAGGAACCTTTATTAAGGTATAATTTATTCGACACCATATTGCCGGCAAAATATACATCCATTAAACCGTCTTTATTAAAATCGCCAATGCCCACCCCCCTCCGTTATAAATATTTGCCTGGTTCAAAATATTCAAAGTGTCATTTTCTGACAATTGATTTTTAAAGTCAATTCCCGTTTGGGAGGCAGGTAATAATTTAAAAAGAGGGTTGCTTTGTTGCGCCTGGATTTTATTAGCGAACAAAAAATAAAAATTATAAACACATGGCAAGCACCTTTCTATCTGCAATCATTGTCGGTATTTTAAAAACATGAAAGGTATTAATAATTATTATTTCATATTAAAAAACAGGCTCAATATACATGCTAAGCAATAGATATCTTCACATAGGGTTGCAAAATATATTCATTCTGTTTCTTTTTTGTCCGGGACGTGTACATTTAAAAAAAATAATGAATTTGCCATGTATGTAGCGATGAAAAAAAGGTCATGAAAGTTTCTCCATGAATGTGTTCCGGTATTTGAGCGGACTTAATTTTACCCGGTCTTTAAATGTCTTATGAAAATTTGAAATCTCATTAAAGCCACAATCAAAACATATTTGCGAAACCGGCTTGTCAGTTTGGTTCAATTGCTTTACAGCAAAATCAATACGATAGTCATTAACCATTTCGATAAATGTTTTTCTGGTTATTCGTTTAAAGTATTTGCAAAAAGAATGCGTCGCCATGTTAGCTAAGGTAGCTGCTTCCTTCAAAAAAATTCGTTCAGTAAAATTATCAACTATATAAGCAATCACTTTACTAATTCTTTCGTGTTCTGCAACCGGAAGTATGGCATAGCTTTTTTTCTTCAGCAAAATATCGTATTTATGATTTGCAGAAAGGTGATGCAAGATGTCCAGCAGCATCACGAGCTTTTTATAAGATTCCTTTTCTTTCACTAATAATATCATTCTCTCTTTCGTTGCTTCTATATTATCCAAAAAATGGATACCTGAGGAGCTTTTATCCAACAATTTTAAAATGCGGTTCATCTCCGGTTTGAAGAAAAAATCTTTTCCCATAAATTCTGATTTAAAATGCAAAACAATCGAAGATGATTCTTCTTTAGATGTCTCACTTGTTTTCCAGCAATGGGCAACATTGCTACCCAACAACACAAGATCACCTGGAAAATAATTCTCCATGGTATCGCCTACATAGCGTTTGCCCGACCCTGTTAGAATTAGAGTGAGCTCGCATTCAGGATGAAAATGATAGGGTGCTGAAAACATTTTTTCCCTAAATTTTCTAACCGTGAAAGAAGCATTGTGAGAAGTTTTTACTGATTAAAAGCTGGTTTCATTTATTGGATAAATTGACTATGAGATAATTTATTTTTAAATACAAAGACAATATAATCCATAAAACAGATAATAAAGACATTTTTTCACGACTGTTTTTTGTTTTGCTTTGCGTTATAAATATTTGCTGATATGAATTATACAACATTACCTTCTCTTGATACTCTTATTCAAATTCCCGGATCACAAATCAATGAGTTTCGTAAAAACGGGCATACGTTGACGAGGGATATTATTTCCAAAGAAGAATTGTCTCCTTATAGAGATGCAATACTGTATGCTGCTGAAAAATTTAATACCGAAAAAAGAAAGATGGAAGACCGCGATATTTATGGCAAAGCTTTTTTACAAATTATGAACCTTTGGACAAAAAATGAAGATGTAAAAAAGTTTGTGTTAGCAAAGCGATTTGGAAAAATTGCCGCTGACCTTTTGGGAGTTAAAAACGTACGTATATACCACGACCAGGCCTTGTTTAAAGAGGCCGGCGGCGGCCCAACTCCATGGCACCAAGATCAATATTACTGGCCTTTGGACACTTATAATACGGTAACAATGTGGATGCCCCTGATTAATATAAATGTAGAAATGGGCATGCTCACATTTGCCTCCGGTTCCTATCATTCAGGCTTTGCCTTTAACAAAGAAATATCAGACGAATCGGAACAGGAATTCGATGATATTGTGGAAGAAAAAAAATATCCTATAACCCGTGCCGAAGAAATGAAAGCCGGTGATGCTACGTGGCATTATGGTTATACTATTCATAAAGCGCCAGGCAATTACTCAGATAAAATGCGGGAAGTTATGACCGTTATTTATGTGGCAGATAGAGCAAAAATCACTAAGCCAAACAACGAGTGGCAGGAAAATGATCACAAGACATGGCTAAAGTCAAAGGAAGTTGGTACAGTTGCAGATTCTGAATTGAATCCAGTAGTATGACCCCCGATCCAAACCCGCAGCCCCTAAAGGGGAGAAACATAAACTGTAAAATCATTACTACAATGAAAAGATTAAGTATCCTATTTCTATTCTTGGCATTTACTATAAATACAAATCAAGTAACAGCACAAGACTCAACACTACGCTGGAGTGAGCAAAGGGCATGGGAGTGGTATAACAAACAACCCTGGCTTTGTGGCTTCAATTATATTCCTGCTTATGCTATTAATTATACGGCAATGTGGGATAAAACAAGCTTCGATACGAAAGCTATTGATAAAGAATTGGCCCTGGCGGAAACAACCGGTATGAATGTATTACGTGCGGTTTTGCAGTATGCAGTATATGCAGATGATCCGCAATATTTTTTAAAAACACTTAATACATTTGCCGGCATTTGTGATAAGCATCACATAAAATTTGTACCTGCTTTATTTGACGATTGTGTGTTCGGAATTAATTCCGATCCGCATATAGGCAAACAGCCTGAGCCTTTAAAAGGCTGGTATGCATGGGCATGGTCGCCAAGCCCCGGGCATACGATGGTAACGGATACAACCACTTACCCAAAGCTGGAAGATTATGTGAAAGCTGTGATAGGGCGCTTTAAAGATGACAATAGAATTTTACTGTGGGATCTTTATAACGAGCCAACAAATGGCGGCCTTGGTACAACAACTTTGCCTTTATTAAAAAGAGTTGTGGCAGCAGCACGCGCCGTAAACCCATCGCAGCCTTTAAGCATTGATGTTTGGAATAATAATCAACAATTGAATGAAATTGTATTTGCTGCTTCTGATGTAATTACTTTTCATAATTATGGCAGTAAAGAAGAACTATTAAAAGAAATTAATGACCTGAAAGTACATAACAGGCCCTTAATAAATACCGAGTGGATGAACCGGCCTCGCGGCTCGGGCATCTTAAGCAACCTCGAAATTTTTTACAATGAAAAAGCAGGTTGTATGTTGTGGGGTTTGGTAAATGGAAAAACGCAAACTGACCTGCCATGGGGCCACAGGCCAGGAGACCCTGTACCAAAAGTATGGCAGCACGATTTATATCATGGAGATTTTACGCCCTATGATAAAAATGAAATTGAAACATTGAAAAAGTATATTGGTGATGCAAATGCGAGCCGCTAATTATAAATGTGATATTTGACATCTGTCAAATTGGAGTAAAAACCTGAATGAATTTAAATATACGTCCATATATTTTTTTATTCTTCTCCCTTTGCTTTTTTTACGCAAATGGTCAAACGGGTAAGGCTATAAATGTCGCTGACTTTGGAGCAGTAAAAGATTCTTCAGCAGACGCTAGAAACGCAGTTCGCCGTGCATTGGAATATTGTAAAGCGAATCATGCTTCAAAAATTATTTTTCCAAAAGGTCGTTATGATTTTTTGGCCGGCTCATGCCACTGAAAAATATATCTTCACAAGCAACAATGACGCAAGTTTAAAACGAATTGCTTTCTTACTTGAGAATTTCAACAACTTTGAAATTGATGGCCAGGGCTCCTCATTTATTTTTCATGGTTGTGCGGATGCTATGGTGCGGACCCAACATTGCAGCCTACTTCCAGAACCAACGAGGTAGGGAATGTTCCTAAAACAGTTGAAAGAGTGCCGGGCGGACAGGAAGGACATTATGCCCAATGGGTCAACGCGTGTATAGCCGGTTACGGAAAGGGCCATACCAGTTCTAACTTTTATTATGCCGGTCCGCTTACTGAAACAGTGTTATTTGCAAATCTTGCATTACGTAGCTGGAATTTAAAAAGTGAGGACGGGAAATCATTCCCGGGAAGAAAGAAATTTTTATGGGATGCAGCAAATATGAAGATCACGAATTTTGATGATGCCAACCAGTTTGTAAGAAGACAATATAAGGAGGGCTATACATTTAAAGCGTAACTAAACTAAAAAAGAGGCTGTCTTAATATTTATTGAGACAGCCTCTTTTTATTTACGGAATACGGTTAAGGAAAAATATTTTTACGCTACGTTTTAGTTGATCAGGCTTTGGTAAGTAACCTGAGTCAGATACCAATTCCGCAGCAAATTCCATTGTATCCTGTTTTGTTGTGTTAAGCCGGCATAACATTTTAAGAAACGTAAGAATATCTTTCATTTACACTACAGGTTCCCATCCCGGCTCATGCGCTCTTCCCCATAATTTCATAGCCGCTTCATCTTTCAGTATATGACCATTAGCCTGGTCTATATTCAGGGTATTCCCAACCCTTTGCGCAATATTTCCCAGCTGTACCCAAAGCGTACTTTTAAAGCCGATCTCCACGTCTGCATTGGGACGTTTGTTTAAGCGGATACTCTCTAAAAAATTAGCAACATGAACACCATCCAGGTCTTCATTTGGACTGGAAGTGTTACGGGCATCTATCACGGCGTTGGATTTGATATCTTTTAAAACAGTTCCTTTCTCATCATAAATAATATAGCCATCATGGCCGGTAAGCATCGTTCCTTTCTCCCCATAAAATAATACACCTCGGTCAAGCCCTTCCACTTTGTATGGATTGCAGCTTCGCCCTTCCCACAGCACAGTAGCATCGGGGCAGTCGAAAGTAATTAATTGTGTATCGGGGGGTTGCCAGTCATCTTTAAAAAAATATCTTCCTCCGGTAGAGTTAACCCGAAGCGGATAATCAATGCCGAGGCCCCAGCGGGCTACATCAATTTCATGCGTGCCATTATTCAATGCTTCGCCGGTACCCCAACGCCAGAACCAATGCCAGTTATATGGAATCACATTGTCTTTATAAGGCATTCTTGGCGCCGGCCCCTGCCACAGGTCGTAATCAAGGCCGGCAGGCACGGGCACTTGCTTTCCAATGCCAATAGATTTTCTTGAGTTGGTGTACCAGGTTTTAACCATGTGAACTTTTCCGATGGCACCGCCTTTTAATTCGTTGATACCTTCTGTTAATAATTTCCAGGACCTTCGCTGGGAGCCCATTTGCACGATCCGATCGTATTTTCTTGCGGCGGCAATTGATAATTCACCTTCATGCGGGTTATGTGCTAATGGTTTTTCACAATAGACATGTTTACCGGCTGCACAGCATATTATAGTGGCCAGTGCATGCCAATGATCGGGCGTGGCAATATAAGTTGCATCCACGTTTTTGTCCGGCAGCATCTTGCGAAAATCATTTTCTCCTTTTGGTGCATCTTTGCCAGCTTTCACCACCGCATTAATTCCCTTTTGCCTTGCTTTTTCATCTACATCACATACATAAATTACGTCCGTATTGGCCTGCTTTGCAAAAGTGGCAGCCATACCCGAACCACGGCCGTTAGAGCCGATGACAGCCACACGGATATGATCATTGGCGCCTATAATTCTTCGGTAACTTTTAGCAGTGAAACTTGAACTAACGCCACCTAACGCAAGGGCTGCGGAACCGCCGGCGATATTTTTAATAAACCTTCTTCTTGAATTTTTCATATACCAGTTTTTTTAATGAAGTTCTTTGATTTTTATATTCCGGAAGGTAACCTTAGCACCATGCGCCTGCAATAAAATTGGTGAAGAAGCAGCTTCTGCAAATCCCTGTGTGGTATTGAATTTGCTTTTTGCGATAGCTTCTTTAAAGGCTTTACTTCCTCTTTCATATTCTAATATTTTTACACCATTTAACCAATGCTCTACGTGATTGCCTTGTATAACTATCCTTGCTGTATTCCACTCACCGGGAGGCTTATAAGGTTTGTTCGGATCAGCAGGCATGATATCGTAAAGAGATCCTGTTTCACGATTGCCGTTAACGCCCTGTTTTGCATCCGGGTGTCTCATATCGTCTATAATCTGAAATTCACAACCTAAAGAAGTGTTGGGTAATAGAAAATATTTAATGCCACTATTGCCTCCTTCAGAAATTTCAAATTGAACGGAAAGATCAAAGTCTTTAAAGGAACGGGTAGTGATAATATCGCCCCCATGTCCTTTTGAGGGATCAAATGTCAGTTCTCCATTTTCAACGCTCCAAGATTTTTCAGGTAGAGTATTATGTTCTGCATTCCTCCAACCGTTCAGCGTTTTACCGTCGAATAAAGGCAGCGAACCGTCCTTTGTTTTTGCTTGTGCATTGACACCTCCATTGCTTAACAGGGAAAGCAGTAAGAATAAATAAATTAGTGATTTCATATTTTATTTTTGTTAGTGTTTATGAATAAAGATTATACACCAGGTATATTGGCATTTTCTTTTAGCCTTTAAGGCATTAATGGAACAAAAAATATTTCATTTATTTGTTGTATTGAATTCTATAGATCGTTCCTTTTGCATCATCTGAAACATAGAGGGATCCGTCAGGCGCCTGAGCTAAGCCGCAAGGTTTATGCTGGTTTGTGCCGGTTGTAAAATTATCTGCAAAAATTTCCCACTCTCCTGAGGGCTTACCATTCTTAAAAGGAACAAAAGCTACGAGATAACCTTTTTGCAATTCCGGCGATTTTCCATGAAATGCAATGAAGGCACCATTTTTATATTTCTCCGGGAACATGTTACCTGTGTAGAATAACAAACCGTCGGGTGCAAGATGCGCCGGAAAAGCAACAACTGGATCCTGTGCTTTCACAACACCTTCTTTTTTGCCATCGCCGCCATATTCAGGAGAAAGAATTTTCTTATGTTGATACTGGTCGTAATAAACATAAGGCCAGCCGCCATCAGCGCCTTTACGCACTTGGTACATCGTTTCTGCAGGCACCAGGTTGCTTTGTTCTGTAGTAAAATATTCAGGGTAAAGATCACGCAACTGGTCCCTGTTATGCTGCATAACAAATAAAGAATTTGTTTTGCTGTTCCAGTCCAGCCCTACTACATTTTTAAAACCAGTGGCATAATGAACACCATCTTTATACTGCTGGTTCATCTTATCAGTTTTAAACTGCCATATACCGCCAACAGAATCAAGCAGCGGGCAGGGATTGGGCGCCTGTTTTGAATTCGGATCAACAAGGCAGGCATTAAGATAAGATCCAACGTTTACATAGATATTTCCCCTGTCATCAACTGCAATTGATTTTGAATTATCCCTGTTCCGGTTTACCAAACCCGCAATGATTTTTTCCGGTTCATCCGGGTGGATTACTTCGCCGTTATTGTTTAATTTATAGCGATACACATCATCGTTTGAAGAAGCATACAAATAATCGTTCTTTATATAGATGCCGGTGCCGGGATAATCACCAAATGCCATCTGCTCCTTAAAAATTCCATCTCCGTTTTTATCTTTTAAATAAATAATTCCTTTTCCGTCTTTTAATTTGGACAGCTTAATATAAAGACCACCTTGTTTGTTAACTGCTATATGTCTTGCTCCCTGCAGACCTTCCGTTACCATAGTAGCCGTGAATCCAGGGGGAAGTTGCAGTCCTGCATGCAGAGGGGTATCAATGTTTTTTATATCGGATGTAATGGGGGTTTGCCCAAATGCAACTTGTGTTACCGCGAAAGACAATATGCATAGGCCTGCTTCAAAAATTAATTTTTTCATACAGCATTTTAGTAAGCGGTAAAGGTAATAATTTGGGTAATAAAGGAAACAGTGGAAAAACACTACTATAGCATGAATTTATTTTTAATGAAATGAACATGAGGGCTTCTATAATTGCGTAAATGAAAATAATACTTTAGGTAAAAAATGCTAATTAAATCATACTTCACAAGAGATAAAATTAGTGACTTTTGTTTTTGCTCAAGAGACAAAAAAAAGTACAAGAGTGTCCATATAGTTCCTTATGTTTCTCTTAATACAACTTGAAAAAAAATGCCTGTTAGCGACCATATTTTTCCATTCGTCGCTTCCGTATTGCGTATCTAATGTTTTTATTCCATTAAAATAAAAAGTAAGGTGCCCGTTGTTTTGAATGATTCGTGCCGTGTTCCAATCTCCAACAGGTTTTGGTTTTGATAACGCTGCAGTGCCGGACATATCATACAAAAGGCCTGCAAGATGGTTTTCCTGTTTATTATCGTCTGCTTTTATATTATCAAGTACCTGCATTTCAGCGCCGGTATTGTATGTGGCAGAAAACTTAGGGTCCTCTTTTATGTCAAAAATAATTCCGCTGTTTCCCTCTTCAGATATTCTCCACTCAGTGGTAAACTCATAATTTTCATATTCATTGTTGGTAACAAGGTCACCGGAGTTATCGTTGCCCTTTAGTTTCGGATCCATTACAAGTGCGCCATCAGCAACTTTCCAATTATTAGTAACTGAATTTTTATTGTAGGTGTGCCAGCCATTTGTTGTTTTGCCGTCAAACAGTAATATCCAGCCGTTGCTTCTTTCTGCCGAAGTGAGCGTGTTAGGCTTATCGCTCAATGAACTTTTTTTTGTTGAGGAGCAAGAAAAAAATAGTAAGCTCAGTAGGCAGAAAACAGGGAATCTTTTTGTCATATCAGGTTGATTTTATTGGTTATAGATGAGGTACAATTTTTATAAAGTTAATGCAATATCAATACCGGATATAATGCTGTTCAAATCTCTTCAGCAATTTTTCAATGAGCAAAAGTTCATACAATAACTCAAAAGAAACAAAAAGAATAATCAGGCCTGGATTTTAATACAGGACTTTTCCTTTTATCATCCAAACTTCATGTTTACCATTGTATGCATCAGTCGAGGTTAGCGCAACAACAGTGTTATCTTTTAAAACGGTAATACTGTTCCATAAAGCGGTTTTATTTGTTGGCATTTTAAATGGTACAGTTGTGTTCGTAAAGTTGCGGCCTTCATCATCACCGATAGCTACAACTATCTCAGCATTATGTACATCCCGTTTCCCAATCCTGAATTCGGTTGATTGATAAGATAGCAATGTATTGCCATTGGAAAGCGCTGTTAAATAAGGCGCTCCTGCGTACACTCTTTCTTCTAAAGAATCGTTTAATGCATACTCACGGTGCGGGCTACCCGCCATTATTGTTTCATGCCAGTTCTCTTTTAATGGTGACCGGATGATATATGGTTTGAAATTTACAAAGCCGTTGTCTTCGATAGAAAATAATATCTCTTTTGTTGCGGGTAAATAGACCGGCACGGGCATTCCATCCCTGCTTCCCTTTCTGAATGAAACAATTTCCGGCTTTTTTGTCCAGGTTTTTCCATTGTCAAAAGAACGAAGCAGCGAAATATTTTGCTCATCAGAATTTGTATATGGTCCTTCATCCGAAAAAAATAATTGTATTTCACCAGAAGGCAATTGCAGAGCAGCGGGCTCCCAGCAGCCATTCTTAAATTGATATCCGGCTACATATAACGATTGATCATCTTGCCAGGTTAAGCCATCATCATAACTCTTCGCAATGCGAATAGCAAAATGTTTGGAAATATCAGTATTGTGGCCTGCGGGCCTTGGGTTGTAACAAACCAATAAAGAACCGTTGTTTAATAAAAGTATGTCCGGCGCATCCATCCTAATTCCGTTTTCTCTGGCAGCAACAACTACCGGTTCAGACCAATGATCGCCTTTATAATTACTCCGAACAATTTCTGTATTACCGTTGGAGGCCGCATACACTGTAACAAGCATTCCATTCTTCAATTCAATCATTCTTGCATAACCGCCAAAGCCAACCGGCCGGAGACTGTTAGTATCACAGGTAATATTTAAAAGCCTGAGATCAACAGCATGATTAGGAAAAGAAGACTTTTGCGAAAAGCATATTTGTTGTTTCGATAACAAAACAATCAATGATAACAAAACAGGTAACAAAAATCTTTTCATTAGAAACAATTTGAAAGAATGTTATCTTAAAAGTGCTACTGTTCCTTTTAAATGCGCAATCCCCGTTGCCCCTACTTTTTTATAATCACATATCCATGCATAAACACCTACCGGTGCGAAAGGCCTTTGATCAAGCCATCCCATCCATTTTGTGAGTCATTCGATTCAAATATTTTTTGTCCCCAGCGGTTAAAAATAACCATGCGATAATAAGAAAGGTCGTAGGCATTCAAAATATTAAAGACATCATTCAGTCCATCACGATTTGGAGTGAAGGCATTTGGAAACATGATATTACAAACTCTTTCATTGATCACTGTTGTCCTTGTCGCCATGCCACATTTATTAGAAATTTTTACAGAATAAGTACCTCCATGCGAAACAATGAAACTGCTGGATATTGAACCATCCTGCCACAAGTAAGAATCAAAAATTCCGGGAGAAAGAATTATGGAATCGCCTGTACACAAGATCGTATCCGAATACGGGCTGGCGTTTATATCGGGAAGAATCGTAAGATTTAGCGTATGAGTGGAATCGCAGCCATTGACGGATTTGTACATCGCATTATATGTACCTGCGTTGCTGTATCCCTGGTAAGAAGTACCAAAACAAATTGCAGTGTCCAAAACAGAAGTTGGATTTGGATAAACTACAAGGTTAAGCATATGCGTACTGTCACAGCCATTATTTCCCGTAAAAACATCGGTATATGTCCCGGACGTTGTATGACCGGCATAATTTTCGCCATCGCAAATATTCTGATTAACAGTCGTGTTATTTTGCGATTAACGGTAACCGTTATACTGTTAGAAATTGCGGGTGCATTGCAAAGAACGCTGCTGGTTAAAATACAATTCACCACATCGCCCGTGGCCAAAGAACTGTTAGTGTAGGTATCAGCGTTAGTCCCCGTGTTATTGCCGTTTAATTGCCATTGGTATTTAGGAGTATCGCCTCCAAAGGTGGTGGCCGCCGTAAATGTCGTTGCACTGCCCTCGCAAATAATATTTTTAGGCGTTGAAATATTTATTGTCCGTACATCATTTGCATACACATTTATTTTAAAGGTATTCGAGGCGATCCTGCATGAGGTACTGGCAATGTTGCTCAAATCCGCCACCGCCACGCGATACATGTAAATACCTGCTGCCGTTGGTTTGCGGGTGAAAGTTTTATTATTTGCACCAGGTATATCAATCCAGGATGCACCATTGTCAGTACTTACCTGCCACTGGAGCGCATTGGTTACGTAACAATTTTCCACCGACGAAAGAAAGACTACATCTGTTTGACTATTTGCACAAACGCCCGCAGAATCACCTGGAAAAGCAGCAGTACTAATAGAGATGTCAAGGCCAATGGGACGAAAGGTAATATCGTCCAAGGCAACATCATTGCCTACAGCGCCCGGAGCGTTGTTGCGCATTCTCAAAACAATAGTGGAAACGTTTGACGGCATTGTAAAATTGAAACCATATTGTGTCCAGCTTACGGGATTAACAATCGGAATATCACCTGTATTGTACGTCGCTAAAATGCTGCCGTTTGTGTTTTCAATTATCAATGTGATGTTGGGGAGCGTACCTGTAACGCTGCACATATTGAGCATCCATGCAGCAAACTGGTAAGTAGTGCCTGTACACAAACTATTAATGGTTTGAATATAAAAATCACTCGGTTGATAGGATGCATTTATCAGCATAAAATAGCCGTTGGCATCGCCGGTGTGATCAGTGGTCGTATGCCACACAACATCATTACCAAAGCAACCGGAAGTATAATTTAAAATAGCATAATTGCCATCGGGCGGGCAAGTTGCTGCGACATAATTTAATGCACTGGTTGTGTTAGCAGGCAACGGCGGCCCAAAAGAAGACCCTGAACCAAACGTAACATTTACGATCGGATCACCAACGGAGCCTGTACAGGTTTGAGCCTGTGCAAAATTGATGAGGAATAAGAAAAGAATAAAGAAAATAATTTCCAAATAGTTTTTCTTCCAAATAAGTATTGAAACTGTATTCAATGTTTGTTTAATCTTTTAGATAATTTTTTATTATTGACTCCAGTTCCTTATCATCAGCTCGGGGCGTTTCATAATTCAAAATTTTACCCGTTGAATCAATAAGTATAAATCTTGGAATGGTTTTCATTTCCAATTTGTCCATAAAATCTTTTTTAAAAGAAGTACTTAATACATAACTGCAATTAAAAGGAAGATGGTATTTTTTTTCGGCCTTTGTCCAGTTAATTATATTATCATCTATTGAAATGTAAATAATTGAAAAATTCTTATCTGAAATTTTCTCAGGCAGGGCTTTTACATAGTTGAATTCTTCAACACAAGGCTTACACCAGCTAGCCCAAAAATCCAGCAAGTATATTTTCTTATCTGATTTGCCAGTTGCCAGTTTTACTGAAAAAGCTTTATTTGAACTGTTTATAAACAGGCTATCATTATAAAAGGGAATAGAAAGCACCATCTTCTCTTTCATATTAACAAGATAGGAATGCAGCGTAGAATCGTCTTCATTTTCATTTATTACCTCTTGTAAGTATTTCGCTTTAGCCGTGCTATTTTTTTCGGCATTCAGAAATATCATTTTACAATTAATATTATAATCACCCTTAGCTAAAGAATCTATTATATCAAATGCATTTTCTGTGGAATAAGGCTTTTTAGCTTTATAGACCTCGTATAAAATATAGCCATACAAGGCAACATAATTTTCTTTTGAAGAAATTATAATGTGTGAATATGATAGAAGGTACTGTAATTGCGTTTCAAATTTCTGGATTGTATTAAAATAGCAACTATCCGGTTTTTTATCACTGGTTATATCTCGAAACAATTCCTGAAAAGCTTTAGAATAAATTTGCATTTGTAAAGCTTCCCTGTATCCTACCGATTTTTTGAATTCACTAAAGTACCTTGTATAGATTGTTACTGAGTCATCCGCAAATTTTAATTTTCTGGAAACACTATTTTGAAGTTTTAAACACCTGGCAGAATCGCAATCTTGATCAATTACCGGTTTTGCATTTCCATTGACACGAGATATAATTAATGAATCCATTGTCAGGTATAGCTGGCCTAAGGAAATCCTTTCCGCGTAAATCTTGTATGGCCTGGATGTACAATCAATTAAAATTGAATCACCATAAATCCCAGTAATGTTATAATCATATTTAGTAAAATTTGTGTCCGCATAAATCACACCAAGATGAAACATAGTCTCGCAATCAATGTATGCTTTATCTAATAAGATATCTTCGACAGAGTCAGTATTATAAAACTCCAGTTTCTCCTCTCCATAATATTTATTTAAATACTCTATGATGATATGCTGATGTGGCTTAAGAACCAGCTTAAAAACTACTTCATTATTTTTTATCTCATAATTGAATCCAATTTTCTGTGAAAAAGAATTATTACTTAACAATAAAAGAAATAATACAAGCAAACGATTCATAGTCAGCATATTTTTTTCAAGATTTTTTTAAGCCTATCATGTCACATCAAAAGCAATTATAACCCTGTTATAATTATCTGTTACACCAACGCAGCAAGCTGCAAATCAAACAAGCCGCTGTCCGTGCTTCCCCACATAGCCTGCAGTTTAACGGTTACTTCTTTTTTCCCTTCTATTACTTTTTCCGGAATAGCCATTATCAACCTCTGCAATTTCTTATTATTAGCATGAGTTTCCCACATTTATTTTCATGTAAATCTATGTATTTTCAAAATTAAAGCTATGTATTTTCAAAATTAAAGCTATGTATTTTCAAAATTAAGAATACCTTGTGATATATTAATATCTATAATAATGCCGAAGTTCATCACAAGAACCATCACAAAATTTATAAGACAACAACAAACCAAATTCCCGATTTTAGGCATTACAGGCCCGAGACAATCGGGAAAAACAACACTGCTACGGCATATTTTTAAAGATTTTACTTACGTCTCCCTGGAAAATCCAGACGCACGAACGTTTGCAACGGATGACCCAAACGGGTTTTTAAAAAAGTATGATTCAAATGTGATATTAGACGAGGTACAACGGGTACCAGCCTTATTCTCTTACATTCAAACGCTCGTGGATGAATCAAAAAAAACGGGACAATTTATTCTATCCGGATCACAAAATTTTCATTTACTAAATAATATAACACAAACATTGGCGGGGCGGGTGGCCCTGTTTAAGCTACTACCGTTGGATTTTAATGAATTAAAAAATGAACATCTGTTGGCTCCTTCTTATCCCGATGCCTGCCTAAGAGGTTTTTACCCGGCTATATTCGACCGCGATATTGATCCACCGGTATTTTATTCAAATTATATAAACACCTACCTGGAAAAAGATGTGACCGAGTTGATAAATATCCGGGATATAAATTCTTTCAGAACATTTATAGCTTTATGTGCCTCACGTGCCGGCCAGCTTTTAAATTTGACTTCACTCGCAAATGATTGTAATATTTCACAGCCAACTGCCAAAGCGTGGCTATCCATTCTTGAAAGCAGCTACGTCGTTTTTTTACTGCAACCATACCATGAAAATTTCAATAAGCGTTTAGTGAAAAGCCCAAAATTATATTTTTTTGATACTGGCCTTTTATGTCATTTACTCAACATAAGGAACTCAGGAGAAATGGAAGAAAATCGCTTAAAGGGAAATATTTTTGAGAACATGGTTATTGCCGAATATCAAAAGAAAAATTTTCACCAATACCTGCATCAGAATTTTTATTTCTGGCAGGATAGTAATAACCATGAAATAGACCTTTTAATTAAAACAGCCAAAGGATTTAATATTTTTGAAGTGAAGGCTACGCAAACAATTAACCGGTCTCTCTTTAAAGGTATGGACTACTTTGAAGCAATTGCGACCGATGCGAAAATTAAAAAAACACTCATTTATGGCGGCATTGAAAACCAGGCACGTTCCAAATATTCGGTGCTGGGATGGCCTGACATCAACCCATGATTTAAGGTATTATTCGATTGAAAAAAATGGCAAATATCACAGTGGGTAAATAAAAAACCGGCTTTTACTTTGCAGAAGCACCATCATCCATCAAAGCTTATCTCTCAAAAATTACACTTTTAAACAATGCTTTCTAATCCCCCTTCTTCAATAACCTGCAATCAAACAACCCACCTAAGGTGCTTCCGGGCATTGCCTGAAGCCTAACAGTAATTTCTTGTTTTCCTTCCAATAAACTTTCAGGAATATCATAATACACATCAAAAAATTCATTCGGCTTTTCTGCCTGCAACTTTTGCGAAGCAATCTTTACATCATCAATAAGAATATCAAAATTCCTGTTGCCATTGTCGCTTCCCCAATAAGTATCGACCAGTTGCAAATTTTTATATCCCTTTGTATTTAGTGTAAATGAAAACCAGCCGCCTTCGTTTGCATCACGCCACCTGCGGCCAAAAGCTTTTCCGGTGTTCGTTTTTTCTCCCTTAAAATTGTGATCACGCTCAGGCTGCATCTCTCCCACTCTCAACATGTCAACTGTCATGGCTTTAATTTCTTCCTGCCGTTTTAATTCAGCCTCATATTCCTTTTTCTTTTCATTCCATCCTGCGGTAGTAAACTTATCCCAGTAAACAATGTAATGCTGGTAATGCATTTCATAAAATGGAATCAATGAAACAGGCCTGGCAGCGCTGGTTGCAGATGTTTGAAACATAATGGTATTGCTGTTGGCAACAGGTTTTACCAGGTCGCTTACATCCGCATCATTTGAAACAAACACCGGGATATTTTGTTGCGCTGGTTTCTCTTTTCCTAATTCGCCAGATAATACGATAGGGCCATACAACAGGGCAATACGATTTTTATTATTAGGCATACTTTCAGCATGCACATACAGCTTCATGCCGATGCTGATTTTATCGCCAGCTTTCCAAACCCTTTCTATGGTGTAATAACTTCCGGGATTTTTTTTAATGATCAAAGGCTTATCGTTTATGGCTACCGTTAGTCCTTCCTTTGCCCAGGACGGATAGCGGATATATATGGGAAAATTTTCACCTTTACTATTGCCTTTTCTGTGAGGAGCCCCTTGGACAATTTTTAAAATAACATCGTTGGAATTTGGAAAAGATGTTTCCATTTTTATTTGCAGGTTACGTTCTTTCCAGGTTAATGTTGAAGGAATAAAGAGGTTCACATATAAGCTTCCATCACTACCTCTTGCATAGATACTTTCTCCATACTTCACATGATTTTCCATGCCGGTTCCTGTGCAACACCAAAAAGATTCTGTTGGTGTGCTGTATGTTTTTTCTCCGCCTGCCACGAGGGGAACATAATAAGTAGTCATACCATCATCCGGGTCTATAGAACCGAGAATGTGATTGTACAAAGTACGCTCGTAATAATCCATATAATGCGCATCGGGCTTTAGTTCAAAGAGCTGACGTGTAAGCTTAAGCATGTTATAACTGTTGCAGGTTTCAGTAGTGTTATCATTTAGATGATCAGAAAGTTCATCGGGTTTGCTGAAATGCTCAAAGTCACTATTGCCGCCGGTTACATAAGAATGATGCACCGTTACCATGTTCCAAAAATTTACGGCTGTTGCTTCATTTTTTTTATTGCCTGTAAGTTCATATTGTCTTGCTGTGCCGATCACTTTTGGTATTTGTGTGTTTGCATGTTTGCCCGGTAAAATGTCTTCATCATCCGCGAGAGGATCTAATATTTTTTTATGATCGAAGCGATATGATAAAGCAAGATATTTTTTATTTCCTGTGAGAGCATACACATTTGCAAGCGCTTCATTCATGCCACCCTGTTCGCATTCCAGCATTTGTTGAAATTGATCTTCTGAAAGATTTTTAAATTTTACATCAATCCAGTCGCAAAATTTTGTGGCTATTTGTAACGCTTTCGTATTGCCTTCATATTGATATGCATCTACCAAACCGGCAAGCATTTTATGTAATGTGTACCAGGGAACCCAAGCCCCATTGAGGTCGAAGCCTTGCGACCGAATATCTCCCGCAGCTACTTGATCCCAAAGAGAATCTTCTCCCGGTATTGCACCGACATAACCCGTCTTTCTCGCACGTTGGCATTCATCTAATTCGTTAACGATATAATCAACTTTTATTTTGAAACGAATATCATCTGAAGCCGCAAACATCATAGAACATGCAGACAAATAGTGGCCTAAAGAATGACCGGAAACTCCCCTGCTTTCCCATCCGCCGTAAATTGGCGCTTTGGGATTTAGACCGGCGTTAGTACGAAAACGATGGAGGAAACGGTCAGGGTCTAATGACAAAAGATATTTGACGTCTTCATCCATTGCATCTTTAAAAAGGCCGGGTAAAAGGCGAACATCACTTAGTGGAAAAAAGATTGCTTTTGCCGGAACGGTGTTTTTTACTTTAAATGGGGTTTGTGCATGTATGCAGGATTGTGAGCAAAGTAGAAAACAAATCGCAAATAATTTTTTCATACCGAATAGTTTTATAAAATATCATTGCCCATTTAATTTCATCCCGTATTTCCTAAATAGTACAGGCATTTTACCTGGCGCCGAAATGCTTCTCAGCCTTTCTCTTTAGCCATTTACATAAATCATCAGCAGCTTTATCATTATCAAAAGACGGCGGCAACCTTCCATTGCAATATTCATTATAAATAAAGGGATCACCGAGGGCAAACACAGTGCCCCGCCCATATTTTGAGACAGCCATTATTACATCACCGTTATCAGTTAATACAGCTTTAGCAGGATTTTTTACAGATAGTGTACATATTTCTTTTAAATAAATTTTTCGTGCAGTTGTAAAAATGGGATTGTTAGCAGAAATTTTTAAAGCGCCCATTTCAAAATTTTCACCGTCAACTAAATTGCGATCATCGGAATTAAACTTTATCCCAAAAGCTCCGGCCAGTTTATTGAAATGCTGCAATTCCACATTGGCGCTGTCATTTGCAAGCATGACCAGCACACCACCTTTTTTTACCCAGTCACTAATTACTTTTATATCTTTTGATTCAATATAATTAGGTGAAGAAGTTTCTTTTTTTGTGTCAGGATCCACGATAATGTAAATATCGCTTTTCTCTAAATTTTCCAGCGTGGGCGCTGCTTCCAGGCTGACGGTAATCATTCCGTTTTTTCTGAAAATATTTCCCCATATCGAATACCCACTATTCGTTGTGTCTTCCCATGTATAGTGAAATCTTTCCCTTGTGCCATTCTTTGAAGCACGAAATTCATGGTTGAAGTAATAGTCGAGGGTAACCGTTTGAGAAGTGGCGTCGGTAAACATTAATAAAAGAAAGAAACCAATTATATGCTGAATGCATTTCATAGAAACATTATTTTTTTATCCAAACTGTTTGCGTGAAAGCCCCATCTGCGGCTATGTCCCAGGCTTCAACTCTCACCCATGTCCTGTTTTTTAAATTTGTATTGAATGTAAATTTTTGTTTACCAAAAGCTTTTGTTGTATCAAGATTAATATGATCGCGGTAAACCTTTTCACCATCTCCTGAAATGATTTCAACAAAGTTTAAAGGAAAAGTCCAATTTACTTCCAGCTCAATTTTTGCGTTACCGGCATTATCTAAAACAATTGTTTCATTTGACGTTTTTCCATTTACTTTAAAAGACGGCAACAACACTTCGCCGGTTGTTGTAAAAAATTTACCATGGCGCATTGCATCCAAAACAGGCTGCCAGCCATCATTGAAGTTGGGCAATTTATCGAGCTGCAAATAATTTACATTCAGGTGTGCATACATTTCATTTTCGGGTTCTATAGAAAATAGATCAGCCTCGCCTATCACATGTTTTTTTAATCCCCAGTTATTCATATCATCCATCAGATCGAGCACACGTTTTCCAAGCCGTGGCTGTGAAAGATTTGCTGGCATTGCCTTCCAGGCGGCACCCATAAAATGATCTGATTTAAAAAAGGGTTCATTTTTATACGCATCGGGAAATCCTGTTGAGCCTTTCGTTCGTGCATGTGCAGTCCAGGCAAGGCCGTTTTCTGCTTTCAATAACTTAAGCATATCGGCTGTATCAGCTATGCGATACACCTTACCATATTTTGGATCATTTTTTACAATAGGCATATCCGGCTTTCGTGACATGATCCAGTAAACAGGCTTTGGAAAAAACTCCAGCCAGTGGCCACCAAAAAATTCATTGGGCTCTTCACCGGGCAACAATAAAAAATTTTTATCCGATAATCTTTTGCATTGTTCAAACAAAGCATGTAGCTCATTTAATCTTTGATCATCGGGGCCTTTGGGATGTGCAGTGTAATGAAACTCGGCAAGATGCACAATATTGACCCCGGTGTTTTTAAATACATCAACAAATGCCGGATGTTCAGGAATTGGTTTGCCGGCCAACACAACATTCATAATAAATTCGTTGTGAAAATGACTCTCCATTGTTTTGTAACCGGGCAATGGAACGTAAACATCGCCATGTGTAAACTTCTTTACTTCTTCCAATGCAGTGGTTGCTTTACCGGTACTAAGCAAACAAAAAAAGTTAAGCCGTTGTTGTGTTCCGGGCGGCGCATTAAACCACGGAACAAAACGATTATCACCTTCCAACTTTTGCCTGATGCCCATACCAAAACCGGGAATCATTTTCCTGTAATTATTTCCATACCAGGTAAATTTTAAATTGAATGCTTCATCAAGTGGATAAAAATATTGATGCGGTGCAGGAAAAATAGCAAGGCTACCTTCGTTTCTTTCACCAATCACAGTCCGATATTTTACTTCAAGATTTCTTGCGGTATCATCCATGTTTGGCCTTGTGTATTGCATTTGCTTTTCTACATCGCTCCATGCAATAGTATTCCACAGATTTGCTTTACTTACCAAGCCTGCATCGTACAGGATCGCCGTAGAATCAACGCCAGTGGACATTACAGCCGCTACATTGAACAAAGGGCTACCATTATATAAAGTAATTTCCAATGCGCCGCTAAATGTTGAAGCATACATCTTTGAAATACGGATAATGGTATGTGCACCTTCACTTATAACATTTACACTATCTTTCTCAAAATTCACCGTATAAGATTCATGCGGCTTAAGCGGCACTTTATCAAAAAAAATATTCCAACCGTTTTGAGAAATAAGATTACGCTTGCCAATCGTTAATATAAACGCAGGATCAATATCTTTTGCAATTTCTTTGTTTCCTGATCGGATGCTTTTAAAGAGCGGTTTATCTTTCGAAAGGTCGAGCAATAATTTTCCAAAATCGTTTTTTGCAACAGGCCAGCTAACGGTTAAGATATTATCGAGTACAGAAATCTTTGCTTCACTTTTTTTATCATACTGGTCTGTATTTACAGAGCTTTGCGCATGCGCAATATTCAGCAGGAGCAAACAAAAAATATATGGCAGGAATTTTATAAGCATCTAAGTGGAATTTTATTTTGAAGACCTGCTTTTTTTATTTGCGATCAATATATAATCGGTAAGTTTTTCAATTTGTTTGCCGGTAATAGCTCCCTGCCATGCAGGCATTCCTTTATTAATAATTCCATCATGAATACTGCGTATAATTGCAGGTTTCGTTCCGCCATTCATCCAAACAGTATCCAGCATTGATTTGGCCTTTTCTGTACCTTGCAATTTATCGCCATGACAACTTGCACATAATTCATAATACAACCCTGAAGTATTTTTTGCTGAAGAAATTTTTGTAGTTGTTATCAGGCTCATGCCTGTTGTATCATGACTTGCTTTTAAACCAGATGGACGTAAACGCAATATCATATCATAATCTTTTTTGCCGTTGCCTTCCGGCGGATCATTTAATGAAGTGGAAAAATACAAATAGCCATCGGGGCCAGGTGTTAATGCACGAATGCGGCCATACTCATTATGCAACAAATATTCCTGCCACACAATTTTATCATTCACCAATGTGATGGAAGTTATCGCTTCGCCTCTTAATGATGCCAGCAATAATTTACCTCTTAAATCAGGAAACATATTGCCTTTGTAAAACAAAATTTCTGACGGGCCGATGGATGGCGTGTATTGAAACAAAGGGCTAACCATTCCTGCTTTTGTTTCATTATGATGTATGATTGGCCATGCGTAATTTTTTCCTTTTATGATATGGTTGATCTCGTCGCCGCCGGTTGGCCCATGTTCAGAATCATACATTTCATTTGTTACAGGATCAATATCTATTCCCTGCGGATTGCGGTGCCCATACGTCCATATTTGTTTTTTTGCAGTGTCGTTATGCACGAATGGATTGTCTGAGGGAATACTTCCATCATAATTCACTCTTAAAATTTTTCCGTTTAAGAACCGCAGGCTTTGTGCAAGCATTGGCCTGTCTGCATCGCCGGTTGTGATGTATAATTTTTTATCGGGCCCAAACTTTAACCTGCAACCTGTATGATTTTGATTAGCATAAATACTATCAACAATCATAAATGCATTCACCAAGGTATCGGCCTTCAATTCATAACGCATCACACGCAAATAGCCTGTATCATTCGCAGTATAATCATAAGCGATATAAATAAAATGATTGCTGTTAAAATTAGGATGCTTACATAAACCAAGCAAGCCCATTTTCTTTGTGGTGGCTGCATCTTTTACAACCAGCAAAGGTTTTTCAATAAGTTGATCACTACGCATCAATCTTACTTTATCACTGCGTTCTGTGAATAATAAAGTTTTATCATCAATAAAAGTAAATGCCCAGGGAACCATCAAATTCTTTGCGAGTGTATCAACTATAAAAGCTTTATCAATCTCTGCATTTATTTTTTGATCAATTGCCATGAATGCAATAAACATTGCCGCCGATGAAATTAATACAATAAGAATAATGATGCGCTTCATAAAGTTTACATAGTTGGATGCTGTTGGTAAATTGTCTATTGCTGCAACTTGCTGCCATCTTTTTTTGCAAGAATAATTTGCGAATTCACTTTACCATCTTTATCAGAAGGTGTGATGTATAAATCTTTGACTTTTATTTTTATTAGGTAAATATTTTTTTCAAGCGGGATAAATTCATACTGCTGATTTGCATCATCGCTGATTGGTTGTTCATTTAACGCATCACCATCCGCAACATTTGTATTTACAGGTTGCAAAGTTTTTCCGCTAAAAAGATTTTTAAGCTGGTATGTTTGTCCATCAACATGCTGAAAATCCCAGGTAACACATTTCCAGTTTACAGGATCATAGGCAACGATTGGTGTACCATCTTTGCTGTTGGCATCTTTTATACGCAACACCTTTCCTGTTTGTACATTTTTTATTGCATAACTGCCTTTAATAACAGTTTGGGTATGGCCTGAAATTAATATTAGCATACAAATAAAAGCCGCAAAAATATTTTTCATTTTAATGATTGTTTATGTGCAGATGTTATCAAAAATCTTACCTAATATACCCTTAATTGCTGTTACAAAAAATTATCAGCCTGCCTACATCATCATCATTTTTAAAACTTTCCTTATTCTTTTTTATATAATCATCACTTAAACCTTCCTTTCCTGCAAAACTTTTTTACATCCATATTTATTCACTGCAATAAAACTTCCATCCGGTTAATATTTTAATGCGTTAATCTTTTTTCTCAACAACCGGCCAGCCATCTTTATACCCAACCGGCTCAATACACATCACACGCCTCACATATTTCATCTTCTGCTTCAGTACGCGATCAACCATTGCCATGGGATCAATATTGGAAAAACCTTTTCCCTGAAGAAGTGGTACACCTTTGTCAATGAATGGCCCCTCAGCATTTTTAGAAAAAGCCACACCAATGGACATATTCACACTCGTGTCATTATTTTTAGCCGAATAGAACATTACATATTGTTTCGTCACAGATCATATAAAACATCAGGCGTCCAAAAGCTTTGCGTGTTGCTGGCCCAGGGTGGTTTCTGGAGTAAAGCATCACCTTCATATTTCCAGTTGAATAAATCTTTTGATGAGGTGACCTGTATGTTATTCATCTTCCCATCATGCCTGCCCTGCGTCGAGTATGCGTAGTAGTTACCATCCGCATTTATAACAGTAGGATCGGGGAAATCTGCATCAAGAACGGGATCGTGCAGCGTTACATTTTTAGTTACGATGCCGGAAGGAAGTGGCAATGCGACACCTGCCGCTACCGGCTCGCCGAAGTTGGGTGAGCCATCTGCATTCCAGGTAAACTTTTGTGCACGCGGAGAGCGATGTGAGCCACAGCCTTGCCCCGGTTCACTGTTGGCGTTATATAAAAGATAATTTTCTTTACCATCAGGCGAAGTAAAAAAAGAGTTGTGGCCTGTTGCATATACGTGGTGTTCGGGGGATTGTTTAAAAACAGGATGATCTGTTTTTGTCCATGAAGAAGCCTTTAATAAATCTGCGTTTACGCTCGCCGTTAGCATACCCAAAGCATAATAATCCGTCCAGCAACCACTCGCTGAATAGATCAAAAATAATTTACCATCATGCTTTAAAATTTCAGGCCTTTCATTCACATTTACATGCGCCACATCATTGGCATTGTGCAGATCACCGATCGTTTCCCATTTATAGGTTGGCGCGGATACCAGTGTACGCCTGCCTTCCGCTGTCCAGGGTTTTTTCATTTTAGCAATAAAAATATCCTGCTCACCATTTACATCGCCCTTCCACCCACTCCATATCGCATACAACTTTCCGTTATTTTCAAATACACTTGCATCAATCGCCCATTTATCTTCAGGTGTAGTAAACTTACCTTTCATAGTCCAGCTTCCCTGCAAAGGATCCTTAGATGCGTTTTCTAAAACATATATTCTATGATTAACATTATTGCCACTATCAGCGGCAAAGTAAACGTACCATTTGCCTTGTAAATAATGAATTTCAGGCGCCCATATTTCTTTTGCATAAGCGCCTTTTGCGGGAGGAGTCCATACTATTTTTTTTTCTGCGTCTGCCAGATCAGTAATGTTTTTAGTTTTCCAAATTGTTATGTTTCGCCTGGTGGTATTTGTATAATAGTAATAACCATCTTTTTGAATGCACCACGGATCTGCACCGGAGGGAAGTAACGGATTGGTGAAGGTCTGCTGGCCGTAACTAACGTTTAGCATAAACGTAGTTAAAATGATAAGGCCAACCTCCCGATAAAAGATCGGGACAGACACTCTCCTTCCAGGGAGTACACTGGGATGGCAATTTTTATTTAACCGTAGAAAATACATATACACTCGTAGTTTTATAAACATCTCAGGGTTTCAAAACAGTTGATGGATAAGATGGCTCGTTGGGAGAATCAGGATAGTGTTGCGTTTCCATTGCGAAGGCTGTCCTGAAATCGTCTTTACTTCCGCCTTTGAATGTGTTCTTGCTCTGCATGAAATTGCCACTGTAAAATTGCATGCCCGGTTCCTCAGTATATACATTCATTACAATCCCGGACTTATCGCCCGTAACAGTTGCCGCATGGGTTAAGCCGTTTTCTTTTGTTCCATTTAAAATAAAATTATGATCGTAACCCTTGCCGTTTTTTAATTGCTCATTTGCCGAATCAATCCTTGACCCGATGGTGGTTGCTTTTGTAAAATCGAATGGAGTTCCGGCAACGTTTGCAAACGGCCCCTTTGGAATTAACCCCGTATCAACCGGTATGTATTTATCAGCATATATCTGCACGGTATGATTTAGTATAGTACCACTTCCTTCTCCATTCATATTGAAGAATGCATGATTGGTTAAATTAACAACGGTCTTTTTATCTGTTGTCGCTTCATACTGAGCCTTAAAACCATTATCACCAGTGAGGCTATACGTTACTTTAATATTTAGATTTCCCGGAAAACCTTCTTCCATATCTTTTGATAAATAAGTAAGTTCAAGAGTAGAGTCATTTAATTTATTCGCGTCCCACACAACAGCCTGGTAGCCTTTCTTTCCGCCGTGCAAGGTGTTTGTGCCATTGTTTGTAAACAAAGTATATTGTTTTCCATCTGATGAAAATTTCCCTTTGGCGATGCGGTTTCCATAGCGGCCAATCGTTGCGCCGAAATAGGGCTCTGTAGAATTTACATAATCATCCACGCTTTTAAAACCTACAACTACATCAGTCATTTTCCCATTCTTATCAGGAACCATCAGGCTTACCAAACGCCCACCATAGTTGGTGATAGCAGCCTGCATTCCATTATGGTTTTTCAAAACATACAGATCGGTTTGCTTTCCATCAATGGTTGATTCAAAATTCTTTTTATCAAGTGTCATTGTATTAGCTGAATCTTTTATAGTTATTGTGGAATCTTTTGATGTTTCATCAGCAGTAGTTGTTGAATTATTGTTGCATGAAATGGCAGTTGCAAATAAGAGAGCAACCGGTAAAGCTTTATTAATTTTCATTTTGTTTCAATATTTATACGTTAAAGTAACTGTGAATATTTTTATTTTTCAGAAAGTGAAAATGGCCTGTCTTCCTGTTGAACACCTTTTATTTTGTTTGGTGTTCTGCTCATTTCAAAATGCAATAAACCTCCGTTCGTAATGTCTTCATACCTTATCCAGTTATGCGAATAAGTTTTTCCATTTAGCGACGCTGACTGAATATACACATTCTCCCTGTTGTTGTTATCAGCCTGAATGATAAACTTTTTACCATTCTCCATTGTAATCGTTGCCTTTTGAAAAACGGGGCTGCCAATTACATATTGATCAGTGCCGGGGCAAACGCTATAAAAGCCTAAGGCGCTTAATACATACCATGATGATGTCTGGCCCTGGTCCTCATCGCCGGGATAACCATTCTCTGTTTCGTTGTACAATTTATCCATCACATCACGCCCATGTTGCTGCGCCTTCCAGGGCTCACCGCAATAATTATACAAATAAATCGCGTGCTGTATCGGCTGATTGCCCTGCGCATATTGCCCCATATTAGCTAACTGCATTTCTTTCATTTCATGAATCAGCCGCCGATACGAACCTACGTTTACCGTGTTAGGTTGTGAGAAAACCGAGTCAAGCTTTGCGGCAAATTTTTTGTCGCCACCCATTAACTTTATCAGGCCGTTCACATCGTGAAATACTGACCAAACCCAATGCCATGCATTTCCCTCTGTGAAAGGGCCACCCCATTCATCAGGATCAAAATTTTCCTGCCATTCGCCATTCAATTTTTTGCCACGCATAAAGTTTACGGAAGAATCAAAAACATTTTTATAATTAAACATCTGCCTGCTGAAAATGTTTTCGTAGTGAGTATTGCCTGTAAGCTTCGCTAAATTATAAGCACAGAAATCATCATACGCATATTCCAATGTTTTGGCAGTAGCCTCCCTGTATTTATCCGCAGGCACATAGCCCATGGTGAAATATTCTTTCCATCCATCGCGGCCGTTAGCGGGCCCCCACGGGCCCTTATTGGTTGCTTCATGGTAATATGCATCTAATGCCTGCTCCGGATCGAAGGTGCGGATACCTTTTACATAAGCATCTGTAAATAACGAAATAGCATGATTGCCGATCATACTGCCGGCTTCACCGGGAAATGACCATGAAGGAAGCCAGCCGCATTGCTCCTTTGCATTTAGCATTGCCTGCATATAACGGCCCTGCATAGACGGATGCAGGATATTGGTTAATGGAAACTGTGCCCTGAATGTATCCCAAAAGCCGGTATCGGTGTACATATATCCGTCATGTACTTTACCATCATAGGGGCTGTAGTAAACCGGATTATTATTTTTATCATACTCAAAAAACATGCGGGAAAAAAGGCTTGCACGAAAGAGGCAGGAATAAAAAGTAGCTTTTTGTTTTTCGGTTCCACCTTCCACCAACACCCTGTTTAAAAGATCGTTCCATGCTTTAGCAGCAGCCGCTTTTGTTTGCTCCAGCGATGTAAAATTTCCCAACTCCCTGTTAAGTGTTACCAGCGCCTGCTCCACACTTATATATGAGGAAGCTACTTTCGCCTGAACGGTTACACCTTTTGCAAACTCAATAAAAGCGCCGAACCCTTTTCCTTCGCCCGCAAGAGAATCTTTAAATAATTTGTTATTTACATTTTCCCAGGTTCCATAAGACTTGAACGTCTTATCAAAAATGATTACAAAGTAATTTTTAAAATTTTCAGGAACCTGCCGGCCATTATTCACATAGCCCGTTATTTTATTTTCTTTGGGGAAAATTTTTACGCCACTCATTTTTGTATAGCCGTCAATAATGATGTAAGATTTTGCTTTAGCCGGAAATGAAAAACGCAAATGCGCTCCTCTTTCCGTGGGAGAAATTTCAGTTGTAAGGTTATTATTAAACTTTACTTTATAGTAATTGGGTTTTGCAATTTCATTCTTATGGCTGACGTGCAGCGCTCTTTTATTTTCATCTACTGTGAGCTCTGTTGCCGGCATTAAAGAAAAAACAGCATAATCATTGGTCCACGAGCTGCATTGATGCGCCTGTTGAAAACCGCGGATGGAATCAACAAAATACTGGTACTTCCAGCCATCACCATTTTTACCGGTTTGCGGAGCCCAGGTATTCATCCCAAAAGGCAATGCAATGGTGGGATAGGTATTGCCGTAAGTAAGCTCTGATGTAGAGTTAGTACCCTGCAGGGTATTTACATATTTGAGCAGGTCAACATTCTGCGCAAAACCATTATGAAAATTTCCCATGAAAAAAAACAAACCAAAAATTTTATTGCAAAAGTTTGACACCGTTTTTTTGTTTTAATGTATCCAAAGAATTATTGTTTGTTTCTTTAAATCTCTCACCATGACAACTTTTTCACGAAAGGAACATTTATATATTATATGCGCTGTCCTCATCTCTCATTTTGCTGCGTGAGCTACCTGTTCGCAACCCACCTAACCGCATTACGCAAAAGAGTTTGATAAGGCACTATATCATGCGACCCGGCATCGTGGCCCAATGCTATCCCGACTATCCTTGCTTTTGGATGCCTTACAATAAATACCGAAGGGTATATTTTATCAGAACCTTCTGCGCTTGCATTTGCAAGAACTTCAATGCCGGGGCCTGCAGGATCAGGCTTATAATAATACAGTTCATCCTTTAAAGAAAACTTATCAGCCACACCTTTAGTTACAGGATGATCCTTATTTATAATCGTTACTTCAAAAGTTCCATATTCGTTATGGCCGCGTGAGCCTCCGCTTACTAATTGCAAATTATACTCCGTCCAGTCTTGCCAATTGTACCACAAGGCAGCATGCGCCACAATAAGGCCTTTACCGGAATTCACATGATTAAAAATAGCTTGCCGCACGGCATGATTTTTTATTGGCTGATTGTTGCATAAATACAGCACATCCATGTTCGGCAAATAGTATAATATCGAATCAGGATCGCTGGTATAAGTTACGGTCGCCAAGCCATCTCTTTGCAGCGTTTCTGCATCAACCTGTTTATACCATTTATCGAAATCATGCGACGAACCTCCACCCACAATTAAAACACGTATAGTATTAAATGCAGAGGGGTGTGGAGACAATTTAGCACTGCAATGAACAAGCACCATGCTGCAACACAAGAGAAAAAAATACAGATGTTTCCGGCAGAAAATTTTTAAAATAAAATGATTGTCCATAATAAAAATGATTCTTCAGTAAACGTAAAGGAATGGTTTTTTTTGGCTGTTTAACTTTAGTAGGAAGACGTTGCTTTTTTGAAAACCTTATTCCTTATTATGATGACTTACCTATAATAAGGGAACAAGGTTAGCGCAGTAATTTAATAACTTTTCTACTAAGGTGAAACATTCATTTTTAAAAGTTTAATAATCAAAATCCACTAAATAAACCGAAGAACCTAAAAAAGATTACTATGCCGGTTGATTATTTGTTCGATCTTATTGACTTCCTCATCGAAAAAAAATTCCTTGAAAGAACAATGACTTAAAATAACAGTAAGAAAGATTTTTTTTGCAAATGAATAATACACGTCCTAGTGGCATCAACTCCGCATGCAAAAATTTATTCAATTTGTTTTACCAATTATATGATGTCCTCACGCCTGGAAAAATTTGTATTATTCTTTTTACAAAATCATTTATCATTTCTTTTTTATCGGGAAAAATTTTTATCAATTGTTTTATGCTTCCTGCTTTTTCTAATTGTCCATCTTTCATTATCCAATATGCATAGCGGGGCATTACTAAATATCCATCAGGAAGTTTTAGATCGTAAGCCCCGCCGGTACTGATTAAAGATTGTAAAGCTGTTGAAGCAGTAGTGTTGGAGGTGCCGCCATAACCGCTTGAAGTTCCCGGATCTTTTATAGACGCCGTAAATTCCAGCAGCAATGGCATCTTAGAATTAATTAGTATTTCGTAAAATTTGTTATTCAGCGGTATAAACTTTCTATTATTTATATAAACCGTGCCCACATTTTCAGGACTTGCGATGGCGAGATATTTTCCATTATTATCAAATATCATTTCGCTAGTAAGTATGTTATAATTTAAAAGTTGCGTAGAGGTTTCTCCGGATTTCATCTTCACCTCTCCGGTGGCAAATTCATTAAAAATATATTGAACAAGCTTTACGCCTCCCTGCATGTGCTGCGCATGAAGCGTAAAGCTCCAGAGCATGGTTACCAGTAAAAGACATATTTTCATATTAAAACCTCAGCCCAACTCATCTCCAGCGAGAGGGACATGGATCATTTAAAATTTCTCAATTTATTTATTCATCTTCACATCCAGCAGTTTCAAGAAATAGCCGCCCACAACGCTTTTTGCCTGGAAGCCAACTTGTTTTCCGTTTGTGGTTTCATGCCAGTCGCTTAGTGGAACACGGGTGGGTGTCTCCATCGCAAACTTATAAACGGGATCAACAAATGCTTCGAAATCTTGCCTGCTATCGGCCATTCCTACCTTGGTCATTGTATTTGTTATCGGATCATTGATCTCTGCTACGCAATTTTGTTAAAATCAACATAGTTTAAATTCAGATAGTGTCTCAGTTTGAATTTTTTATTTTTTATGATTTAGAAGAGAGATAAAAAATAATATTCCAATTGTTATTGGGATAAGTGAGATAAAATATATACCCTAAACTAATTCTTGCAGACTGACTATATTTTCTTTCAGTAGTGCTTGTGCCTTCGCTATTGCCATATATTTTTACAAGTTGTGCGAAGTCAATGTCTAAATGAAAAGCATCGTCAAGATCTCTGAAATAAGCAATAGCCGGTTTAGTGTAAACATCTATCATTGCCAAAAACCTAGAATATTTGGTTTGTAGGATGGATTGTACAAAGAATGGAAAAAATTGCTGGAAAAATATTTTTATAAAATGTAACTTCAAAAAATATGAAACAGATAAACTATTCCAAAAATGTCAATCATTTATTGAAAAGGCTATTTGTTCATTGGTTGAGATGGTTGTTTGTTTTCGGTAATTTGTTTGGAATGTATGTATTATCCCATGCACAGAATGTTCCTATAAATGCAAGGCTGATGAAGGGCTCGTGGAATGCCCAGTGGATCAGTTGTCCGGGGGTATCTGCACGATCGTACGGAGTATATCATTTCCGTAAAGCCATAAGCTTGCAGATAACTCCATCGCACTTTATTTTACACGTTTCAGCAGATAACCGCTTTCGGTTATATGTGAATGGAACTTCGGTGGGTAGAGGACCTGCCCGAAGCAGTTTGTATAAATGGAACTTTGATTCATTTGATATTGCTTCCTATTTGCATCAGGGCAAAAATGTGATTGCAGCATTGGTATGGAATATGGGCGAATATGCACCTGTTGCCCAGATAAGTAATCAAACTGGTTTTTTGTTACAGGCGACACTAAAGAAGAAGAGATTGCCAACACAGATCACACATGGAAAGTGTTACGCGATAACGCTTACACTCCCTGTGCATTAGGCACAGGCGCAGAATTGCATAGCTACTTTGTTGCAGGGCCGGGTGATGAAGTTCAGGGTAATCTTTATCCATGGGGATGGGAGCAATCTTATTATAATGATGAAAACTGGCAGGAAGCAAAAGAATTGCATACGCCGGTTGTAACAGTGGGTTACGGTTCCGACAACTTGTGGACGCTAAGCCCGAGAGTTATTCCTCAAATGGAGGAAACGCAGCAACGGTTGGCTGTTATAAAGAGGGAAAGCGGAATAGAAACCAATGCAGCATTTCTTCAGGGGGAAAATCCATTAACAATTCCGGCGAATAAAAATGTAAGTATCATAGTCGATCAATCTTATGAAACAGTCGGTTATCCCGTGATAACGGCGAATGGGGGAAAGGGGGCTTCCGTTAAAATAACTTATGCAGAAGCGCTATTTGATAAGAACGGAGAAAAAGGAAATCGAAATGAAATAGAAGGAAAAACGATCAAAGGATTATATGATATCTTTTATCCTGATGGAACAATGAATAAAACTTTCAGTCCGCTGTGGTTCCGTACCTATCGCTATTTGCAGTTAGATGTCCAGACGAAGGATGAGCCTCTTGTTATCAATGATATTTATGGTATTTATACAGGTTATCCGTTTAAGCAGGTTGCTACTTTTACCAGCAATGATTCATCGCTGCAGGATATCTGGAAAGTAGGTTGGCGCACGGCCAGGCTATGTGCAGGGGAGACTTATTTTGATTGTCCTTACTACGAACAATTACAATACGAAGGGGATACAAGAATACAGGCGCTCATTTCATTATATAATACGGGTGATGACCGGTTGATGCGAAAAGCGATTGATGATTTTTATAATTCCAGGATCCCAGACGGACTTACACAAGGACGTTACCCAAGCAGCCGGATGCAGGTAATACCAACGTTTTCGCTGTTCTGGGTTTCTATGTTATATGATTATTGGATGCATCGCCCGGATACCAATTTTGTAAATAAATATTTAGACGCGGCAACACTTGTGTTGAAATGGTATGAGAAGCACATTGATAATAATTATAAAATGCTAGGCCCCATGGACTGGTGGAATTTTGCCGACTGGAATAGCTCATTTCCCGGTGGAGTGCCGGATGGATCTGATAACGGGCATTCTTCAGTGATTACTTTGCAATTTGCTTATACCTTGAAACAGGCTGCTAAGTTATTCGATTACTTTGGCCGTAAACAGGAGGCAAATCATTATTTAAAGTTATCAAGTACGCTGGCTAATCATACTTATCAGCATTGCTTTGATCATACCAGGATGGAAATGGCCAACACACCTCAAAAAAATACATTCAGCCAGCACGCTGGTATTATGGGTATTCTTGCAGATGCAATTCCTGTTTCCGGACAAAAGCAGGTGTTGCAACATATTTTGTATGACAGCACACTTAGCCAGGCTACATTTTATTATCGTTTTTACCTGACCCGGGCCATGATTAAGGCGGGGTTGGGAAATTTATATTATTCGCAATTAATGCCATGGAGAAATATGTTGAAAAACGGGTTGACCACGTTTGCTGAAAATCCTGATCCGGCACGTTCCGATTGCCATGCATGGTCTGCAAGTCCGATTTATGATTTCCTGGCTACCATATGCGGCATAATGCCGGATGCACCGGGTTTTAAGAAAGTAAGGATTGAACCAGCGCTGGGAGAACTAACAGAAGTAAAGGGAACGATGCCTTCGCCTGATGGAATTATAACAGTTATATTGAAAAGAAGCAATAAGAATGGTGGAATTGAAGGAGAAGTAACACTTCCGAAAAATTTAAGCGGAAGATTTATATGGAATGGGAGAGATATCCGGCTGCGCGGAGGAAAAGAAAGAATTGATATTCATTAAATAAAAGGTGAATGGTGAACTTGCGACGATTGATGAAGAAAAAAACATCATAAAGTTCCGCCGAAGTATTATGACTTTGGCGATGAGGAACAGAAAAGGAGTTTTTTGTTAAGAAATTTGAAGAAGATTTATGCGGAAATTGATGGTTTATAAAATTTACTAAAAAGGAAAAAAAATCTTTAAAATGATTGGATAGCAAAAAAGTAAATTCAATGATTGCGTTTAGGCATGTATGTTATATTGTTTTCATAAATCTAAAATTTAGTTCCCATAATTTATTCCAATTTTCCTACATAATTGTAATCCATAAAGCCACATTGTCAAGTTTGGAAACATTTTCGAGTTTGATTTAATGCTTTAATATAACTCTTCCAACGAAGTTTTAACTCTGCTAATCGCAGTGGAATTTTTTTTTGCATGAAAGGGTATCTAACGGTTATAAATTTAGGAACGAGATATTATCGAATATGTGCCAAAAAAGCACTTTGGATAAAAAATTAGCTTATAGTGGGATTATGCTATAAGCTAATAATGGCGGCTTTGAAGCCGCCATTATTAATCCGAAGTAGAACACTTCAATTTCTTAATCTACTTCTTTTTGATGTCATGACCCACCTCTTTTGCTTTATCTTTTACTTTCCCTGCCGCCTCTTTGGTTTTATCAGCAATCTCATGTGCTGCATGTTCTGTTTTCTTTTCTACACTGTGGACGTCTTTTTTTATTTGATCTTTTGTGTTGGACATAAAATAAGTTTTTATTAAAGTCACTAAAAATCATACCACGTTTAGGATAACATTTATGCCCTTGTGCTGCTTTTCCTAGGCCCGTAATAAATATTAATTCTTTTGTACTAAATGAATTAGTATTATGCAAGCTAAAGTTTAGTTGTACAGTCGAATTTGCCAAACATGGTGTTCAGTATTTCCACCGGAATCTCACTCAATGTTTTTATGATGGAAATGCCTATTTGTTTCAAAAACCTACCTGTTTTTTCACCGACCATGGGCATTTTATTTATTGACAATGGCACCAAAAATGATTTCTCATTTCCGCTATCAATTTTCACATGGCTATTCGGTTTTCCTTCATTGGTAGCTATCTTGGATATAAGCTTTTACGTTGCAAGGCCATAAGAAATCGGAAGGCCGGATTCCGTCGATTTCAAACCACCTCAGAATGGTTCTTTTCTATCGAGTAAGTTTCACATTAGAAAGACTGTTACATCTTTATTATCATCCCAATTCTATAATTGTTTTGAGTATACAGGAATATTACAAAAATTATCGGACGCTATGAGCCTCTTTATAACTTCTTAAGGTATAATTTGAATTAATTAATCCCGATTCTGTTAAAACTTTTTACCGAGAGTAAAGCAAAATAGTTATCACCCTTAACTCACTTTAATTACATTTACTCAACCTTACCTCATAATCTAATAATCCTCAAACCCTTTGTTAATGCTGGTTTAGCTACACATGTTCAATATTTAGCCATGTATTGTTTTTGACAAATAATACCCTTAGTTTTACTTTGTAAAAGTTTCATAGTGAACACGAAAATGAAGAAGTATGCAAGAAACTCCCATGTTATTTCCCATAACTCCGACTGAGTTCTGGAAGCAGATCAGGACTACCATAGATGAAGTAGTTGCTGAAAGATTAAGCCAGCAAACATCGCTGCAAACAAATCCCCACTTACCCGAAAAAGCTTTATTAAAAGCAACAGACGTCTGTAAAATTTTCCAGGTATCAAGACCGACATTGTACGAATGGATGAAGCAAAAAAAACTGAAAAGCTTTAAGATCAGATCCAGGAGATTTTTTTCCCGCACAGATATTGAAGCAGTCATCAACGGTCAGGACGCAAGCATGACACAAAAGAAAATTAATCACCTTTAAAAATTTGCGTTATGAATTGCGAACAAGCCAATCAAATTGATCTTGTAGATTATCTCTGTGCATTAGGTTTCAATCCAAAGAAAATTAGCAGAGAAGATCACTGGTATCTATCACCTTTCAGGCAAGAAAAAGAAGCCTCTTTCAAAGTAAATAAAAACAAAAACGTCTGGTACGATCACGGACTTGGAAAAGGAGGAAGCCTTGTTGATTTTGCAAAAGTATATCACCGCTGCAATGTAAGCGAAGCCCTGCAAAAAATTTCTCTTTTTCACCCGCAAATAACTTTAGTAAATATTGCAGAAAGAAAATGCACCAGTCTTGCACAAAAGAGATCATTGAAGTTTGAAGATGAAAGCAAACTGTATGAAGGATGCAAAGACCTGAATGAATGGAATGTGAAGCATAAGGAGCATAGTATAAACCAGAAAATGAAAGGGGGTAAACCACCCGATGAGGAGACACCTGTAAAATATTAAAGACCTCAGCGAGCGGTGTTTTTGTATTACAAAAACTCTTTTCGCCCGCTTTTGCCTCCCGTTGGTCACAAAAGAAAACTGAAGCAGATATGATAAGTGGAGAAAGACAAGCAAAGCACAAAGGAGGACGTCCTAAAACGCAAGTTTGCAGAACCGTTACCAGCCTGAGACTTACCAAAGCAGAAAGATATATTATTAAGAATAAAGCCGTCAAAGCCGGAATGGCTGTTACAGCCTATATAAGACAAATGGCTATCCATGGAAAAGTATCAGCAAGACTAAGCGAAGAAGAAGGGCAGTTTGTCAGGGAATTGGTAGGCATCTCCAATAACCTGAACCAGCTCGCCAAAAAGGCAAACGCAGGACAATTTCTTTCCGCCATACTTGAGTTTGAAAAGTACAGGAATATTATAGATGAGCTTTTAGAAAAGCTAAGAAAATGATAAGCAAAGTGATCACAGGAAAAACATTTTATGGAACCTGCAGGTACATCTGCATGGATCAGAAGAGAGCCCTGGTGTTAGAAGCAGAAGGAGTAAGAGGACATAATTATAAATTAATGGCAGCAGATTTTGATATGCAAAGAGAGCTGAGACCCACATTAGGAATTGCGGTCTTTCATGGCATACTCAGCTTTTATCCCGGAGAGAAAATAGAAGATATAGTGATGACAGAAATAGCCAGAGAATATCTGCAAAAATTAGGCATTACAAACACCCAATATTCGATAACAAAACACACCGATAAAAACCATTCACACCTTCACATCATTGCCAATCTGGTAAACAATAAAGGGGGCGTAATCAAAGATAGCTGGATAGGATTAAAAGGAAAAAAAGTTGCCCAGGAACTCACCAGAAAATATGGATTACATGAAGCTGTTTCAAAAAATTTAGCGCTAACCAATCTCGAATCCTTAAATGAAAAAGAAGCGAACAAATATATTATTTACCAGGCTATTTTAGAAACACTTCCGAAGTGCAAATCACTGGAGGATCTCACAGAAAAATTGCAGCAGCAAAACATCGAAACATTGTACAAATACAAAGGCCAAACAAAAGAGTTGCAGGGCATCAGTTTTAAGACAGGGGAGTACAAATATAAAGGCAGTGAAATTGACAGAAAATTTTCTATAAATAATCTTCATAGGACAATCCAACAGCAAACAGAAAAACATTTATTGCGGCAACATTTTTCTCCCAAAACAAAACTTCAATTTGATGATAATTCTGAAAATAAAAAAGAGCAAAACAGAACCGCAAATATTGTTGAGCAGCTATTGAAGCCGGAAGAAATATACCAGCAATTACCACATGAGTGGAGCTTTGAAAAAAAGCCAAAGAAAAAGTCAAGAGGACTGCATTTATAATTTAAAAACAATAGTGATGAACCAGGTTTTATTGGAGACAATTGTAGAAAAATTAGAGAGCTTAGAAATAAGTTTGCTAAAAGAAAATAAAACAGGCAATGATGATGCATTGCAAAAAGATTTGATGAAAGAAATAAAATTATTTCAATCAGAGATTGCAAAACTTTCCCCGCAATTTAAAGTAAGCAACGAAAAGATAAATGAGCTTTCAAAAAATATAGATGCTTTAATTTTTAAATTAGGAATAGGAGTAAATGAACACATTTATCACAAGCATCATTTGCACAAAGGAGTTTGGATTGCGATAGGTTTTTTTATCACATCGCTTTTGTTATTATACGGTTGGATCAATTGTTATAACACAACTAAAGCTTTTCAAGCAAATGATATAAAGTACCGGTATTTAAAAGTGAATGGGAATATCGGCTTATTAAAACTCTTATATCATACCGATAGTCTGTATAATTTGAACAATGATCTTTTTACTAAATGGGTAATTGATAATGAAGAATCTTTGGCTCAGCAAGCAGAATTGCTGAGGCTTGCTGGTGAAAAGAAAGAAAGAAAGATACTGAAGATTAAAGCCTTTAAGTAAAGACATAATAATTTAATTAGCTTAGTCAACTCCACAAGCGTTAAGTTTTGAAGGTTTTAATCAATGAATCGTAAGTAAATGTATGTAGTACATAAATAAAACAATAATACATATTGTTACTATGATAATTTTTTCGTATAAATAATCATGGAACAAAACGAGCACGGGGCATGGCATAAAGGATGTTACAAAGAATTAATATATTTGAACACTCCCTTTGAAAGACTAACTGATTATTTGTTTAAATTTATTTACGCATAATGCCAAATCAAAACCCGGAACAGATTGCACGTGATAAGATTGATGCTATGCTCATAGCCTCGGGATGGATAATACAATCAAAGAGAAATATAAATCTCAATGCAGGCTTAGGCGTAGCTGTTACAGAATATCAAACTGGTATAGGACCCGCGGATTACGTATTATTTGTAGATAAAAAACCCGTCGGTATTATTGAGGCAAAAAGAGCAGAAGAGGCAATTCATTTTAGTGAACATGAAGATCAATCTGAAGGATATGCTTCTGCAAAGCTTAAATATCTGAATAATGAAAAGCTTCCTTTTGTATATGAAAGTACGGGTGACAAAGTAAAGTTTACTGATTTTCGTGATCCCAAACCCCGTTCAAGAGAATTGTTTACATTCTTCCGGCCTGAAACTTTCTATGAATGGTGCAGACAGGATGCCTCATTAAGAACGAGGTTGCATCACATCTCTGCATTGCCCGAAACTGGTTTAAGAGATTGCCAGGTTGTTGCTATTAATAATTTAGAGAAATCTTTTAAGGAATATCATCCGAGAGCTTTAATACAAATGGCTACTGGTTCAGGTAAAACTTATACCGCCATTACTTTTATTTACCGTTTATTAAAATTTGCAAAGGCAAAGCGTATTCTCTTTTTGGTGGATACAAAAAACTTAGGCGAGCAGGCCGAACAGGAATTTATGGCCTATGTACCTAATGATGATAACAGGAAGTTTACAGAGCTCTATGCAGTTACAAGATTAAAAAGCAGATATATTCCTGAAGATAACCAGGTATATATTTCCACTATACAGCGGATGTATTCTATTTTGCAAGGCAAAGAAATGGATGAAAGCGCTGAAGAAACAAACCCTAATGAATACAAAGAAAGAGAACCTGCGCCGGTTGTTTATAATAAAAATGTACCGGTAGAGTTTTTTGATTTCATAGTGATTGATGAATGCCACCGAAGCATTTATAATTTATGGAAACAGGTGCTCGATTATTTTGATGTATTTCAAATTGGATTAACGGCTACGCCGGATAACAGGACATTTGGATATTTCAACAAGAATGTTGTGAGCGATTATGGATATGAAAAAGCAGTAATTGACGGCGTCCTCGTTCCTTATAATGTATTTACTATCGAAACAAAAATTACCAAAGACGGTGGCAAAATTGAAATGGGTGAAAAGGTCGATAAACGCCAAAGGCAAACCCGGATAAAGTTTTGGGAAAGTGTAGATGAAGATATTGAATACAGCGGCAAGCAACTCGACAGGGACATCGTAAACCTCACTACCATACGAACGATTATTCGTGGCATAAAAGAAAACCTTCCTTCCATGTTTCCCGACAGGTATGCTTCTCCCTCTCCGGGCGGAGAGGGCCGTGGTGAGGCTTTTGAAGTACCAAAAACATTAATATTTGCCAAGACAGATTCACATGCTGAAGACATTATTGAAATAGTAAGAGATGAATTTGCAGAAGAAAACAAGTTTTGTAAAAAGATAACGTACAAAAGCGATGAAGACCCTAAGACCGTACTTAGCCAGTTTCGTAATGATTACTATCCGCGTATAGCCGTAACCGTTGACATGATTGCAACAGGCACTGATATTCGCCCGCTCGAAGTATTGGTATTTATGAGGGATGTAAAAAGTCGAAGCTATTATGAGCAAATGAAAGGCCGTGGCACAAGGACCTGCTCATTGGAACAACTTAAAGCAACCGGTACGCCATCAGCGAAATTCACTAAAGATCATTTTGTAATTATAGATGCCATTGGTGTGGAAAGCTCGCAGAAAACCGATAGCCGTCCATTAGAGAAAAAGCCCGGAATGACTTTAAAAGACCTTTTGCAGAATGTGGCGATGGGAAACACGCAGGAAGATATTTTAAGTTCATTGGCCAATCGGCTGCTGCGGCTTGATAAAGAAATTAGCGATAAAGAGAAAACCAACTTCGCTGAACAGGCGGATGGATCAACAATAAGCAATGTGGTTAGGAAATTATTGAATGCGTATGATCCGGATACACTGGAGCACATTAAGGTAAAAATTGAAAGTGAAAAAATAGGCGCACCGCCTGCAGAAATTGGTACAGCAATTAATAATGAACACAAAAGGATGATAGAAGAAGCAGTTGCGGTATTTAATAATCCTGATTTGCGTAATTATATTATTGATGTGCGAAAAAAATATGACCAGGTGATGGATCATATTAATGTAGATGAAATAACGAACATTGGTTGGGTACGCGACCAACAGGCAGCAGCACAAAATATTATTCATGATTTTACGGCGTGGATAGAATCACATAAAGACGAAATAACCGCCTTGCAAATATTTTATGGCCAGCCTTACCGCCGCAGGGAATTAACTTACGCAATGATTAAAGACCTCTATGAAAAAATAAAAATGGAACAACCATTGATAGCTCCAATGCAGGTATGGAATGCTTATGAAAAACTGAGTAAAGCCAACGGCTCTGCCAAGAATGAATTGATTGCATTGGTGAGTTTGATACGCAAAGTAAGCGGCATTGATACAACGCTAACCTGTTATGATAAAACAGTTGATAAAAACTTCCGGGATTGGGTATTTAAAAAGCAGGCAGGCACTTTAAAATTTACAGAAGATCAAATGGAATGGCTGCACATCATAAAAGAATATGTAGCCAACAGCTTTCATGTGGAGAAAGAAGATTTTGAACTGGATCCTTTTAATAAGAATGGCGGACTAGGAAAGATGTGGCAATTGTTTGGAGAGAAGACTGATGAAATTATTGAGGAATTAAACGAGGTGTTGGCTGCTTAAATTACAACAAAGCTAGTTTTTCTAAAGAGTAAAATAAATTTTATTAACGCTTAGAAATCAATAGCATTTTAATAAACTTTTATTTAAGTTACGCTTGTTTTAACTTTGAAATCTAAATTCAAAATGAACTTCGAAAATATACTTGCGATTGGAAATGGTATTTACACAGTACCCGATGTTGCCAATATTTTGCGATTACCATATCATAAGGTTAACACGTGGCTTAATGAATATTGGGATGGCAAACTTGGTAAAGCCTTCAAAGGAAAATATTCCTGGCGGATAGATAGTACCAGGGCAGTAGGGTTTCATACTCTCGTGGAATTTTATGTGATGATGCAGTTTTCCGAAGCTGGAGTAAAGCCTGCGCAAGTACTAAAAGCGCATTCTGAGCTATCAAAAAGTCACAATACTTTTTTCCCGTTTGCGCAAAAACAGATAATTGAAAATATCAGCACTGATGGAAAAAGGATTTATTTAGATATTAATGGGACGGTTATAACCTTAGATGGTAGCAGGCAATTTAATCTTGACTTTATAAAGCTATTTTTTAAAAAAATAGAATTCGATAAAGAATTATTAGCAACAAGGCTTTGGCCATTGGGGAAAGATAAAGCTGTTGTTTGCGACCCACAACATAAGTTTGGGCAGCCGATTATTGATGGCACAAATATTCAGACAGAAGCTGTATACAAAATGTATCTGGCAAAGGAGCCTATTCCTTTTATTGCCAGTTTATATGAATTGTCTGAAGCGAAGATTAAAGATGCTATCAATTATCACAAAAAAGCTGCCTGATGAGAGAATACAAAATATTTATTGATGAAAACTTGCCGCCCCAAATTGCAAGGGGCTTACATATTTTACAACAACCACAAAATGCAAAGGAGGGTTTAAAGGTTGATGTACATTCTATAAAAGATTTTTTTGGTGAAGGATCAAAAGATGAAGAGTGGATTCCTAAGGTTGGTAAAATGAAAGGCATTGTAATTACTCAGGATTATCGGATACAAAGCCTAAAACATCAACGAGAATTATATAAACAGCATGGAGTAGGAATATTATTTTTTAGTCCTCCTTCGAAGACGGGATTTTCATATTGGGAGATGGTAAAACAAGTTGTAACCAGATGGGAAAAAATAAAAGGTATTATTAAGAAAGAAAAAACTCCATTCGCCTATCGTTGTTCTGCAAGGGCTGATTTTGAAAACTTAGAAGATGAGTAGTTCAAATAATCAATTACCAAAAGACTGGAAGTGGGTGAAGGTTGGTGAATATGTAATTTCTGTAAAAGGGAAAAAGCCAAAGCGTTTATCAAAAGAAAAAACAAAGGAGTGTTCAATTCCCTATGTAAACATTAAAGCCTTTGAAAAAAACATTATTGATGAATATACGGATGGTGTGGGTTGCGCATTATGTGATGATGGCGATTTCTTAATGGTTTGGGATGGCTCCCGTTCCGGATATGTTGGTAGAGCGCTTAGAGGTGCGTTAGGAAGTACTTTAGTAAAATTAAATTTCCCTAACATTGAAAACAATTATGCTTATTATTTTTTGCAATCAAAATACAATGAAATAAATACAAGAGCAAAAGGTGTTGGTATTCCACACGTTGACCCAAACATACTTTGGAATTATGATTTATTAATTCCTCCCAAACCTACCCAACAAGCCATTGTTTCTAAAATAGAAGAACTCTTTAGTAAGTTAGACAAAGGCATTGAAAACCTGCAAACTGCCCAACAACAATTAAAAACTTATCGGCAGTCTGTATTAAAATGGGCATTTGAGGGAAAGCTTACAAATAGTTTGAACCATGATTCTTATGATTTACATGATGAACATGATTTGAATATTGCTGCTGAACCAGAAATTAAATACAATAAACAAAATAATCAGGATAATCAAAATAATCAAATAAATCATAGTTCAGACAAAGGTGAATTGCCGAAAGGGTGGAAATGGATAAAGAGTTGTGAGCTATTTGATTTTGTAACAAGCGGTTCAAGAGGTTGGGCAAAATACTATTCTGATAAAGGAGCAATTTTTATTAGAATAACAAATCTTGATTTTGATTCCCTTGATTTGGATTTAGAAGAAAGCAAAATACAATACGTAAATCCACCTTCAAATTCAGAAGGAATAAGGACAAAAGTTCGGGAAGGTGATTTTCTTTTTTCTATTACTGGATATCTCGGGATGTTTGCTATTGCACCAAAACTCGATAATGCTTTTGTTAACCAGCATATCTCTTTATGCAGGCCCAAAAATGGATTCAATAATAGGTATGTTGGTTATTGGATTATATCAAAAGCTGGTGGGCATTATTATCTTAATAAGATGACAAAGGGCGCAACTAAGGCCGGATTAGGTTTAGATGATATAAAAAAGTTTCCAATTCCAATTGCGCCCATTGCAGAACAAAACAATATTGTCCAAGCCATCGAAAGGCGCCTCAGCGTAGCTGATAAAATGGAAGAAAGCATAACTCAAAGCCTTCAGCAGGCAGAGGCATTAAGGCAAAGTATTTTGAAGAAAGCGTTTGAGGGAAAACTTGTATAGCTCAAAGTCAAAAATTATATATATTGTATTTTTCAAATTTTTACCTTTAAATAATTAAACTATTGTGAGTAGTTGAAGAGCTGAAGTATGCGTTTTAAGGTATAGACGAAAGTCTTGTTAAGCTCAACATGCTCGAAAGAAAAACTGTTGAGGAAAAGGTATTTCAGAAATCCAAGGGAGGATTGAATTAATTTCAATTTCACCTATGGCTATAAGATGCCCCAGAAGTGTAATAACTGATGGGAATACCTTTACGATTGAATATTTGAATGGGTTCATAACAGAATCTATTAACAAATTAACAATTAATATTTCGCTACCCAGCTTGAGTCGGAGCGGCATTTCGGTGTCGTAAGAGCATGCATATTTCGGGGATTGGTAACCAATCCCAAAAGCAAATAGCTTCGCATTGGGTCTTCACTACTCACTTTTTTTAAAATGAAAGAAAAAGAACAAAAGGACTGGTTTAGATTAAAGAGGTATCCACACATTGGATTGCCTCTAAATTACAACGACCGTTACAAATGGATTGAAAAATATGTTACCGACCCTGCAAAGATTGCAAAGCATTCATTTTTACCCTTTATTCATAAAACTTCCAAAGTCAAGAAGTTTCGCAAAGTTTATTCAAGCAACGATGGAAAAGTACATGATCATTATAAAGACGGACGCAAGCCGTTGAGGAAGTCTGATTTGAAAAAGAGAGAATTGTTTTATGCGAGCCATCTTGATTCATTGATCTTTAGCTATTACACAAAATTGCTTTCAGACTGCTATGAAAATAAAATAAAAGATGCGGAATACAATTTAAATGAAGTCGTAAATGCATATCGTACAATTCCTATAAATCCAAAAAAATCAAATAGTGCCAATAAGTGTAACATCGACTTTGCTAACGATGTTTTCAAACACATATTAGATTATGATGAAAATGATTTTGCTGTAATAGCCTTTGATATATCTTGTTTTTTTGACAATCTTAACCATAAAAAGCTTAGAAAAACTTGGGCAGAGGTTATCAATAAGGAAGGCGATAATGAAAAGCTACCTCCAGATCATTTTAATGTATTCAAAAACATAACACGATTTAGTTACGTTGATATTGTCGACATTTTCGAAGAGTTCAAGGATAAAATTTATACAAGAAAAATTGATAGGCTTGGTCAACCTTTAGAAATTAAACAAAGAAAGGTTGATAAGATATGTTATTTGAGAAACCAAAATGCAATCGCCTTTTGTAATAAAAATGAATTTTTAAAATTAAAAGGTAAATTATTACAACCGTCAAAAACAAAAAGGCTCAAAGATGGAACAGTTGTTTCTCGGAACTTTGGCATTCCACACCGATCGCCAATTAGCTCAGTTTTAGCCAATATATATTTATTACACTTTGATAAAATAATAAATAAATTCATTTCATTACATAAAGGAATTTATAGGCGATATTCCGATGATATAGTAATAGTTTGCCCTCTAAAAGTAAAAGATGATTTAAAAGAAATAGTTTATAGAGAAATTGCAAATTATGGCTTAGAAATTCAAAAGGGGAAGACACAAATTTTTCACTTTAAACGTAAAAATGACAAACTTCTTTGCGGTCAAGAATTTGAAGGAATAATTAATTGGGATAAAAACTTTATTTACTTGGGCTTTGAATTTAATGGTTCTCACGTATTTCTAAAATCCGCAAGTTTATCTGGATATTACAGAAAAATGAAACGTACTGTTCGAAGAGCAAAACATTACGCAAACAGAAGATTTTATGTTAACAGTGGGGTGATTTTCAAAAAAAGAATTTTCAAGAAGTTTTCTTATAAAGGGGCAAAAAGAACGAGAAAATATATTTGGGATGAAGAAGAGAAAAAATTTATAAAATCTGATTCATATAACTGGGGGAATTTTTTGTCTTATGCTTATAAAGCTTCCAATATTATGATTAATAATAAAATTAAACAACAAACGAAAAGGCATTGGAACATCTTAAATAAATTAATTAAGTGATCATATAATGTCAAACAGTCAAATCGTTTCCAAAGTTTGGGCTATCTGCAACACCCTTCGCGATGATTGAAATAGAAATATATAAATCCCCAGATATCAAATTCAACTTCATGTTAATCTTGAAAATGATAGTGTATGGCTTAACTGCCAGCAACTTGCTGTATTATTTGACAGGGATATAAAACCATCGGTAAGCATATTAATAATGTGTTTACTGAAAAGGAGTTGGCAAAGAATTCAGTTGTCGCAAAATTTGCGACAACTGCTGAAGATGGTAAAACCTACCAGTTAGAACACTTCAACTTGGATGTGATTATCTCTGTGGGTTACAGGGTAAAATCTAAACGGGTTACTCAATTCTGCCAATGGGCCAGCCAAAAAATATAATGATAAAAATAATTGTATACTTAATAAGCAACAAAGGATGACCAACAACAATTCCGCGAATACTTCCAGCATAGTTTCCAAAGTATGGGCTTTCTGCAATACCCTTCGCGATGATGGTGTAGGCTATGGAGATTATTTAGAGCAGCTTACTTATTTGCTGTTTTTAAAAATGGCGGATGAATATAGCAGGCCGCCGTATAAGCGTGCTATGCCTATTCCAAAACAATATAACTGGGAAAGCTTAACAGGCAAAAGCGGCGATGAGCTGGAAACACATTATAGCAAACTGTTGCGGGAATTGGGTACTGAAAAAGGTATTCTCGGGCAGATATTTACCAAGAGCCAAAATAAGATACAGGACCCTGCCAAGCTGTATAAACTTATTGCCCTAATTAATGCAGAGCAATGGGTAATGATGGGTGTAAAAGACAAAGGCGATATTTACGAGGGTCTGCTGGAAAAGAATGCGGAAGATACCAAGAGCGGCGCCGGCCAGTATTTTACACCAAGAGCATTAATAAAGTGCATGGTTGAATGTTTGCGCCCCGAGCCAATGAAAACCATTGCAGATCCTGCCTGCGGTACGGGAGGTTTCTTCCTGGCTTCCTATGATTTTATTACCGATGAAAATAATTTTACCCTCGATCACGATCAAAAGAAATTCCTGAAATACGATACCTTCTTTGGAAATGAAATTGTGGCGAGTACGAGGCGGCTTGCCTTGATGAATTTGTTCCTGCATAATATTGGTGATATAGACAGCGATCATATTTTTATCTCTCCCAATGATTCATTAATTGCAGCATCAGAAACTAGATATGATTATGTGCTGGCCAATCCGCCCTTTGGTAAAAAAAGCAGCATGACCTTTACCAATGAAGAAGGTGAGCAGGAGAAGGAAGACCTCACTTACAATCGCCAGGATTTTTGGGTAACCACCAGCAACAAGCAACTCAACTTTGTTCAGCATATACGGTCAATGCTTAAAACGACGGGACTGGCCGCGGTTGTAGTTCCCGATAATGTTTTGTTTGAAGGCGGCGTAGGAGAAACCGTAAGAAGGAAATTATTAGAGATAACGGACCTGCATACGATTCTTCGTTTACCAACAGGTATCTTTTATGCCAATGGAGTAAAAGCCAATGTGCTGTTTTGGGATGGGAAGCCTTCCAGTAAAGACCCATGGACAAAAGAAGTTTGGGTATATGATTACAGAACCAATATTCACCACACCTTGAAAAAGAATCCACTAAAGCTTGATGACTTAAAGGATTTCATCGATTGCTATAATCCAACGAACAGGCATAAACGCAAAGAGACTTTTGATACTGCCACCAATCCGGAAGGCCGTTGGAGAAAATTCACTTATGAAGAGATTATTGCAAGAGATAAAACATCTTTAGATATTACATGGCTAAAAGATAAATCGCTTGCAGATTTAGATAATCTGCCCGATCCTGATGTATTGGCTTTAGATATTGTGGAGAACCTGGAAGCTGGGCTGGAAAGTTTTAGGGCGATTATTGTAGCATTGGGTAAGTGAAGCTAGAAATAATTGAGTCTTCGTTTCCTCGTGACGGTCTCGATAGGAAAGAACCTAAACTATAATAAAAACGAATTTGCCTGCTCAAAATCCAATTATTGTAACTACTCTGTTACAGTTTCTTCTATAACACCATATAATTAGACACTTTTATTTTCAAGAATAATTTTAAAAGTGAATGAAGCACTCTCTTATTAAACTATTAGCACAGGGCAATTTATTGAATAAGGATCTTTTTGCTATAATAACTACAAAAGATACTTAAAAAGTGTCAGTAAAAGTGTCAGTAAAAAAATACAAAATCTCTAAAAGTCAATACAGTAAAGGTTTTTAAAAAGTTAATTGTACCCGGGATGGGAGTTGAACCCACACGACCATTGCTGATCACAGGATTTTAAGTCCTGCGTGTCTACCAGTTCCACCACCCGGGTAAACACTATAAATGAAAAAAGCAGATAAAACCTGCTTTCTAAATTAATGATGAGCGGAAAACCGGGCTCGAACCGGCCACCTCGACCTTGGCAAGGTCGCGCTCTACCAAATGAGCTACTTCCGCGTTGTGATAAGAACTTAAAAATGGATTGCAAAAATAGGATTTACAGCTTTGTAAGCAAAATTTATTTGTATTGAGGATTGTATTGCGTGTTTCCGGGAACTTC
>JALYVO010000033.1 GCA_030853195.1 Bacteroidota bacterium | reverse complement strand
TTTCTCATGCAGTTTTATGCACAAAAAAAGGATAGTATTGAAACCGGTTTCAATACTATCCTCTGAAATCAAATACTGTTATGACTTATTGATGAATTTTTGCACCATTTTTGACCACATTGTCAAATAAAAATCTTTTTTATTTTATTTAAGATGATACTATAAAAGCCAAAAAGTAGATTTCTGTATTTTTGATAAAATCAATTTAAATATGCTGATAATTATTCGAGCATTTCCACGATTGGATAGAAACATGAAATGATAAGCCTGTCCATAATCTTTTTATAATTTCTTTACCGCTTCGATAAACGTGTCAATTTCATCTTCAGAATTATAATAGTGCGGCGATACTCTAACTACCCATTCAACTCCTTTTTCTTCAAAATCGATCATCGCAGAAATTTTACGGGTTGTATAAATGTTTATTCCTTTGTCGCTAAAATATTTCTTTGTCCCTTCTTCAGATTTATTTTGAACACTAAATGTAATAATGCTGCATTGCTTTTTTCCGCGGTCTAATAATTCTATATTATCAATATTAGTAAGTCCTTTTTTTAATTTGGAAACAAGTTCATTGTTTCTCGCCTCAATATTTTCTATTCCGATTGACAATAAATATGCAAGAGCTTCTTTGCTTCCACTCATCAATGCATAAGCAGTTTCCCAATTCTCAAATCGCTTTGCATCTGGCTTGGATTTATATTCATTTTCAGCTATCCATTCAGCGCCGCGCGAGTCAATGGAAAGCGGTTCCATTCCTGCATCAAGCGCTTTATCAGAAATATACAAAACTCCCGCGCCTCTCGGCCCACGAAGAAATTTTCTGAACGTTCCGCTGATAAAATCTGCGTGCATTGTTTGAGCATCAACTTTCATTTGACCTAAAGATTGACAGGCATCGAGCAAATAAAGAGCATCATAGTTTTTGATAATATTTCCGATTTCTTCAGCAGGTTGAACAAGGCCTGAACTCGTCGGTATATGGGATACAGACACAACCCGCGGGGAAAATTGTTTTAATTTATTTTCTAAATCTTCTAAATCCATTTCGCCTGTGCCGGCATTTTTTACACGAATTAATTTTATTCCGAATCGTTTCTGCAGAGCAAGAAAAGCCATAAAATTGGATGGATAATCATTACCTGAAATCAATACAATCTCGCCTTGTTTAAAATGGATCGAAGACAGCGCCCTGTTGTAGCTGTCGGTTGCACTTGTTGTGTAAGCGATATTTTTTGTTTGGCAATTAAGTATGTCTGCGCCAAAATCATAAAACTTATTTAATTCATTTCTTTCCGCGTCAGCTGTTTCATAACCACCGCTGTTTTCTTCTTTTGTGATATAATCGCGGATTGCATTTGCAACAGGTTTCGGCATTAAAGCAGCGCCTGCATTATTGAGATGGATAACGGTTTTGCATCCTATCGTATCATCACGAATTTGATTTAAATTGAAATCGCTTTTCATTTAATTGCTTTGTTTTTCTTGATAAAATTCTCACTTGATTTGCTTCAAAAATAAGCTTTTGACATAATAGCATATAAGCCGAAAAGTAGTTTTTTATCATAAAAAGAATAGAAATTTTTTTAGTCATTTCGGATTAGGTTCAAAAAGAATATTTAAATTCTAAATTCCGGTTCAGACAATTGTTAAAGCCATAAATCTATAAAATAGCTTTTCACGCAACTAATTTTATTTGCTAAATAATATAAAACAGGTGAGTACAGGATGCCAAAACTTTTTATTATTCTAAATTGAAAACTTAATCATCAGCGAGGTAAAATTCTTATGAGAAAAATAGTTTTTTTCCTTTTTCTTTTTCTTTCATCATATAATTTCCTCCAGGCGCAAAACCCCATCGTTCCTGCCGGAATGTATATGTCTGATCCTTCAGCACACGCCTGGAAAGATGGGAGATTATATGTCTATGGCTCACGCGATGAAAGCTGCGATTATTATTGCTCTAAAAGCTATGATGTGCTTTCTACAACCGATCTTAAAACATGGACTATTACAAAAAATTCTTTTTCTTCTGTTGGTGCTAATGACCAGGTTTCTTACAGTGATAATTTATTGTATGCGCCGGATGCGCAATACAAAGATGGAATTTACTATTTGTACTATTGCTTGGCAGAAGCAGAAAACGTAGAAGGAGTCGCTACTTCAACAAATCCTAACGGCCCTTTTCTGAAAGGAAAAAATATTAAACTGCGTGGATTGAATCAAATTGACCCAGCCGTTTTTATGGACGATGATGGACAGGCATATTATATCTGGGGGCAGTTTGCGGCGAAAATGGCGAAGCTCAATCCTGATATGGAAACTATTGATGAGTCTTCAATAAAAGATAGCGTAGTTACAGAAAAAGAACATTTTTTTCATGAAGGTGGATACATGATAAAGCACAATGGAATTTATTATTTTATTTATGCGCACATGGGCCGTGCCGGAATGCCCACCTGCATTGGATATTCTACCAGCAGGCATCCGATGGGGCCTTTTAAATACGGAGGCGTAATTATTGATAACGATCATTGCGACCCGGGAAATTGGAACAATCATGGTTGTTTGGTAGAGTTTCATAATCATTGGTATGTATTTTATCACCGCTCTACCAATGGTTGCAATACCATGCGAAAGGCCTGCCTGGAGCCAATTGCATTTAATAAAGATGGGAGCATTAATGAAGTGGAAATGACTTCACAGGGCGCCGGTTTGCCATTAAATGCAAAAGAAAAGATTGATGCCGAACGGGCCTGCCTGCTTTATGGAAATGTGCGCATACAACCTTTTGAACCGGTTAATGAACAATTAGGTGGCATCAGAAATAATGATAAAGCCGCTTATAAATATATTGATTTTGAAAAAGGATTGGATAGTGTTGTGATAAATGTTGCGCCCGGAGAAAAGCCTGGAGTAATAGATATTGCATTAGATGATTCGTGGGGGCCTTCTATCGCTTCGGTTAAAATACCCGGAAATGGTGATGGAAAAATCTGGATGGTTTTTAAGGCAGCTATAAAAAAAACAAATGGCTTGCATGCCGTCTGGCTGCGCTTTACTACAGAAGGGGTAAATACATTCAATGTTGATTGGTTTAAGTTTAAATAGAGATTACGGTTTTTTTTACAAATAACTTTAGAAAATAATGCGCATCAAAAGAAAAATTATTTTATTGATCATGATGTTTTTTGCACTGACTTTTTCCTGCATGGGTCAGAATAAAATTGAAAAAAACAACGAAGCTTTTTCATTGTCAAATTTAAAAACAGGATTTATTACTCCACCAGATTCCATGCAGACAAGCGTTTACTGGTATTGGATATCAGATAATATTTCTAAAGAAGGTGTTATCAAAGATTTGCAATCAATGAAAAAAGTGGGCATTAACAGGGCTTTCATAGGAAATATTGGTTTGGATGAAACTCCTTATGGAAAAGTAAAAATTTTCACGAATGAATGGTGGGACGTCATTCATGCCGCATTGAAAACAGCCACTGAATTAAATATTGAAATAGGAATTTTTAACAGCCCCGGATGGAGCCAGTCGGGCGGCCCATGGATAAAGCCCAGCCAGTCTATGCGCTATCTTACTTCTTCCGAAGTAGAAGTGAAGGGTGCAAAAAAGATAGACATAAAATTAGAAGTGCCTGCAAAAGATTTCCAGGATGTTAGCGTAATAGCTTTTCCAAAGCCAAAAGATTATGATAAAAAAATGGTGGATTTACATCCTGAAATCACTTCATCACCCGCTATTCAGAATATTGAATATTGCATGGATGGCGATTCGTCAACTGAAATAACAGTCCCTTCTGGTTTGCAATTAAATTTTAAAACCCAACAGCCTTTCACCGCACGAAGCATTACTTTTTATCCGTCACATCGTGTAATGAAAATTGAGGGAGAAATTCAAGCCGGGCAAAACGGAAATTATGAAACCATAAAAAAATTTGTTATTGACAGGAGCAACGCTGAACTGAATGTAGGATTTTTGCCTTTCGCGCCTGCCGCAATTTCTTTCCCTTCCACAACTTCTAAAAATTTCCGTATTGTTTTTACCAATGTCTCGCCCAACGCCGGTTTCAGGGAGATAAATATTTCTTCATCACCAAAAGTGGAAGACTATGCAGAAAAAACTTTGGCTAAAATGTTTCCAACACCTTTCCCTTATTGGAACGCATACCAGTGGCCTGTGCAATCCCAGGTGAAAGATAAAAGCATGGTGATAAATCCAAAAGAAGTTTTAGATGTTTCTAAATATATGAATGCAGACGGGCAGTTTCTATGGAATGCTCCGCCAGGCGAATGGATCATTATGAGAACGGGTATGATTCCGACAAGAGTAGTCAATAGTCCTGCATCTCCGGAAGGGCGCGGGCTTGAGGTTGACAAAATGAGTAAACAACATGTAGCTGAGCATTTCAATGCTTTCTTAGGAAAAATAATGGAACGCATTCCGCCACAAGACCGAAAAACATGGAAAGTAACGGTTGAAGATAGTTATGAAACCGGCGGCCAGAATTGGACGGATGGCATGATTGAAAAATTCAAGAAAGATTATGGGTATGACCCAACTCCTTTTATTCCGGTAATGTTCGGAAATGTCGTAGGAGGTGAAAATATGTCCGACCGTTTTCTTTGGGATTTGCGCAGATTTGTTGCTGATAATGTAGCCTACCAATATGTGGCTGGTTTGAGAGAAGTAAGTCATAAACATGGGCTGCACACCTGGCTTGAAAACTACGGCCACTGGGGTTTTCCGGGAGAATTTTTACAATACGGAGGCCAATCTGATGAAGTGGCAGGTGAGTTTTGGAGCGAAGGAGATTTGGGAAATATTGAAAACAGGGCAGCCTCTTCTGCTGCGCACATTTATGGAAAAACAAAAGTTTCTTCTGAATCTTTTACCGCGGGTGGAAAAGCGTTTGCCCGCTATCCGGCGATCATGAAACAAAGAGGTGACCGCTTTTTTACCGAAGGAATCAATAATACATTGCTTCATGTTTATATTGAGCAGGCTTATGATGATAAAATTCCCGGAGTGAATGCAGGCTTTGGAAATGAGTTCAACAGGCACAATACCTGGTTTAGCGATTTGGATTTATTTATCACTTATTTGAAAAGATGCAATCTGGCGCTTCAACAAGGAAAATATGTTGCAGACGTTGCTTATTTTATTAGCGAAGATGCGCCGAAAATGACAGGTGTACGGGACCCGGAATTGCCAAGAGGCTATTCTTATGATTATATTAATGGAGAAGTAATTGAAAAAAGATTGACCGTAAAAGATGGAAGGCTAACGTTGCCTGATGGAATGAATTATGGAATTCTCGTCCTTCCGAAATTGAAAACTATGCGGCCTGAATTATTAAAAGAAATTATGGAATTGGTGAAAAAGGGGGCGGTTATTTTAGGCCCAAAACCTGAAAGGTCGCCCAGCCTGCAAAATTATCCAGGAGCGGATGAAGAAGTAAAACGCCTGGCAGCAAAGCTTTGGGGAAATATCAATGGTGAAAATATTAAGACCAATAGATTTGGAAAAGGACTGGTGATAGATGGAATGGCAATGCAGCAAGCCCTGGATTTCATTCATATTATTCCGGATTATAAAACCACAGAAATGGATTCCACCCTTTTCATTCATAGAAGATTACCGGGTGCGGAAATTTATTTTATTTCAAACCAGACAGAAAAACCAATTTCGATAAATCCTGAATTCAGGGTTGCAGGAAAAAGCCCTGAACTTTGGGATGCGGTCACAGGCATTATCCGCGATTTGCCAGAGTATACTATAAAAGGAAATGTTACATCCGTGTCCTTAAAACTGGATGCTCTGCAAAGCGATTTTATAGTTTTTAAGGATAAAGCGAAAGTATTTTCTTCAAATAAAAATTCTAAAAATTTTCCTAACCCAATTAGTACAAAAAATATCCCAGGTCCCTGGACAGTAACTTTTGATGCAAGCATGCGCGGCCCGAAAGATCCGGTGATATTCAACGAACTTACCGACTGGTCGCAAAGCAAAAATGACAGCATTAAATATTATTCCGGCACCGCTATTTACAACAACACTTTCAATTTGCCTGAAGCGAAAAAAGGTGAGCATACATTCATTGATTTAGGAAATCTAATTGCAATGGCGAAAATAAAAGTGAATGGAATTTATGTAGGTGGCGTGTGGACAAATCCTTATAGTGTGGATATTACAAATGCACTAAAACCCGGAGAAAATAAACTGGAAATAAGCGTCGTAAATGACTGGATGAATCGGCTGATAGGTGATTTGAGACTTCCGCCTGAGCAAAGAAAAACCTGGGTTAGCTTAAATCCATATAATGCCGATAGCCCGCTTCAAACTTCAGGTTTACTGGGGCCGGTAGTTTTGAAAATAATACAGTATTAGAAAATTCTGAAAAAATAATGCGGACTGGAAAAAGTACACATAATAATTTTTATTTTCAGAAATTGGGCTATGAGAAAATCGCCCACAACAGCACGCCCTGCAGAGTGTCCTCACCAACCGGAAAAAAGAGTTGCGCGCAAATTTTTTTCCTATTTTATTTTTTATTGATGAGCGATTTATCCTTTGGCCATAACTTAAAGCCATCTTCATTTGATCCAATTCAAAAAACAGTATTTCATCATTCAAAAAATAATTTTGAAAACACTTTAATCCTGCCAGCAATTTTTTGCGACAGCATGATATTACAACGCGGTAAACCATTATCATTTTGGGGGAATTCAAAACCCGGTGAAAAAGTATTTATTCATTTCAATAACCAAATTAAAAAAGTTGTTAGCAATCACAAAGGAGATTGGAATATAAAATTTCCTGCTCAAAAAGCCGGCGGTCCTTATCAACTCACAGTTTCAGATGAAGAAGGAAATATAATTTCTCTTAAAGATATTTTAATTGGTGATGTATGGCTTTGCGCCGGCCAGTCCAACATGAATTTTATATTGGCCGCAGATAGAAATGGCGCTGACGAAATAGCTACTATTCATAATAAAAATATTCGTGAATATCGTTGTCCAATGCCTCATGGCGTTGATAATCCTGAAAATATTGATCATTCAAAATGGATATCCGCAACCGGGCAAAGAGCCAGCCATTTTTCTGCAGTTGCTTTTTATTTTGCAAAAAAAATTCAGGAACGAGAACGCATTCCGATCGGAATTATAGTTATGTCGTGCGGCGATACCCGCGCTGAGTCATGGATGCCGGAAGAATTATTATCCGGTAACTATAAACTTAAAACTTTAAATCAATATTGGAATCTACATAAGATTGATAACACCATTCCTTACAATCACCGGCCAGGAATGTTTTATGAAAATGTAGTGAAACCAATAATTCCTTTTACTATAAAAGGAGTTATATGGTACCAGGGCGAATCAAACACGTTGCCAGACAATTCAGGCCGCCTGATTGCAGAACGCGCTTCCGAATACAAAGCGCTTTTGAAAACTTTAATCACCGATTGGCGCGCAGAATGGAAAAATGCTCATTTGCCTTTTTATATCGTTCAGCTTCCCAATTACCAGGACTCTTCAGTTGACTTGCATTGGGCTACTATAAGACAAGCACAATTAGAAACAATGAAAGAAATACCGGATGTGGGAATAGCCGTTACTATTGATATTGGCAACCCTGGTAATCTTCATCCGGATAATAAAAAGCCAGTAGGAGAGCGGCTTGCGAGGTGGGCATTAGTAAATCTGTATCATGTTAAAAGTGAAGATGAGAGTGGTCCAATCATCGAAAATTTAAAAATAGCCGGTAAAAAAATAATTTTAAATTTTAAATATTTGGGCTCAGGATTAATGAGTAAACCAAAAAATTCTTTAACCGGTTTTGAAATATCTGAATCAACAAATCCTTCTGTTTTTATTCCTGTTAATGCTGTTATCGAACGCAACAAAGTGATTGTTTTACCGAAGAAAATTCATCATCCGGTTTCCATCCGCTATGCCTGGAGCGATAATCCGAAAGTGTCACTATACAACAAAGAAGGATTGCCGGCTTCGCCATTTTTAATAAGAGAAAAATAAAAATTTTCATGGAAAAGTTTCATCAGGATGATATCGGGAAAAAGATAAGGATACTATTTGCTTCTGTGATTTTAATAATTTTTTCTGCTACACAGGTTCAATCTCAAACTACTTTTAAAGCAAAGATTTCTACCGGCGAGTGGAGCGTATTTTCTGCCTCACAATCTTTGCAACATATTACCTCTACCTTAAACGGAAAAAATATTTTATTGAATGCACGTTCCGGTGCAACAGGCTTCAAAACCAATATTGACGGGCTTCTTGTAAATACGCAACTCAGACTGAAAGATAGTAAGTGGGTTCAGTTATCAGTTTCAGTTTTCAATCCTACTTCCGATACTTTGTATATTGAGTCATTTGAACCCATAATTACAGATTGCGAAAATGCGTTGAAGAACGCTACCGGCGAGGATTTGCGCATTATGTGGGAAAGCGCCACCTATGAAGTGGGCAGAGATAAAGATTACGAAAGTTATTATTATGCCGCATTATATTCCGATAAAAACAGGATGGGCCCTGCATGGATGTTGACTTATAAGCCGCCGCAACTATGGACTTCCATGATAAAAAAACAAGGAAACAACCTTTCAGCTTTTGTAAATTTCAGAAGAAGAAAATTTCCTGTTAATCCCGGCGAAACCATCACCTTCGATCCTGTTTTACTAAGTGCTGAATTCAATACAATGAAGGGCTGGCAGGCAATTGGCAAAATGTATAGGCCTACGATGCCACCTTCAGAATATGCTGATCATTCAGGATTCAATACATGGGATTTTTTTCGCGGAGCAATTTCTACCAAAGAATTAAAACCCGTTTTAAATTCACTCAATACTTTCAATAAAACCTATCCTGTAAAGCTTCACAATTTCACATTAGATGATGGATGGTTTCCACAACGCGGCACGTGGGAATTTGATTTGAAAAAATTTCCCGAAGGTGAAAAGGGCTGGGCTAAAATTGTCCATAATGCAGGAATGATACCGGGCGTATGGATTTCTCCTTTTTGGTCTAACAAAGAAATAATAGATAAGTACCACATGGCCGTACGGGAAGAAGTTGCGGACAATGTGATTCGGTATCGCGTAGATCCAAGCGACCCAAATGTGAAAAAATATGTGATAGAAAGATTCAGGGAATTGAGCCAGTCAGGATACAAGTATTTCAAAATAGATTTTCTTGCCTTGGCCTACACAGATAAGCCTTTTAGATATTCTAAATTTCCACCCGAGCGGGTTATCAGGGAATTCTTATCAGACATCAGAAAAGCGATTGGGAAAGATGCGTTCTTGCTAGGTTGCAGCACAGTTATGGCGTCTTGCGCAATGGTGTGCGATGGTGCAAGAATAATGGCGGACATCACTGAAAACTGGAGCGTTACAAAAGACATCTACAAACGAATTGCATACCGCTATTGGATGAATGGAAACTTATTCAATGCCGATCCTGATTTTTTTGTGGGAAGAGGCCCGAAAACATTGAAAGAAGGCGCTTTCCCCGGATATGCTTTGGAATCTGGCGACAGGCAATATGAAGGCTTTGATTATACCAAAGCAAAAACATGGGCAGCAATGTGTTTCGCTCTGGGCGGGCATTTCAACTGGGGCGATAATCCCGACGGTGTAAAAAAAGAGATCTCGGATTTAGCCGCAAAATTGGCACAATTCGGACCAGGAAAACCCGGCGTCCCTTTAGACCTGATGGATACGGAACAGCCAACAAAATGGTACCGTGAAAATAATGGCCGCAAATATATTATCGTTATCAATACTGATAATAAACCTGTAAATGTTGCGGTAAAAGTTTCGGAAGTAAAAGAGCTTTCTAATAAACATTTATTGAAAGATATTTTTACTGGTGAGCAAATTCCACATGTTGCAGGTGATTTAGAAATTCACCTGAAAGCGTATGATTCAAAATGTTTGTTGATCAAATAATTTTATTTCAATAGTTGAAATGAGTAGAAAATGGTATTTTTTAAAACAAAAATTTTGGCCCTGATAATCCAAAAAGTAGTTTTCCAGGATTTTAAATAAGCAGATTTTCTTCATGTTAAAAAATTGTATTAATAAAAAAATGACTTCAAAAGTTTTCAATATTTTTTTTAGTTTATTGTTCATTCTTTATCTTCAAAGTAATGCACAATCCTTCGACCAGCAAGGTTTGCAGGCAACTTACTTTCATAATTCAGATTTCACAGATTCTATAGTTACACAAAGAAATGCAAACATAAATTTTGCTAATAAAGAAAATTGGTTGCCGCAAATCTCAGCCGATAATTTTTCAGTCGAATGGAAGGGATATATTATTCCTGAATACACTGAAGAATATTTTTTTGAAGTAAAAGCCAATGGTGATTTTCGTCTATACATCAACGATAGTCTTATCATCAATAAATCCAATAATTCTATAAATACAATTTCGGGAAATATTTTTTTAACTAAAGGAGTTCAATATTCTTTGATGGCTGATTTTTCAAAAAAAAATAATTCTGAATCAGTTTGCCAACTTTTTTGGCGAAGCAAAAATCAACGAAAAGAAATCGTTTCAAAAGAGAATTTGATTCCGGAAAATGCCGGGCTTCCTCCGGTAAAAATAATTACAAACGTAATTGGCCGCGACCCTTTTGTAACCCTTGGGCCCGATGGCAATTATTACATGATTCATACAAGTTGTTATTTAAATGGAAAACTGGCGCATCAGAATTGCTGGGATAATAATGATGGCCTGCATTTGTGGAAGTCTGCTGACATGAAGGACTGGCGCGATTTAGGGCTTATCTGGAGTATTGAAAAAGATGGCACCTGGCAAAAGAAATATGACTCCAAAGGCAGAAGGCCTTTATGGGCGCCTGAAATTCATTACATCAAAAAGAACTGGTATATTGTTTATAGCATGGGCACATTTGACCCGATTGGAATTCAGACCGGGCTTTTGGAAAGCATCAGCGGAAATGTGGAAGGGCCTTATAAAGATGTGGTGAAAGGGCCGATAGTAAAAGGTATTGATGGTTCTTTATTTGAAGACACCGATGGCAAAGTTTATTTTCTCCACGACAATTGTTGGATTGCCCAAATGAACAAAGAGATGAATGGATTTATTGAACCGTTTCGCCAGTTGAAAACCAAATCAGGCAAGCTAATTGGTTTTGAAGGGCCTGGCATGTTGAAAATAAAAGATCAATATTATTTATTCGCGGCCGAAGGCACGGAAGATATGGGCAAAAACAGTTATGATCTTACCATTGCAAAATCAAAAAATATTTATGGCCCTTATAGTGAACATTGGATTGCATTGAGGCATGGTGGCCACGGCACTTTATTTTTTGATAAAAAAGGAAAACTCTGGACGACCCTGTTTGGCACCGATGATCTGTCAAACGTTTATATCACGCCGGCTCTGGTACGAATGACGCTGGAAGGGGGAGAAAAAATATTGCCACTCAGAGGTAACCTAAGAGCAAAAGTAATTCTGCCAACGGCTGAAATAAAATCAACCGAATGGAAATATACTTTTGAAACTCCTTCTGCAAATTGGAATAAAATTGATTTTAATGAGAACGCATGGAAATCCGGCGAAAGCGGTTTTGGAACAGGTGGAAAAACGGAATGGAAAAGTGATGATATCTGGATGCGGAAAACATTCAATCCGGGAAATATTTCTTCTGAAGAAATTGAAAACCTCGTGTTATCTGTAAGCCACAATGATGCAATTGAAATTTATATGAATGGAGTGAAAGCCTGCGTCATGATGGGGTTCAATAAATATTCATTAGAGAAAATCAACTCGGAAGCACAGGCATCGATTAGAAAAAATTCAAGAAATATTATTGCGGTTCATTGTCATAAAGATGGAGCTAATCAATTTGTAGATGCGGGAATAATAACATGGTCGCCAGAGAAATAAAATATAAATAAAATAAAAACAGAGTCAGTATTTATTTGAAAAAAATTAAAATTTATTTTCATATTAAAGCCATATAAACCGAAAAGTAGATTATTTCTTTTTTAATTATTATAAAAAAAATTTCTCCTGATGAAAAAAAAATCACTCATATTTTATTTGATTGCCACATGCTTTTTTTATAAATCGTTTGCTCAATTGCCACCGGTATTTGAAAACAGCCGCGCCAAAGAAGCTCAATCTACGTCTACGGTTCACCGTTATCTTTCTCCAGAAAAAATTATTTGGAAAACAGAACGCAGTGATACAAGCATTATCAATGAAAAGCGCTTGCTGTTTCCGGGCAATGGTCAAGCGGATTTGTCTAACAGCAATATGTGCATTTTAAAAAGCACTGATAAATTCCATCCCGCGTTGCTTTTTGATTTTGGCAGAGAACTTCAGGGAGGTTTGCAAATTGTAACCGGCATGTATAAAAGCGGTAAGCCCGTAAGATTAAGAGTTCGCTTTGGCGAATCGGCAACTGAAGCGATGAGTGATATTGAGCCGGTTCATAATGCAACAAATGATCATGCTATGCGCGACATGATTATCCAGGTTCCGTGGCTTGGTAAATTTGAAGTAGGCAATACCGGTTTTAGATTTGTGCGTATTGATTTATTGGATGATAATACTGAGTTGCAACTTAAAGAAGTGCGTGCGATATTTAATTATCGTGATATTCCTTACCTGGGTTCTTTCAATTGTAGCGATACTTTGTTGAATAAAATCTGGCTCACCGGCGCTTACACGGTTCATCTTAATATGCAGGATTTTTTATGGGACGGAATCAAGCGAGACCGCCTGGTTTGGGTGGGAGATATGCATCCCGAAACTTCTACCATTGCGGCTGTTTTTGGCTACAATGATGTAGTGCCCAAAAGCCTCGACCTGGCGCGGGATATCACTCCATTGCCGCAATACATGAATGGAATGGTTTCTTATTCTATGTGGTGGATTCTGATTCAGCGCGACTGGTATATGCACACAGGAAACCTTGTTTATTTGAAAGAGCAGCAAAAATATTTATCCGGGCTTTTAAATCATTTGACTACAAAAATAGACAGCAACAACAGCGAAGATCTGAATGATGGTGGACGGTTTTTAGATTGGCCTTCTTCTGAAAATACGAAAGCCATTCACGCAGGCTTGCAGGCGTTGATGGTAATGACGCTCAATGCTGGCGCGGAATTGAGTAAAATTCTAAAAGATGATGCTACTGCAAAAAAATGCGAAGTTGCGGTTGCAAGATTGAAAAAAAATGTGCCTGATGCCGGCGCTTCAAAGCAGGCGGCGGCTATGTTATCTTTATCAGGCCTGATGCCTGCGGATAAAGCAGATAAAATTTTATCTGTTGGCGGAGTAAAAGATTTTTCAACTTTCTATGGTTATTATATGCTTCAGGCAAAAGCAAAAGCAGGTGATTACCAGGGGAGCCTCGATGCCATTAGATCTTATTGGGGCGCCATGCTCAATCTGGGCGCCACTACTTTTTGGGAAGATTTTAATATGGATTGGCTGCCCAATGCCGGGCGTATTGATGAACTGGTTCCTAAAGATAAAACAGACATACATTGTTCTTATGGAGGTTATTGCTACAAAGGTTTCCGGCTGAGTTTATGTCATGGTTGGGCGGCCGGCCCTACACCGTGGTTGACCGAATATGTGCTGGGAATAAAAGTAATATCACCCGGATGCAAAATCATCAAAGTAGAACCTCATTTGGGAGATTTGAAATTCGCACAAGGCACTTTCCCCACACCTTATGGAATTGTAAAAGTGAAGCATACAAAACTCGCAAATGGTAAAATAAGATCAGAAATTTCAGGGCCAAAAGAAGTGAAAATTATTCAGTAAAAAGGAAAGCTATACAAGCTAAAAAGTAGAATTTTACCATTAATAACCTGTTCGTGAGACAAGAGTCAGGGCTGCAGGACAAAAAAAAGTAGAGGTTAAAAATTCTTTTTGCTAAATAAAATGCAATGAAAAAAATAGCTTTTAAAATGAAATTAAAGCCAGGTTATCAGGAGGAATACCAACGCAGGCACGAAGCGATCTGGCCTGAATTAAAGATCCTTATAAAAAAATCGGGCATTAGTGATTACAATATTTTTCTTGATGAAGAAACCAATATTTTATTTGCGGTGCAAACAGAGGAAGGTGAACAGTCATCACAGGATTTAGGCAGTTCAGAGATCGTACAGAAATGGTGGGCTTTTATGGCTGATATTATGGAAACGAATCCGGATAATTCTCCCGTAAATTCCCCGCTAAAAATAGTTTTTCAAATGGAGTGAAAAAATGCCAACTTTAAAAAACATTCAAAATAAATAAACACATTAATCATGTCAGTAATCACAGGTAAAAAAGAATTTTTTAAAAAGATCCCGGAAATAAAATTTGAAGGATTAAAAAGCGATAATCCATTCGCATTCCGCTGGTACGATGAAAATAAAAAAGTAGCCGGAAAAACCATGAAAGAGTTTTTCAAATTTGCTTGCGCTTACTGGCATTCGTTCAATGGAAATGGCTCGGATCCTTTTGGTGAGCCAACACATATTTTTCAATTCAATGAAAAAGAAGATGCGCTAAAAAGAGCAAAAGATAAGATGGACGCGGCATTTGAATTCATTACTAAAATGAATTTGCCTTATTACTGCTTTCATGATGTGGACCTGATAGATTTTACTAATGATGTCGCAGATAATGAAAAAAAATTAAAAGCGATTACCGCTTACGCGAAACAAAAACAGGAAGAGAGCGGTGTAAAATTATTATGGGGAACAGCCAATCTTTTTTCAAATAAAAGATACATGAATGGAGCTGCAACCAATCCCGATTTCCAGGTGTTGACTCATGCGGCTGCACAAGTGAAAGCCGCTCTGGATGCGACTATTGAACTTGGCGGAGCAAATTATGTTTTTTGGGGCGGCCGCGAAGGTTACATGACTTTGCTCAATACAAATATGAAAAGAGAACAGGAACATCTTGCAAAATTCTTACACGCCGCAAAAGATTATGCAAGGAAAAATGGTTTTAACGGAACCTTTTTTATTGAGCCAAAACCTTGCGAGCCTACCAAACATCAATACGATTATGATGCCGCAACAGTAATAAGTTTTATGAGGCAATTTGATTTGATGGATGATTTTAAATTGAACATTGAAGTGAATCATGCTACTCTTGCCGGCCATACTTTTACGCATGAATTGCAGGTTGCTGCTGATGCCGGAGTTTTAGGAAGCATGGATGCAAACCGTGGCGATTATCAAAATGGATGGGATACTGACCAGTTTCCTAATAATATCAATGAGTTAACTGAAGCGATGCTCGTGGTTTTAGAAGTTGGTGGTTTCAAATCCGGTGGCATCAATTTCGATGCGAAGATCCGCAGAAACTCTACTGACGCCGCTGATCTTTTTTATGCACACATTGGTGGCATGGACGCTTTTGCAAGAGCATTGATAATTGCCGATAATATTTTAAATAAATCTGATTATAAAAAATTAAGAAAAGAACGCTACGCCTCTTTTGATGGCGGTAAAGGAAAAGAATTTGAAGAAGGAAAATTGACTTTAGACGATTTAAGAAATCTTGCTGTTGCAAGTGGAGAGCCTGAAATGAAAAGCGGCAAACAGGAATATTTCGAAAATATTATTAACCGTTTTATCTGATCATCTTTAAACCAAAACTATGTCATTAGTAAACACCTCTTCAAGCCTCGCTGCCACCAGCTTTAATAAAGGAAACCCGCGTTATATCATTTTACTTACATTGGTGGCTGCATTAGGTGGATTACTGTTTGGCTACGATACTGCAGTGGTAAATGGCGCAGAAAAATCATTAGTGGCTTTTTATATTCAGGCCATCACCGATCCATCGCATTATCAATATGCGGTGTCGATGATAAGTCAATACAGAACCCTGATGGTCATTGTACTTTTTATTATTTTCCTGATCATCTGCGGCCAGATCATCCGGCTGATTGGTGTAAAAAAAGGTGGGATTTATTGTTTGATAATTATTGGAGCGCTTATTTTTTGGGCTGCCCGGTTTGCCGGAAAACCAGTGCCAGCAGATGCCGCTTCGCTTCAGAATACAGCAGATGTGATCAAAGGTTTTTTAATCGCGAGCGCATTGATCGGATGCGTTATCGGCGGCGCATCTGCGGGTTTCATTTCAAAATCTTTAGGCAGAAAAAACGGCCTTATAATCGCTGCTGTAGCTTTTTTCATTTCTGCAATCGGCGCATGGAAACCTGAAGCTTTTAATATTTTTGGAACTGAAGACGCTTACGCTTTCGTCATTTATCGAATCATTGGCGGAATCGGAGTTGGTATTGCTTCAATGATCTCGCCCATGTATATCGCGGAAATTGCTCCTGCAAATATTCGCGGTAAATTAGTTTCCTTCAATCAATTCGCAATCATTTTCGGCATGCTGCTGATTTACTTTGTGAATTATTTTATCGCGCAGCAGGGAAATGAGCAATGGCTGCTGACGGAAGGTTGGCGATGGATGTTTTTCTCGGGCGTGATACCTGCTGGAATTTTCTTCATTCTTTTATTTTTTGTTCCTGAAACGCCACGCTATTTGGTGATGAAAGGCCAGGATGAAAAAGCATTAATGGTATTAAAAAAGATTTCAGGAAATGAAAACGCTTCAAAAATTTTACAGGAGATAAAATCTACCACGCACGAGAGAAATGTTCCATGGTTGTCTTATGGTTTCTTCATTATTTTTATTGGGATCATGCTTTCTGTGTTTCAACAATTTGTTGGAATAAATGTGGTATTGTATTACGCAGGAAATATTTTTCGCAACATGGGATCTTCTACTGATTCTTCTTTATTACAAACTATTATTGTTGGCATTGTCAATCTTCTGTTTACAGTGCTTGCAATTTACACAGTTGATAAGTTTGGCCGCAAACCTTTGATGATAATCGGTTCTATCGGAATGGCGGTTAGCATGATCGCTCTGGGTTTTGCTTTTTATTTCAATCAATTAGGAATGGCGGCATTGATATTCATGCTGCTTTATACCGCTGCATTTGCTATGAGTTGGGGGCCGGTTTGCTGGGTTTTGCTTGCAGAAATTTTCCCGAATAGTATTAGGAGCGCACTCTCGATTGCAGTGGCAGCGCAGTGGATAGCCAACTGGATCGTATCGCTTACCTTTCCTGTGATGAATGACAATGTTTGGCTGACTGATAAATTTCATCACGGGTTTTCGTATTGGATATACGGTGTTATGGGAATTTTATCCGCGATCTTCATGTGGAAATTAGTTCCTGAAACAAAAGGGAAAACATTAGAAGAAATAGAACATTTGTGGAAAAAGAAGCCTAAGCAAACTGTTGAAAATGCGCTTTCAACCAATGCTGAATTTCAATAAAACCATCTCTCAAATTTAATAACCAGCTATATGAAGAAATTTATTTTTATTGTTGTTTTCTATGTTTTGGGTTTCCACAATTTTGCCCAATCCCAAACTGCGGGTTATTTAAATCCATCATTATCTGTGGAAGCGCGGGTAAATGATCTCGTATCAAAACTTACTTTAGAAGAAAAGGTAGCGCAGATGCTCAATTCAGCGCCTGCAATTCCGCGTTTGAATATTCCTGCTTACGATTGGTGGAATGAATGTTTGCATGGAGTCGCCAGAACTCCTTATCATGTTACTTCTTATCCGCAGGCGATTGGAATGGCTGCAACTTTTGATGTAAACGCCATGAAAACAATGGGAGATTTTACGTCGGAAGAAAGCCGTGCCATTTATAATGAAAGTATTCGTAAAAATGATCACAGAAGATATCTGGGACTGACTTATTGGACGCCGAACATCAATATTTTTCGTGATCCAAGATGGGGACGCGGGCAGGAAACTTATGGCGAAGATCCTTTTCTCACCGGCAGTTTGGCAAAAGCATTCGTTGCAGGTTTACAAGGGAATGATCCCAAATATTTAAAAGCCGCGGCCTGTGCCAAACACTATGCGATCCACAGCGGCCCTGAACCTTCAAGGCATGTGTTTGATGTAAATATAAGCGATCATGATCTTTGGGATACATATTTACCCGCTTTCCGCGAACTTGTTCTAAACGCAAAAGTGGCTGGGGTGATGTGTGCATACAATGCCTATGCAGGGCAACCATGTTGCGGCAGCGATAAATTGATGATCAATATTTTGCGTAATCAGTGGAAGTTCACAGGATATGTTACTTCAGATTGCGGCGCGATCGATGATTTTTTTGAGCGTCACAAAATGTTTCCCGATGCAGAAAGTTCTGCAGCGGATGCAGTGTTGCATGGAACCGATGTGGAATGTGGTGACAATACATACAAAACATTAACGCGGGCTGTCAAAGATGGGAAAATAACCGAAAAGCAAATTGATGAATCAGTGAAAAGATTATTTACTATTCGCTTTCGTCTTGGAATGTTCGATCCAACTAACAGTGTAGCGTACTCGAAAATTCCTATCACAGTTTTAGAAAGCCAGCCGCATAAAGATCATGCATTGAAAATGGCAAGAGAATCTATTGTTTTGCTTCGCAACCAAAATAATTTATTACCGCTGGATAAAAGCATCAAGAAAATTGCTGTATTGGGCCCTAATGCAGATAATGCAGAAACTCAATTAGGAAATTATAACGGTGAGCCTTCTGTTGTTACAACTGTTTTGCAAGGCATAAAAAATAAATTGAAAAATGCAGAAGTGTTTTATTCAAAAGCAACTGATTTTACTTCAAATGTGCCGCGAAATTTTTCAAAATTAATTGACAGCATCAAAGATGCTGATATCATCATCTATGTTGGGGGAATTTCTCCAAGATTGGAAGGGGAAGAAATGCAGGTAAGCGTTCCCGGATTTAGCGGTGGCGATCGCACCAGCATCGCACTGCCTTCGGTACAGACTGATTTTATGAAAGCATTAAAAGGTACAGGAAAACCCGTTGTGTTTGTAATGATGACCGGAAGCGCCATTTCTATTCCATGGGAATCTGAAAATGTTCCGGCCATCATCAATGCATGGTACGGCGGACAGGCAGCAGGAACCGCTGTTGCGGATGTTTTGTTTGGTGAATATAACCCTTCAGGAAGATTGCCGGTGACATTTTATAAGAACGATTCCGACCTTCCGCCATTTGTAGATTATTCCATGCAAAACAGGACTTATCGTTATTTCAAAGGAGATCCTTTATACCCGTTCGGTTTTGGATTGAGTTATACTAAATTTATTTACAGCGATCTTAAATTATCTAAAACAAAAATCGCTAAAAATGAATTAATAGATGCGGAACTAACAGTAATGAATAAAGGAAAAATTTCCGGTGATGAAGTGGTGCAATTATATCTTACTCATCAAAACGCGGGAAAAAATGATCCTCTTTATTCCTTGAAAGAATTTAAACGCATTCACCTTGCACCAGGTGCCTCTGAAAAAGTGAAATTTGTGATTACGCCGGATATGATGAAACTGATAAATGATAAGGGAGAAAGCGAGCTAAATCTGGGAACAATAAAAATTAATGTTGCAGGTTCTTTGCCATCAAAAAGAAGTTTGGAACTTGGCGGTGCAAAGCCAGCAGAAGCAATATTGACTGTAAAATAATTCTCAATTAAATGCTTGTCTGATAAACCAAAATGTAGAAAATTGATATTCTGCAGAAATGTGAAATTGAAAATTGATATAAGCCAAAATATCGAAATAAGCTATTTTATGATTAAATGAAATAAAATAATTGGAATCAATAATTGGAATCAGAATTTTTAAAAATCAAACATGCTATTATTAGGAATTGACATCGGTACATCTTTTATTAAGGTTTCTGTTGTAGATGCTGAAACGCAACAATCTGTGGCATCTGGACAATATCCTGAAAATGAAAATTCTATCACTTCCTTGCAAACTGGATGGGCCGAGCAATCACCTGAAATGTGGTGGGAGCATACGGTTCATGCAATTGAAAAACTTAATGCTACTAATAAATTTAACTCAGAAAATATAGCAGCAATTGGTATTTCGTACCAAATGCACGGACTTGTAATTGTAGATAAGCAACAAAAAGTTTTGAGAGACAGCATAATATGGTGCGATAGCAGGGCTGTAGAAATTGGAGGAAATGCTTTTGCAGAAATAGGAGAGGAAATTTGTTCAACATGCCTTTTAAATTCTCCCGGCAATTTTACTGCATCAAAACTGAGCTGGGTAAAAAAGTTTGAACCGGAAATTTATCAGCAGATTGATAAAATAATGTTACCCGGTGATTTTATCGCTATGAAATTAACCGGAGAAATCACCACAACATCTTCTGCATTATCCGAAGGAATATTCTGGGATTTTAAAAAAGATAAAATATCTGAAGAGGTAATGAACAATTTCGGTTTTGATGATTCGCTTATTCCTAAAGTTCAGGAAGTATTTACATCTCATGGAAAAGTGTTGCCCGAAGTAGCACAACGGTTATGCATACCCGAAAATATTCCTGTTACTTATAAAGCCGGAGACCAGCTAAATAATGCATTATCACTGAATGTTCTTGAACCTGGCGAAGTAGCTGCCAATGCCGGAACATCAGGAGTTATCTACGCGGTTACAGATAAGTTGTTTTCAGATAAATTCTCCAGAGTAAATAGTTTTGTCCACGTAAATCACGAAACAGGTAAAAAGCGAATTGGCGTTTTGCTTTGTATCAATGGCGCTGCAATTATGTATAACTGGGCGAGGAAAGTTTACGGAGAAAATTTGAGTTATAAAGAAATGGATCAACTGGCTGCAAAAATAAATCCAGGAAGCGACGGTTTGTTTGTGTTCCCATTTGGAAACGGCGCTGAACGTATGTTGCAAAATAAAATGGTTGGTGCGCACATTGATAATATTGATTTAAACAAACACACCAAGGCCCACATTTTTCGTGCTGTTCAGGAAGGAATTGCTTTTGCATTTCGTTATGGATTAGATATCATGCGTGAAAACGATTTGCATCCTACAATTATACGAGTAGGGAAAGCTAATCTTTTTTTGAGTGATGTTTTTATACATTCATTCGTAAATGCAACAGGTGTTGCAGTTGAGTTGTATGAAAATGATGGAAGCGTAGGAGCAGCTTTGGGCGCCGGTATCGGTGCCGGAATTTATAAATCTTACAGTGATGCCTACTCGAATTTAAAGCCCTTGAGAAGATTTGAACCAACCAATATTGATTTGTATGATGAGTTATACAAAGAATGGAAAAAATTGTTGGAAAAAAAGTTAGTATAAATTATTTTGGAAATATCTTTTCTGCCTCTTATCATGCCAGTTAAATTTTTATCAGCTGGCAATTAGTTTTTGTTTTATTCCTGCTTTTATCAAAGCCTGTATCTTGGTATCTTTGCTCTACTTAAATGTGTAGTTTTTGTTTTGAAAAATACCACTAATGAGTTGAACTCAGCATTTCTAAAAAGGTTACAATAATTTTTTGCTTCGTTCATGTCTTTTAATGTAAATTGATTTCCTATAAAATTTTAAGTTCGGATATTTTTAACCCTACATTTAAGTTCTATTTATGAATGCATACTTCGACAATGATTCATCACTTGATTATTTTGAGTCTTTATATAATAATGCAAAGCAAAATTGTGTTTTGATTATGGACACAGAAGGCGATGTTATTGCTATAAATGCTGCCTTTACAAAATGCTTTGGCTACGCTGAAAAAGATATCGTTGGAAAGAATGCTGCCATATTATTTACAGAAGAAGACCTGAAAGCCGGAATGTTCAAAAAGGAATTGAGTAACGTGTTGCATTACAGGCAGGCATTTGACAATAATTATCTTGTCAATAAAAACAAAACGGTGATTTGGGCCTCCGGCGAATCTATGCTGGTCAGGCATAGCGATGGCAGAGAGACTATTCTAAAAGTTATTCAAAATATTCATGAGCGAAAGCTATCAGAAATTGCCCTTCGCCACCTCAATGATTTCAATGAAAGCATTCTTGGATCCATTGAAGATGCGGTGATTGTAATAGATAAGGAAATGAATATACTAAAGGCGAATAATGCTTTTATCAATTTATTCAAAAGTGATGTGCCTGATATTCTTTCATTTAATTTCAGCGACCTCATAAAGCCGTACGATTCCAATAGCGATATGCATGAACTTGTTGAAAATGTTTTTATAAACAGCAAAGCTTTTTCAAATAAACAAATAGAATTGAATACGGCAAAGGGCGAGGAAAGAATGTTTGAAGTTAGCTGCACTCCCTTACAAACCTCCGGAGACCGGAATGTACTTATTATCATTCATGATGTTACTGTTTATAAACAACTGGAAAAAGAAAGGGAAGACATAATGGGATTTGTTGCGCACGAACTCAGAAATCCTTTGTCTAATGTGATGTTATGCAATGAATTAATGGGTGATGCATTTAAAGAAAACAAACCTGAACAAGTGAATGAATTGCTTCAGCGCAGTAAAAATAATGTGATGCGTCTGAATAAAATGATCGCGGAATTATATGAAGCGACCAGAGTCAGTTCCGGCAATCTGCGATTAGAAATTTCCACCTTCAATTTTGAAGAAATGGTAAAGGAAGCTATTTCTACATTTGAAGTGCTGCAGCCTGCTTATAATATCATTGTAACCGGTAACGGAAGCGTGCAAATCTCAGGCGACAGATACCGGCTCATCCAGGTAATAACCAATTATCTCAGTAATGGAATCAAATATTCTGATGGCAAAAAAGATGTTAAGCTTAGAATAAAGCATAACGAAAACACAGTAATTGTTTCTGTAAAAGATGAAGGTGTTGGTATTTCCAAAGATCAGCTGCCTTATATTTTTGAAAGATTTTTCAGGGTAGAGAAAACCAGGAATATTGAGGGAATCGGATTGGGCCTGTATTTGTGCCGCCAGATTATTCATGCCCATAAAGGCCATGTGTGGGTAGAAAGTGATGAGGGGAAAGGATCAACTTTTTATTTTTCCATTCCTGTTGATTTAACTTCGGTAGAATAATTTTCAAAACTCCAATTTTAAATTTCGCGCCATTTTAAATAAACTAAAAATTAGTATTTAATTTTTTACATCATCTCTACGGAACTAAATTTTCTGAATTGCTTTCGTAAAAGCTCAAAATCTATATTTTCACTTTGCAGATAAATATTTTTTAAAATGTTCCTAAAAAATTTGGTAAAGCTAAAATAATTAGTATTTTTGTTTCTACAAATAAATATTATATGTCTATTGCTGGCAAAAATTTGAAATACTTGCGGAAACTTCGCGGATGGACTCAGGAAGAATTCGCATCCAAACTCAGAATCAAGCGATCATTAATAGGAGCCTACGAAGAAGAACGTGCAGATCCAAGGTTGGAAGTTCTTGAATTGATCAGTGAAATTTTCAAAGTAACGCTCGACGAACTGTTATTACAGGATCTAAGTGAGATAAAAGGTTCGGGTTATCTTGCCAAAAGGCGGCAAATGAAAATGATGACTGCTGAAAAGAACATCATACATTTTGTGCCGGTGAAGGCCGCGGCCGGTTATCTTGCCGGCTATGGCGACAGTGAATTTATTGATGAATTAAATACTTTTACATTACCAATGCTTTCCGGCGGAAGTTACCGCGCTTTTGAGATAATTGGAGACAGCATGATGCCCACACCGAGCGGAAGTATCATCGTTGGTGAAAAGATAGAAGGCATAGATAATATTAAAAATAATGCTGCATACATTGTAGTGAGCAACAGCGAGGGCATTGTTTATAAAAGAGTAATCAAAAGCAATAAAAATAAAAACAAGCTAACTCTTGTTAGCGACAATCCATTATTTCAGCCATACCAGGTTCAAACAGCCGACGTACTCGAGGTGTGGCAGGCGCAGGCTGTTATTCATAAAGTGACACAACAGCAAAGATGGGATGTTGATTCATTGGTGAATTTGGTAAGCAATCTCCAGGATCAGGTGAGTTCATTGAAAAAGAAAATGAATTAATAAGATTAATTTATGTTTGTAATCAATCATTAGATTTCGCTTCATTCTTACAATTAGAATGCAGCCGTTCAGATACATCGATTCACATTTAAAAACACAGTTATGATCAAATTACAAGTGATTGGCAATCTCGGTGCAGATTGCATTCAAAAAGAAGTAAACGGTAAAGCCGTAATCAATTTCAATGTGGCCCATTCAGAAAAATTTAAAGATTCTTCAGGCAATTTAAAAGAGAGGACTACATGGGTTAATTGCGCGTATTGGACAGATAGAACAGCTGTTGCGCAGTATTTAAAAAAAGGTAAAACGGTTTTTGTTGAGGGTGCCCCCGATGCCGAAGCTTACACCAATAAAGATGGCCAGCCCGCTGCTACATTGAGATTAAGGGTTTTCAATTTGCAGCTGTTAGGCGGCGGCAATGAAACAAGCCAGCCAGATCATTACCAAAACTCTCCTTTATCTTCTTCTGCGTCAAATAATACAAATATTGGAGCAACAGCACCTTCTCATGTGGAAGAGCCCGCAGATGATTTACCATTTTAATTTATTAATGGGTTGTTATAGTCAGGCGGCTTAATTAAGCCGCCTTTTTTAAGATTGTTCAAATTTTTATTAAATTATCCGGTAACTGAGAACTTAAGAATAATTTTGAATTAGGATAATGAAATTGGAAATGTATTTCAATATGTAATTTTTAAATTAATTCATTTATGCTGATGAAATAAGTTTTTGATTAAAATTATAATAGTCGTGTGAGTTCAATAAATTATTAAAAGCTAAAAAACTATTTTTTTGCTTTCCTCCAATATTCTTCTCTGTGAAATACCTTTGGGAATCTATATTTTACAATTGCCGCTACATTTCTATTTGCTCATTTGTCATTATAATCAACAATTATGATCAAAGAAAATAATTTAAAAAGATTTATTGACGCACAGAAAGCAAGTTATCATATTGCATTATCAGAGATTGAAAATGGTAGAAAAAAAAGTCACTGGATGTGGTATATATTTCCTCAAATACAAGGATTAGGCTTCAGTGAAACTTCAAAATTTTATGCAATAAAAGACATTAAAGAAGCGGAGGAATTTCTAATGCATCCAATCTTAGGAAGCAGATTAATTGAAATTTGCAATAAATTACTTGAACTCGAAACTAATGATTTAAATAAAATCTTTGGAAGCCCTGACGATTTAAAGCTAAAGTCTTCAGCTACGTTATTCTGTTCAATACACAACAGTGATCCTGTTTTTAAATTAGTTTTAGAAAAATTCTTCAATGGAGAAAAGGACAATAAAACCTTAAAGATCATAAAGAATAATTTCTAATGCAGGCTTTTTTTAAATGGTTCTAATATTACTACTAAAATTATTTGTATTTTGCTAAAATAATTAGTATATTTGTGCTAAATAAATTTAAATGAGTGAACGGATTTTAGAAAAATTATCCATATTGGCAGATGCAGCAAAATATGATGTGTCATGTGCATCAAGCGGTAGCGACAGGAAAAATGAAAATAAAGGTTTGGGAAATGCCAGCCACGGTATTTGTCATGCTTATACTCAGGATGGGCGATGTGTTTCATTGTTAAAAATCCTGCTCACGAATCATTGTATTTTCGATTGCGCATATTGTGTGAGCCGCAAGAGCAATGAGGTAAAGCGTGCTGCTTTTACTGTACAAGAAGTGGTAGATCTTACTATCAATTTTTATCGGCGCAATTATATCGAAGGATTATTTCTCAGCTCTGGAATTTTCAAAAATGCAGATTACACTATGGAGCGGCTGGTTAGAATAGCAAAAAAGCTACGCCTTGAAGAAAATTTTCACGGATATATACATTTGAAAGCCATACCGGGTGTAAGTGATGAATTGTTGAAGCAAGCAGGTTTATATGCCGACCGGCTTAGTGTAAATGTTGAAATGCCAACCGAGCAAAGCCTCAAATTATTGGCTCCGGACAAAAACAGGAAGGACATGATTGCGCCTATGAAATATTTGAAAAGAGCTATAGAAGAAAATCGCCAGGAAAAGAAACTTTATAAAAAGACACCTTTATTTGCACCGGCCGGGCAAAGTACGCAAATGGTAATCGGTGCTACACCAGAAAATGACTTGCAAATACTTTGGATGGCGAATCAGTTTTACGATAAAATGAAATTGAAGCGTGTGTATTATTCCGGATATGTACCCATAAGTGATGATAACCGTTTACCTGCTATAGGAACGCCTGTGCCAATGATACGTGAGAACCGGCTCTACCAGGCAGACTGGCTGATGAGATTTTATGGTTTTAAAATTAATGAGATCATAGATCCCGCGCAGCCAAATCTTGATATGGATATTGATCCTAAGTTGAGTTGGGCACTTCGCAATATGCAACTGTTTCCTGTTGATATTAATAAAGCCGACCTTCAAATTATTATGCGAATTCCCGGCATTGGAGTTCCTTCTGCAAAAAAAATTATCGCTGCACGAAAGTTTCATAAGTTAACCTTCGAACATTTGAAAAAGTTCGGAATTGCCTTAAACAGGGCAAAGCATTTTATCGTTTGTAAAAGCCCCGATTTTCTTTATAGAGATATGCTTCCTTCAAAATTGAAAGAACTGATTTTGCATAATTCAATCAGCAAGTATCAAGCAAATTTTTCGCCACAGTTAAAGTTATTCTAATGGCATCAGTTATCTATGATGGCAGTTTTGAAGGATGGCTCACAGTTGTTTTTGAAGTTTATGAATATAAGATCAATGACGCGGCCATAGCTACTACAGATCATTATTCCCCTTCAATTTTCGGAGAAGTTCACAATACCACTACAGATACTGAAAAGGCCTGCCGGGTAATCAAAGGGTTATCGCATAAAATATCACCTAAAGCATTAGATCAGCTTTATAAAACTTTTCTTTCAGAAGAAATTGGTATTGAAAATACTTTACTTAGATATGTGCAATATGTTTTTGCTAATAACAGATCCATCGAAGATGATTATACAAATTTCGACGTATTATATATAACTCAAACGGCACGAAAAGTGGATCGGGAAAAACATAGAATGAAAGCATTTATCCGGTTTCAAAAAACTAAAGATGGTGTATATTATGCGATTTGCCAACCAGATTATAATGTGCTGCCGATTATTTGGACGCATTTCAAGAACCGCTATGCTGATCAACGTTGGTTGATTTATGATAGTAAAAGAAAATACGGTATTTTTTACGATTTGCACAAAGTAGAAACGGTATCTCTTTTGTTTTCTCCAGACACTTGTAATGGTAAAAATATCACGTCGATATTGGATGATCAGGAACAATTGTATCAACAACTTTGGCGTACATATTTCGATAGCGTAAATATTTCAGCAAGAAAAAATATGAAGCTTCACATTCAACACATGCCGAAGCGATACTGGAAATATTTACCGGAGAAACAACGGCTTGAGTAAAAGTATTTTCCAACACCTAAACTATATAGTAATAATGGTGCTCTGGCATCACCAATAATTATAAATGGCATTTCAGAAAAGACGAATCTTACAAGATAATCTTGAGGAAACATGCTGGATTATAACGAACAAAAAACAAGTTACGTGGCATGAATATTGAGTTAGCACTCATTCATACTTTAAAAATATATATCATGGAAAATTCAAACCCAGAACACAAAGAAGGAAAAGTAGCTACAGCGATTGAAGAACAAACAGCAAAAATTCCATCAGATGTTTTCTTATGGGCTGCTTTAGGCTCAATGGCGATCTCTTTGACTTTAAAATTGTCAGGAAGCAAACATACCAGTATTTTTATTGGTCAGTGGGCTGCACCATTTTTACTATTGGGTGTATACAATAAACTCGTGAAATTAGAAGGTCACGATTAATATGTATGAATTACAAAATTTCAGGTGTAAGGAAAATATTTTTCTTACACCTGAATATCATACAGTTAGATTTGCAAGCAAATTTCTATTTTCTTCTTTTAATATTTTCTTCTGCATCTTTTGCTAAATTCCCCACTTTCTTCACCGCATCTTTTATTTGTTAGCGGAAATTCCAAACTTTTTGAGACTAGGCACAATTTCGTAATTTTTCGGATAAACTAATCTGTCGCGGATACTGTTTCTTACGTTTTTTGATCTTTTGAAGATACCAAATCATCTTAAAAATTACTTGGTAGGATTAACTGCGTTTATGTATTACCGTTACTGTTCAATTTTATATGCCGTTCCTGAGATTGTTGTACTCCAGTTATTTCCATCCTTTGAAGATTGTACAAAATATTTGTAAGAATAGTCGCTTGCAAAAATATTTAAAGTACGTGTATAAATTTTATGCCCTTTGGCTGTATAGGATCCCGGATAAGTTAAAGTGTCACCGTGGCTCAATACAGGAATTGAGAACGGTTCCATTCCTTTGATACCAACCAGCTTAAGGGTATAATGATCAAGGCTATCATACGAATAAATTGCAAGATTATTTCCAATCCCATCTTTTTTTGTTACTGTTTGATCGCAAATCAAAAAATTTCCATTCGTAGATAATTTGCAACTATATACCGCGGACGTATTGTCTTTATAAGCATCATCTTTTTTCGCTTTCCATATTCCGGTAAAAACTGATAATTTCCCAAGCGCACTATTTCTTAAAACATTACCGTTTTGTGAAAACGAATTACCTCAAATAAAAATGGCAATGCAGGAAAAAAACATTTTCAAAGTGTTCATAAATAATTTTAAGATATTACTCAAGTTAAAAATTAATTTCGACGTTTTTATTTTCAAAAGCTACTTTTTGGTTTATCAGAATATGACATAACCTTTTGTGTCATTTTTTCTTTTATTGAAGGTTATTTAATTTTGCAGTCCTAAAAATATAAAATGAATAGCTCCGCCTCATTAGATATTGAACTTCAAAAAACGGTTTATCCAATCTTATTTGCTATTAGCTTTTCACATTTATTGAATGATACGATTCAATCTTTAATTCCTGCGATTTATCCTGTTATAAAAATCAATTATCATTTATCTTTTTCTCAGATAGGTTTAATTACACTCACTTTTCAAATGGCAGCTTCTTTGTTACAACCCTTTGTGGGCTTATATACCGATAAAAATCCTCAACCATATTCTCTGGCTATGGGAATGGGATTTACGCTAACCGGTTTGATTATTTTGTCAATGTCAAATAGTTTTCATCTTATGCTGGTTGCCGTTGCAATGGTTGGTATCGGGTCTTCTATTTTCCATCCTGAATCTTCAAGAATGGCACATGCAGCTGCGGGTATACAACCAGGATTAGCACAATCTATTTTTCAATTAGGAGGAAACATGGGTAGTTCTATTGGCCCTTTGCTCGCGGCTTGGATCATTGTGCCTTATGGGCAGTTTAGCATTATCTGGTTTTCGCTGATAGCTTTATTGGCAATTTTTATTCTAACGAGAGTAGGTAATTGGTATAAAAATTATGTGTTGAAGACCAGGTCAAAACAAGTACAGAAAACAAAGGTTTTGATACCCGTCTTTTCAAAAAGAAAGATTGCCTTTTCGGTGTCTATTTTGTTGGTGCTGATCTTTTCAAAATATTTTTACATGGCAAGCCTCACGAGTTATTTTACTTTTTATCTGATCAACAAATTTCATGTGCCAATCCAAACCTCACAGATATATTTATTTGTATTCCTTTTTTCTGTAGCAGCCGGCACTTTGATCGGAGGCCCCGTTGGAGACAGGTTTGGAAGAAAATATGTGATATGGTTTTCGATATTAGGCACTGCTCCTTTTGCATTGCTATTGCCTTATGCCAATCTTTTTTGGACAGGCGTTTTAATTGTGCCGATCGGTATTATCCTGGCCTCGGCTTTTTCTGCGATATTGGTTTACGCGCAAGAACTAATCCCTGGAAAAGTAGGATTGGTTGCGGGTTTATTTTTCGGATTTGCTTTCGGCATGGGGGGAATCGGTTCTGCATTACTAGGAAACCTTGCGGATAAAACCAGCATTTTGTACGTATTTCATCTGTGCTCTTACCTTCCTTTGATCGGAATAATTACAGGATTATTGCCAAACATAGAAGGTTCAAGAAAGAAATTAAAAAAAGAATAAAAACTACATTCATGCTTTTCTCCTAAAATGTTCAGCCAACCATTTACAAATTCCATCAATTATTACGGTTTTTATTTATAAAGAATTTACAAAAGAAAGGAATTCAAATCTGCAGATGATGAGCATTAGTTTTTTATTCATTCCTTGAGTGTGTATGGATTCCTGTTTTGATTTATAAATCACTAAATTGATTTACATCTATAAAAAGTAGAAAACTATATTTAGAGTTTTCTCACAAATCTCTCATCATCCAAACATCACAATCCTTATGGCCGCTGTTGCCCAATGATTGTGGAATATGATTAAACCCGTTTTTTGCATACATGGTTACCGCATTTACCAACTCTGGCATAGCCTCAAGATACATTTTATGATATCCATTTTTCTTGGCTTCATTCATACATTTGTACAGAAGCTTTTGGCCCCAGCCTCTCCGCCGGAATTTTTTTGAAATATAAAATTTTACCAATTCGCAAATATTTTCGGGTAAGCCCTCAGTTGAATAAAAACCACCACCGCCCGCGATTTCCCCATTGATTTCAACTACAAAATAACCCCATCTTTTGATCTTGAATATCTCATTTAAATGAACAGCAGTTTGATCAAAATAAGCTATTCCTGGCTTCATTGCATTTAGTTCTTCCAACGCGTCACGTACGATAACAGCGACTTGCTCATTATCTGAAGGAGCAATTCTTCTTATGATCATTCTATTTCCCAATATTTATTTTTAAAACTTGACTGCAAATGATATTCGGCCTATTAAATGCAAATAGAAATTGCTATAATTTAAGGGTTAGAATTAAAATTTAAATAGCGGGGGAAATGTCAGTTTAAATAATAAAATCTAAAATAATCTTTTATTTTAAGTTTATAAAATTTTTTCATGCATAAAAGAATTTGATGCATGATGTGAATCTGAATGTTCACAGGGTTTTCGGTTTTTCTAATTCACAAACCCCCATTGCAGTCCAAATCTAATTATTAGCCCTGGAGTAGGATAAAGGGGGGCGGCAAAACTATTATTGGTGAAACCAAAGCCATGGGAAATATCTACTGTATTGAGATTCTCCATAGTTATAAAGGCGATAAATGATTTTATCCTGAAATTAAAAAACACATTCACTTTCGGAAGATTACTGATGGTGAGACTATCCTGTGGAAAAAATTGTCCCATTACAGGTGAATAATTATTGGCTTTATATGGAGTATTGTATTTCACTTCAAGGCCTGCGCTAAGGTTTAAATTTTTGAAAAAGTTTCCTTCAAAAGCAAGCCTCTGCCTTGTATAAAATAATGGTACACGTATTGGATTATTGCCGGTAGTTTGTTGTACAATAAAATCACTATACAAATTGAAATGACCGATAATTTTGTTTTTTGTAGAAGCAGTAAACTGTGTAATATTAACCAGTCCATTGAACTGGGCAGAATGCACATAATCTTTGAAATATGTGTAATTAGTTATAGAAATATTTCTTGCCATTAGATTGAACCTCCGGTTATTGGCCATGGCGGTCAATACTGTAATATTTTCTTTTTTGGGATTTAGATGGTTGTTGAAATTGAAAGAAGAATTTCCTTCAAAAATATAAGAAGGGGAGCGGTTCACATTCTGAAAAGAAACCTGCACATCGCCTAATTTTTTGTTCAAAGTTCTTGTAAGAGTAGCATAAACATTGAAGTCTGCTGCATTAAGCCCTGTTGCATAAAATTCGCCGTTCAATAATGCATCCCATTTTCTGTTTCGGGTTTTATTACGGTATTCTCCATGCAAAACAACGTTATAAAAATTCTTTTTTCCAGAATAAAAATATCCTGAAAAATTTTCCAGGCGTAAGCCAGCTTCTATGAACTGGCCAGGATTTTTTGTTTCCGGAAATTGCCTTATTGCGAAATCATTTGAAACAAATTTCCATTGATCCTGAACAGAGAAATTCAAACCATTGGCAGGGTTCAGAGTTGTATCATATCGCTGGTTAAAAAAAGTGGAATCATTTTTTGCATAGCCTACATTAGCAATAGTGTCTTTAAATTTATAAGATGAAGAAGAGAAATTGATAGTATGCTGAAAACGAAATTTCGGATAAAATAAATAATCCGTCGTGCTGTCGTTGATGATGATTGAGTCTTTGATACCGAAATCATAACTCTGCCGGAAGAATGCGGTGAAATTGCTGTAAAGGTTGCCAGTGGATAGTTTCGTAGAAAAGACACTGAAGCTTTGCAATGTGTCGCTTCCAAGATTAACAGGTATGGACAAACGAATTTTCCTGTTAGGATCCTGCAGGTATGAATTATTCACTATGCCACCATTCTCTGAAGAAGAAATTTTATTGCCGAGCAAAACGAAATAAGCCGCATATCTTTTTCTTTTTCCCTGGTAATTACTAAAAAATCTATAGCTATTATGATTTGTATTTTGCGTCTGAAAAAAACCCGGTGACGAAATGAGGCGATATTCCATTCCTGCATTCCAATTTGGTTTTATATTTTGGGTATGAAGCACTTTGACTACCTGTTCCTTACCTGATGCTAAAAAATAACTAAGCTGGGTAAAAGGCCTGGTGGTTTTAAAAAAGCGCGTGTTCTCAATCGTGTATTTGTATAAATCAAATGCATGAAAGCCAGCATCCCAACCGGCTTTCAATATTGGCGTGAACAAAACAGGAAATGCCGCACTGCCATTGTTTCCAAGTGTAACATAATCCGACGGTACCGTAAATATTTTGCCATAATCATTGATGGAAGAATCAAGAAGATCGTTTTTTAAAGAATCGAGGTAGCGATAAGAAATGGTAATAGAATCTGCAAGATCATTGCGGTGTTGAAATCCAATGGTGTCTTTACTCTGGCTTCTTCCTCCACTGCTAAAATTAGGCAATCCTCCAGGCAGGCGTGGTATCTGTGCAAAAGAAACATGAGAGCAGGCAAGTAAAATAAATGCAAAGCCAAATTGTTTGATGCGAAGTTTATCTTGAAATATTTTTTGTAAAATGGCCATGCACTTGTTCTTATATCTGCGCGATCAATTGTTTAAATATCAAAGTAAGCTTAGGCTCTGCCTCTTTGGCGGCCTGCAAAACTTCTTCATGAGTGATTTTATTTTCTTCTTTCCGAATGCCGATATCCGTGATCACGCTCATGGCAAAAACCTGCAAATTCAGATGCACAGCGGCGATGACTTCCTGCACGGTACTCATTCCCACTGCATCGCCACCAAGAATATTCAACATTTTATATTCTGCTCTTGTCTCAAACGAAGGCCCGGTAACACCTACGTAAACTCCTTTTTTTACTTCTATTTTATTTTGCCGCGCAATTTCTATCGCTTTATCAATCAGATAGTTTTTATAAGGCTCGCTCATGTCAGGGAAACGCGGACCCAATTCATCTTCATTTTTTCCCAAAAGAGGATTTGAAGTGAGTAAACTAATGTGATCTTTGATGATCATCAAATCGCCAACTTTGAATGAAGTATTAATTCCGCCTGCGGCGTTGCTGATCAATAATGTTTGTATTCCAAGGAATTTCAAAACTCTAATTGGAAAAACTACATTTTGAGTTGTGTAGCCTTCATAATAATGGAAACGGCCTGCCATAGCAACGACTTTTTTGCCTGAAAGATTTCCAAAAAATAACTGACCATTATGACCATCAACTGTGCTTATCGGAAAATGAGGAATGTCTGCATAAGAAATTTCAAATTCAATTTCCATTTCATTAGTAAAGCTTCCAAGCCCGCTCCCTAAAACGATTCCAACGGAAGGTTTGATGTTGTATTTCGATTGAATAAAATCTACGGCTTCATTAATTTCTTTCAGCATAAGCAATTTTAAAAATTGTTTTCAAAGGTAAGCGAAGAAAATGTTAGAAGGTTTATAAAGAAGTTGAACTTAGAAAAGTGAGAAAGTAGATTTTTAGGTTTTTGTTATTGGTTATGCGTAGCGTAGGGACTATTTTTAGAAAATTCTAAAGAACTGAATTTGAAAATAAAAGCAAAAGCTTTTCTTATCGGCAAAATTATCAAAGATGAAGGCGTGTAACAAAATGACAAGGAACAATTAACACAAAAAATTCAGCAAAAAAGGTTTTTCCAGGACAAAATACCAATTTTTGGTACTTTTGAAAAAATATTATAAAATGGCAAAAAACACATCAATATTACTTGGAAATCATTTCGATGATTTTATAACTGATGAAATTGATTCCGGACGGTATAGCTCCGCAAGTGAAGTAGTTAGATCAGCTTTAAGATTATTAGAATCGGAAGAACAAAAGCTTACGCAATTACGTAAAGACCTTGAACTTGGCGAAAATAACATGATAATTAAAAAATTTGATTCGAAAAAACATTTATTGGGCTTACATAAAAAGCATTTATGAAGACCTATCGGATAAGTCAAAAAGCTATAGAAGATCTTGCAAATATATGGTTGTACACAAAAGAGGCCTGGTCTGTTGAACAAGCCGACAGATACTACAATTTAATAATTGATGAAATTGAATATCTGACACACAATTTTCAAAGCGGAAAATCAATGGAACATGTAAAAGAAGGTTATCGCGCGGCAAAAGTAAAATCACATCTAATTTTTTATAGAAAATTTAATGAAGATGTTATTGAAATTATCAGAATTCTACACCAAAAAATGGATATTGAAAATAGATTGAAAATAGAATAACGAGCAATGGCTGAGAAGCTAAAAAGTAGTTTTTCCGCTTTTTTATTTTTCATATGGAAGGCAAGATTGTAAATATAAATGCACCATTCTTCCTAATTCCATTTACCAATTAGACTTTATCTTCGCAAAAACTTTTTTATGAATTTACACGAGTACCAGGCCAAGGAATTGTTGAAAAGATACAATGTTCCCGTGCAGGAAGGAATTGCATGCAGTACAGTAGCTGAAGCGGAAGAAGCATATCGTTTTATTAATAGCCAGTATGGAAGCAAGTTTGCGATAATAAAAGCGCAGATACATGCCGGTGGAAGAGGAAAAGGAAAAATAAAAGGAACTGAACAAAAAGGCGTAGCTGTTGCAAAAAATGCTGAAGACGTAAAAACAATCGCGCAAAATATTTTAGGTGGCACGCTGGTAACCATTCAAACGGGCGAAGCCGGAAAATTAGTCAATAAAATTCTCGTTGCGCAGGATGTTTATTATGATGGCGCAGAGCCAGTGAAAGAATTTTATTTGTCCATTTTGCTCGACAGGTCGAAAGGAAAAAATGTGATCATGTACAGCACCGAAGGCGGGATGAACATAGAAGATGTGGCACATGAAACTCCTGAAAAAATATTTAAAGAATGGGTTCATCCGGGTGGAGGATTGGCACCATTCCAGGCAAGAAAAATTGCATTTAATTTTGGTTTGAACGGAAGCTCTTCTAAAAATTGTGTAAAATTTGTCACCAATTTATACAATGCTTATGTGGGCCTCGATTGTAGCATGCTGGAGATAAACCCTATGTTTAAAACAAGCGACAGCAAATTAATTGCCGTGGACTGTAAAATGAATATTGATGATAACGCTTTAATACGACATCCTGATATTGCCTCATTGCGCGATGTGAGTGAAGAAGACCCAACCGAAGTGGAAGCGGCAAAATATAATTTAAATTTTGTAAAATTAGATGGCAATGTAGGTTGCATGGTGAATGGCGCCGGACTTGCGATGGCTACAATGGATATGATAAAATTAAGTGGTGGCGAGCCGGCAAACTTTTTAGATGTTGGTGGCACAGCCAATGCACAAACAGTAGAAGCAGGATTTAGAATTATTTTGAAAGACCCAAAAGTAAAAGCGATCCTTATTAATATTTTTGGTGGCATTGTGCGCTGTGACCGAGTAGCACAGGGCGTTATAGACGCATATCAATCTATAGGAAATATAGAAATTCCAATCATTGTTCGTTTGCAGGGAACCAATGCAGAAGTTGCAAAAGAACTAATTGATAAAAGCGGATTGAAAGTTGAATCTGCGATTTTATTGAGCGAGGCTGCGGATTTGGTGAATAAGGCTGTGGCGTGAACAAATATTGCCAACTGCAAACAAAATGATACTTATACATCAGGCCTTGCAGACAACAGAATAGTTGAATGCGATTCAAATTTATCATTTCACAAAAGTGAAAATAAAATAATAGTTGACACCAATATTGTTTTCAGCTCCATTTTAAATTCCACAATTAAAATCGGAAAGATTTTAATCATTCAAAAAGCACTTTCAATTTTTTGAAAAACCTTTAAAAACTACTTTTTTACTTTCCAGGAACTACTTCTGTAGTTCCACCGCCCTTCAATGTCAATTCTACCGGTCGGTTGGTCTTCCACGCGCCAGCAGTAAAATCTATCGCTTTAACCGAGTTTGAATCATGCGCAACAGACCATTCGCTTAAAGGAGTTATTGAACTCCACAATGCAGCATCATACACATCTTCGTCTAATGGCAAGCCGTTTCTAAGACAATCGATCAAGCGCCATTGCATCATAAAATCCATTCCACCATGGCCGCCGATTTTCTTTGCCATAGAACCAACTTTTTGCACAATTTCGGGAGTATATTTTTCTTCAAGTTTTTTCATTCCGGATTCATCAATCCAATCTTCACCTAGACTGATTTTAGCAGGCTCGGGATATTTTACCGCAGATGCTTTTGTCCCGTTCAGCAAGTGTATGCGTGAATAAGGCCGTGGCGTAGTAACGTCATGATAAATAGTAAGCGTTTTTCCGTTTTGCGTTCTGATATTAGTAGCATTCATGTTACCACGAAATTTTTTATTTTCAAATTCTTTGTAAAAAGGATCTTTAGCAGCAAGCTCCATAGCGGTTTTATGCATTAAAAAATCGTTGCTCGATGTGGAAGAAATATCTACAAACTGGTCACCACGATTGATATTCATTATCTGGCAAAGCGGCCCTAAGCCATGTGTAGGATATAGGTTTCCATTTCGATCAATATTTTCTCTCAGGCGCCACATGTTGTAATAACCGTTTTTATCGAAATTTTCTCCAAGCAAATTGTGTAAATAGGCACCTTCACCATGAAGCACTTCTCCAAAAAAACCATCGCGCGCCATGTTCAACGTCATCAATTCAAAAAAATCGTAACAGCAATTTTCCATCATCATGCAATGCTTTTTTGTGCTTTCAGAGGTATGCACCAATTGCCAGCATTGATCCAAAGTTTTTGCAGCCGGCACTTCTATAGCTACATGCTTTCCTGCTTTCATTGCATATACAGCCATTGGCGTATGCAATGCCCAGGGAGTGGCAATTATTACAAGGTCAATATCCTTTCTGTCACACATTTTTTTCCAGGAATTTTCATCACCTGTATAAGAATCCGGCTTATGACTGGTACCAGATAATTTCTTTTCCATCGCCGCAACTTTTTCGGGGCGAATATCACAAAGGCCTTTTATTTCTACACCTTCAATTTTGCTAAAACCATACACGTGGGTTGGCCCTCGCATTCCTAATCCAATAAATCCTACCCGAACTTTTTCTAATTTGGGAGCAGCATATCCACACATATTAAATCTTTCAATTCCGCTGTGCGCAGGGCTTTCCAAATCTGAAGACAATTTTGCAGCATTCGCGAACAAAGACGAACCAAGAAAGCTTACACCTGTAAGCCCGGTTATTTTTAAAAAATCTCTTCTTTTTGTACTCATTCTTTAATATCAATTTTGATTAGAAAATTTTTGTGATGAGAAGAGGCTCTTAACCCCTCTTTGCCTTGTGGCCAGGGGTTGAGGTGAGGCTCAATCTGAACAATTTTGTTTCATGGCTTTGCACATTTCCTTTCCATGTTCTTCCTTTGCCAATAATTTTATGCATCCACAAATCCTTTATCTCATATGTTCCATCCAATCCTAAATCATTAAAATTGATCGTTATTGATTGTGCTGCATTGGCCCTGTTCAAAATGGCAATTGCGTAATCGCCGCCCGATAAGGGTTTAACCAAAACATTCCATCCCTCGTTTTGAATTTTCAATGCACCCTGTTTGCCAAGCGCATCCTGGTCAATCGCTATTACTTCATCGTTCAAAAGGATTCGTTTTGTTTCCGGATTCATATTTCTCACATCATTAGTTGCAATCAATGGCGATGACATTACAGCCCAAAGGCTCATGTTACTTTGATATTCTATGTCATTACATCCTGTGCCGCCGCCACCAGAAGAAGGACCTTTATTACCACGTAAACCAACGATGAGCATGTCCGGATCATTCCAATAGCCAGGGCCAGCATGGTTTTCAAGTTTTGCATTGATGTCATAATTGTGCATCATGCTTTGCCATGAATCCATAATATCACCAGTCGTGCGCCACAGTTGGCCGCCAGCGTCTGCAGCCCAATACCATGGCTGCCTTCCTCCCCATTCGCAAATACTGAAAACAATATCTCTTTGGCTTTTACGAAGTGCATCGGCCATTTTTTTATAACGGATTTTTGCTGTATTAGAATCTTCTGGCGCGTGGCAATAATCGTATTTTAAATAATCAATTCCCCAACCTGCAAATGTTTTGGCATCTTGTTCTTCAAAGCCGAGGCTTGCTGTATAATTAGCGCATGTAAGCTGTGCTGCGTCTGAATAAATCCCTAATTTGATCCCTTTGGAATGTACATAATCAGCAAGCGCTTTTATTCCTGAAGGAAATTTTTTTGGATCAGGAATTATATTGTTTTTGTTGTCTCTTCCTCCCTGCCAGCCATCGTCAATCATTATGTGATCATAACCTGCTTTCACCATTCCATTGTCCACCATGGCATCCGCCATTTCGTGGATAATATTTTCATTGATGTCAGTGCCAAAATAATTCCATGTCATCCAGCCCATAGGAGGCGCAGGCGCCAAAAGATTTCCACCGGAAGATTTTACCTGGGAGTACACAGCCAGATTGGTAAGAAGAAATGCAAAGAAAAAAATGGTAAAGATTTTCTTGTTCATAAATGTATAATTATTTATTGAGCTTTTGATTTCTAAACAAAGACAATCTACTTATTTATCACGAAAAGGAAAGCACACAAACGTTTGCGCATTTTTTTAGATTGATTTTGTCTTTTATTGCGCCTGGCATAATCAATATTTCTTTTGGCAATATCTAAATAAGCGAAAAAGTAGCAATTCAATATTTTTCAAAAAATCACTGAAATAATTTCCGCTCAAAATCCCATTTCCTGCTTTGTATTTATATTTGCAAAATGAATTTTAATGAAAAACAAACCGTTCATATCGCCATCCTGGATCTTTACGAAGGCTACCAAAACCAAGGTATGCGCTGTATAAGAGAGATCATCAACCAGTTTGGCGAAATGAATCATCTTAATATTATATCGAAGGAATTTGATGTACGCCTTAAAAATGAATTGCCCGATACTGATTTTGATATTTATATAAGTACCGGCGGCCCCGGAAGCCCTACCGCAAGCAAAGGACTCAAATGGGATGATCTTTATTTTGAATGGATTGAAAAAATGGAGCGCTGGAATAATAATCCTGCCAACACCCAAAAGAAGCATATTTATTTTATCTGTCATTCTTATCAGCTCATTTGCCGTTATTATAAAGTGGGTGAAATTACAAAACGTAAATCAACAGCCTTCGGCGTTTTTCCGATTCATCTTTTAAATGATGGAAAAGATGAACCGGTTTTTCAAGGAATGCCTGATCCGTTTTATGCAGTGGACAGCCGCGATTACCAGGTGGTGCAGCCGAAATACAATCGCTTACGCGGACTGGGCGCAAAAATATTATGTATAGAAAAAGAACGCCCTCATGTTCCCTTCGAAAGAGCGATCATGGGTATTCGTTTTAATGAATATTTTATTGGAACACAGTTTCATCCGGAAGCAGACGCAGTGGGAATGAGCATACATCTGCAAACAGAAGAAAAAAAGAAATCAGTGATTGAAAATTATGGTTTGGCAAAATGGGAATCTATGATCGAGCAGTTAAATGATCCTGATAAAATTTCCTGGACGTATTCGCACATAATTCCTAATTTTTTAACCATTGCATTGCATAGTTTAGCGGCTGTTGTTTATTAGTTTATCGGTTTATTGTTACATTGTTTATGTTGATTTTCTACTTTTTCGTTTACTACATGAATGCTGTGTAATTCTTAATTTCTAATTTCTAATTTAAGAAAAATGATTTCAAAACTTCGCAAAGAGTTTAATCAAAATTTCACTGAAGAAAAATATAAAGATTTTCTGAAAGACCTTGACAGTAAGCATCCCGGAGATATCGTTTTCCGCATAGCAGAAACACCCATATTTATTCCGCAGAATTTCACAAAAAAAATGACAGACGCCTGCGAGGCGATCGTTGATATTATTATAGATCCAAAATTTAAAGAACTTACACAACGCGCAATTCCCAAAGGAGAAAATGTGCCCAACGAAAATGCCCATTCCGATTTTATCGCATTTGATTTTGGGATTTGTGAAAATGAGAGCGGCGACCTGGAGCCTCAATTGATAGAGATGCAAGGCTTTCCTTCTTTATTTGGTTTCCAGGTTTATTATCCACAAGTATTGCAAAAGCATTTTGATATTCCTTTGAATTTTAGTCATTACTTAAATGGGTTCAATGACAATACTTATGTGCAATTTTTAAAAGAAATTATTTTAGGTGGTTTCGATCCTGAAAATGTTATTTTATTGGAAATAAAACCGCACGAACAAAAAACGAGAATTGATTTTTATTGCACACAGGATTATCTTGAAATTCCTATTGTTTGCCTTACTGAGTTAGAAGAAGAAGGAAAAAAATTATTTTATAAAAAAGACGGAAAAAGAATTGAAGTCAAAAGAATTTACAACCGGATTATATTTGACGAGCTTTCACAAATTAAAAAAGACCTTGGAAATGTTGTTGACATCACTCAGCAATTTGATGTGGAATGGGTATCGCATCCTAACTGGTTTTACCGCATCAGCAAGTTTACTCTTCCATTTATAAAACATCCTTATGTGCCTGAAACATTTTTTTTAAATGATGTGAAAACCATTCCTGGTGACCTTGAGAATTTTGTATTGAAACCATTATTTTCTTTTGCGGGCCAGGGAGTAATTATTGATGTTACCAAAACTGATATTGACAAAGTGAAAGATCCTGAAAACTGGATATTACAGCGCAAAGTAAAATATGCTGATGTAATAAAAACGCCAGATGTTCCCTCAAAGGCGGAAATAAGGATTTTTTATTTTTGGGAAAAAGGGAAATCCAGACCAGTAGCCGTATCTAATCTCGCGCGCCTTAGCAAAGGTAAAATGATTGGTGTAAGATACAACATGGACAAGGACTGGGTTGGCGCAAGTGTGGCCTATTTTGAAAAGTGATTATACCTTAAAATTAATGTTGGTTTTTTAAATGAGCACATTATTTATATTGTTGGCGAAAGCCATTTTATAGATTTTCCTCTTTTTTAGTTTGGTATAATTCGTTACCAAATTTGTGTTTTATAATTTCTCATAAAAGCAATTTTTGGATTTTTTTAATTTTAGTCCATTAGTAATAAATAAGTATCTGTCAATTATTAATTTTTTAATTAAAAAAAACTATCTTTAATTTTTAGAGCCATGTTAATCAGCAATTTACAATAGACAATTTTTTTGCCAGGAGCCACAAAATATAATGAAGAGCAGCTTATCGGATTACTGAAAAACAGTGATCCATCCGCGTTTGCTTATTTGTATGATAATTATTCAGGAGCCCTGTATAATATCATTTATAAGATGCTCGAAAATCATGAACTTTCCGAAGACGTTTTACAGGAAGCATTTGTAAAAATCTGGAACAACTTTTCCAATTACGATAGTGCCAAGGGCAGGCTATTTACCTGGATGTTAAACATTACCCGCAACTTAACAATAGACACCATAAGGAGCAAGAGTTACAGGAAGCAATCAAAAATCCAAAATGCGGAGAACAGCGTAGATAACGTGAGCAACAACACTAACGTAGCTGCCAGTTTTGACTCGTTAGGAATAAGAAATCATCTAACCCAGCTCAAAAACGACCAAAAAGAAATAATTGACCTGGCATATTTCGAAGGTTTTACGCAAGATGAAATTTCAAAAAAATTAACGATTCCTCTTGGCACCGTGAAAACGAGGATGAGAGCAGCGATCATGGAATTAAGGAAAATATTACAGTAATAAATTGAACAAAGACGAAATCATATTATCCGGTTTACTTGAGCTTTACGCTATGGGTATTTCTTCGCCTGAAGAAACGCAGATAGTGGAAAATTCTTTGAGCCAGTTTCCTGAATTAAGGCAGGAGTTAAATGAGATAGAAAAATCTTTGGAAGAATATGCCCAGGCTCATGCCATACAACCTTCTTCTTCTGTAAAAGAAAAAATTTTAAATCAGATCGCAAGTCATCAACCTAAAAATACTGCAACCGCCCAGATCATTCCTATTTCAAAAAAACCATATCGCATTCCACAATTTTTAAGACTGGCAGCGGCTGTTTTACTTATCTTATTGGTAGAAAGCGTTA
>JALYVO010000009.1 GCA_030853195.1 Bacteroidota bacterium | reverse complement strand
GAGATGAGTGCAACATTTGCAGGCGAATTAGAAAATAATATTTACACCCGTTTCAGCAATCCCAATGTTCAGGAATTTATTGATAAAATGTGCGCTCTTGAAGGCACAGAAGCAGGCTTTGCCACAGCATCAGGCATGAGCGCCATCTTTGGTTGCTTCATGGCTTTTTTAAATAGCGGCGATCATCTTTTAAGTTGTAGCTCGGTATTCGGTTCTACACACACCATTCTTACAAAATATTTTAAAAGATGGAACATTGATTATTCTTACTCAGATATCAAAGATCCCGGATCATGGGAATCTCTGATAACGCCAAAAACAAAAATGATTTACGTGGAAACGCCCACCAATCCTGGTTTGGACATTGTTGACATGGAATGGCTGGGGAAATTATCAAAAAAACACAACCTTATTTTTGTAGTTGATAATTGCTTTGCTACGCCTATTTTGCAAAGGCCTGTGGAATATGGCGCAGATTTAATTTTACATTCCGCCACTAAATGGCTAGATGGACAAGGGCGTGTTCTGGGCGGAATAGTGGTTGGAAAAAAAGATTTGATCGAAGAGCTTTATTTATTTTGCAGAAATACCGGGCCTTCTCTTTCTCCATTTAATGCATGGTTGCTAAGTAAAAGTTTAGAAACACTTGATGTGCGCATTCAAAGACATTGCGATAACGCGGAAGCATTGGTAGCAGCCCTGGATGGGCATCCAAAATTGAACAACATCAAATATCCTTTTCATCCTTCGCATCCTATGTATGCCATTGCAAAAAAGCAAATGAAAAGAGGCGGCGGCCTTGTTACTTTTGATTTGAAAGGAGGGCTGGAAAGTGGCAGAAAATTTTTAAACGCATTGCAAATGCTTTCGCTGACATCAAACCTGGGAGACACACGCAGCATTGCTTCTCATCCCGCATCTACCACGCATTCCAAGCTAAGCAAGGAAGAGCAGGAAGCAGTTGGAATAACGCCCGGGCTGATACGAATTTCTGTAGGTTTAGAAAATATCGAAGATATAAAAAATGATATTTTGCAAGCGCTTGAAGCTGTCACTTTGAGTGAGCTATGAGCTATGAGCTATGATCTTTCTGCTATAACAAATCGTATTGTTACAAGTTTACAACAGCAACCTTTCCGGGATTTGTTTCACCGCATTGGCACCCATTTTTTTTAATTCTTCAATTTTCCCAATAACATTCCCGCGGCCGGTGGTTAATTGCTTTAAAGCCATTTCATAATTGCTATTAGCTTCATTTAATTTCCTTCCCACGCTTTCAAAATTATCTAAGAACGATGCAAATTTATCATATAACGAACCAGCTTTATGCGCAATTTCAATTGCATTTTTATTTTGCTGCTCCACCTTCCATAAGTCGGCAATAATTTTCAAAACCGCGAATAAATTGGTTGGGCTCACCAATAATATTTTGCGGTCATAAGCATACTTCCAAAGTTGAAGGTCCGTTTTCACGGCTTCTAAAAAAGCGGGTTCAATAGGAATAAAGAGCAAGACGTAATCCAGCGCCAGCGCATATTTGGGATAATTTTTTTTAGAAAGGCCGTCAATGTGCAGGCGGATACTTTTTATATGTTGGTGAAGGCAACGCAATTGATCTTGCGGGGTTTCATGTGCAATACATTCATCCCATGCAATCATTGAAACTTTACTGTCAATAATAATCTTTCTTTGATCCGGATAGCAAATTATAACATCTGGCTGCAGTCCTGCTCCATGTTCATCCTTAACGATATTGCCGGCATTATCACGAATAAATTCCTGTAAAAAATATTCTCTTCCCTTGGCGAGGCCGCTGTTTTCTAAAAGGCTTTCGAGAATCATTTCGCCCCAATTTCCCTGCATTTTATTATTTCCTTTCAATGCGGTAGTAAGATTATTTGCGTCTGCGCTTACCTGTTGTGTCATCTTTATCAGATTCTCAATTTCTTTTCCTAATGAAAACCTTTCCTTTGATTCTTTATCATAAGTTTCTTCAACTCTGGATTTGAAAATGCCAAGATCCTTTTTCAGAGGATCAAGAATGGCCTTCATTTTCTCCTCATTCACCTCAGTAAATCTTTGTGTTTTTTCTTCCAATATATTTTGAGCAAGATTGCGGAATTCAAATTTGAAACTCTCTCCTATTTTACTTAATTCTTCTTTTTGCAGGGCAAGTTTTTCTTCGTTATTCTTCAAACTTTCCTTTGTAGCAGAAAATTGATTTTGTACAAATTGATATTGCTTTTGGAGCTGGTCAAAAGCGCTATTTTTCTCATTCAGTGAATCGTTGAGAAATTCTGCCTTAACGGCTTTTGCAATCAAAATATCTTTTTCTTTTTGCAGTTGCTGAACTTGTTGCTGCAGTTGATTTTTCGCATTTATTTGCTCTTGCAGCTTTTCCATCAAAGAAGCCAATCGAGTTTTCAAAACAGACCGGTATAAAAACCAGGCAACAATCGCTGTGAAAATAATTCCTGTAATAAAATAAAAAAAATAAGAAAACATATAAAATGGCTTTTCACAAAGATGACAAAATGATAAAGAATATAATGTTAGGTTAAGGTTGAATTTGAATGATCAAATTTCTTCATTATTATATTGCAAATCGATTTAAGATAAATTTTTTTTGATAAATACCATCTACTATATTTGCACAACTTCCAAAGTAATTCTAATGGAACAAAAGGGAGCATAGCTCAGTTGGTTTAGAGCATCTGCCTTACAAGCAGAGGGTCCGCGGTTCGAACCCGTGTGCTCCCACGTTGATAATCAGCCACTTACATAATCTTAATAGTAAGTGGCTTTTTTATTTAACCAACAATTTAACCAACAAATTTTTGTTTTCAACACTTCTACTTGAAAGAAACTGATATCTTATTTGGGTAGATTTAATCTTAAATTCTTTTTAAAAAATCCCTTATTTATATTCAATTGAATTATTTCAGGTTTAAATACCTACGTGAAAACTACATTTCCATTCTGATTAAATTCAGTTTTATTACTGGTAAATCTTTAAAGAAAAATTACAAAATTTGAGGTTAATATTCTCAGGTCAACCCACTATAAATTGTAAGACAGATTTTATACAACATCAATTTACCTACTAAATTATCAATCAATTTATCAGTCACCAATCAAAAGAAATTTAATCTTATAAATTATTGAATTGAATTTTTGTGAAATTCACTGATTATGATATTGAATGTATTAAAAAGGCAAAATCTATAATTGATGCTGATACCAGCAGGCATTTTACAATCGAATTCATTGCCACAAAAATTCATATTGGAGAGACAAAACTTAAAAAGGGATTTAAACACTATTATAAGGTAGGACTCTTTACTTATCTGCGTAAACAAAGAATGATCAAGGCCGCTGAATTAATTTTAGAAACAAATAAAACGATTAAACAAATTGCAAAGGCATCAGGATTTAAACATCCTTCCAACTTCATTACGGCTTTCACTTCTTATCATGGATTGACTCCAACCAAATACAGGTCTCATTTCTTAAATGAATAATCAAATTGATTTTCTAAAATAAAACCAGTTGCATAATCATTGCGACCAAAACCATAACTTTTAGTGAAGAGCTTTGTGTTTGATAAGGAATTTCAATACACGCTCATGCAATTAATTAAATGATTCTGCAAAAAAATATTAATCTGGTCAATAACATCAGCCAGTTTTTATTGGTGTTATTATTTGTATATACCGGCTTCAGTAAGCTTTTGCAACATGAACTTTTTTTGAATCAAATAAATCAGATAGCAATCTTAAAGAAAATTGCGCCACTTATTTCTGTGTCTTTACCTATGCTTGAAATTGCAACAGGTTTATTGATAGCCTTTAACCGCAAACAGATTTTGGGTTGGTGGCTAGCTTCTGTATTAATGGCGTCATTTACCATTTATGTATCCGTTATGCTGTTATCCAAATCTTCTTTGCCATGCACCTGTGGCGGGGTAATAGCTTCACTAACCTGGAAACAACACCTGCTTTTTAATATATTCTTCATGCTGATGTCGTGGTTTGTATTGTACAATTATTATAAAGAAAGAAACGAAAATATTAGTACTAATAAAAGGAAGTAAGCTGAAAACCTTTAAAAAGAGTAAGCATTATTTTTTCATCAAATCCTGTTCTAAAAAACAGACAGAAGTCAACAATATTCTTCATTATTTAAAACAATTTTATGAAACGTTTAAAAATTTCGATGATCGCTGTAATTGCCATTGTTATGGGAATCGCAGCAAGCGCTTTTAATGTAAGGGATGCAAAACTTGCAGATGGATGGTTTACAATATCAAGTGGTAATCCTAATCTTGCGGCAAGTTATATGTACTATGGGACCAGTTCACCTTGTTTCGGCAGCACTGCATTATGCGCCATAGAAGGAACAAGAAATCCGTCTAACCTGAATCAACCACTTCAGACTAGTGTGGATACCGATAAAACAGCAAGCGGTAATTTTGCCCATCCTGCTGCAGGCAAGGTAACCTTCACTCCTTAAAATGAATGGTTATTGAAATGGGGAATTAAAATTCCCCATTTTTTTAAAACTTTACCTACCTCATACTTATCTGCTGTTTTGCAGCATACCAGTTAAAGCAATAACCTGCACCGGTAATAAGAATGTATACCTTGGATCCATTGGAGGTAAAGTATAAGTTATCCCATTTTGAATCCGTATCAATGTTTTCGCGAACCTTGGATCTTTGTTGAGCCTTCTCAAATCAAACCACCTGGAGCCTCGTAAAATAAGTTCCTTTCTCCTTTCAGCTAAAATAATATTCAAGGCCTGATCGGCAGTAGCTGCACTAAATGGCACAAATGTTCCTGTAACCCAACGCGTGGACAATAACTTGTTCAAATCGGCCATGGCACTATCTTTGAATCCAAGCCTTGTTTCACATTCAGCTTTTATTAAATAGGTTTCATCAGTTGCCAGTCCATTAAACAGTGAGCGTGTTCCATCATAACTTCCTCTAAATCCTACCGTACCAGGACCGTTAGTAACAAAATAAAGTTTACGACGTAAATCATTCGTATCATAAGATTGGTATAACAAAGAATCAACTCTGTAATTTGTTTGCAGGTGCATTCCAGTGAGTTGTGTAATGCAGGGAAAAAGAACTTCCTGGTTAAATCTTACAAATGGATAAGGAAGTGATGTATCAAGGGAATTAAAATCCATCAGTGTATGATTTAACTGAAGTGATGAATCCACATATTTGTCCGATAATTCAAACTCTCCCATATCCAGATAGGTACGTGCAAGCGCAGCATAGGCTGCGGCTTTGGAAGGCCTGGATAAAGGTGTATTTATTAGGGGCACCAATGCAATGGAACTTTTAAAATCTTTTACAATTTGTTGCCAGGTTTCTTCAAGCGTTGCTCTTTTGCTTTCAGGTTCGAGGGCGCTGGAAAGCCTAAGTGGAATACCGGGAACAGTTGAAGCAATTGACCTGTCATAAGGACGTGCATAATATTGTGCCACCTGGTAAAATGCGAATGCACGAAAGAACAAAGCCTCCCCTTTGATGCTTCTTGCTCTGGTTGAATTGCTGATTTCAACAGGCTGCTTGTCAACCGTTTCAATAGCAATATTTGCATTTAGCACAATTTGGTACATATAGTCCCAATCAAATTCATCAAGCGCCTCCTTAGCCCATGTATGATGATTTCTTTGTTTTACAATCAGGCTATTAAAATAAGAGGGCAACAAATAAAAATTATCATCAGATTCATTGCCCAGGGAAGGGTAAAAGCCGTTCATAAGATCATAAAAATCAAGTAACGCCTGGGCATCATCCAGAGACGAAGGAATGACAAGTTGTTTATTTGTTTTAGCATCCAGGAATTTTTTACAGGAACTAAAAACAATAAGCGTAAAAAGAATAAGAAGAAGTAAATACATTTTTGAAATACCATAAGATATTTTTTTCATAACAATTATATTAAGAGTTAAAAATTTGCTTTTATTCCGATACTGATACTGCGGGGTGCCGGAAGTCCCATCCCATAATCCGGATCAATTCCAAGCTTGTTGGCTTTCCAAAGTATGCCTACATTATTCAGGTATAAAAAAAGCTGGAAGTCATTCATTATTTTTTTATTCTTCACTTTTGTTGGAAGATCATAACTCAGGCGGATATCTTGTAGCCGGATGTTGTCTCCTTTCTCAACTGTTGCATCTGAATTGCCATAAAATAAATCCCTGTTGGCATCTGCAGGATAAGTAAGAGAAGGAACATTGGTATTTTTTTCATCTCCCGTTTTTGCCAGCGCTGGGTATATTCACTGTTCATCGACCAATTGTTGAATAAGGCAGAATAATCTATTGCTGAACGCCTGAAATAATAGCCCCATTTAAATACAATGTTGGCAGACAAGCCGAATCCCTTATAATAAAAACTATTGCGAAAACTACCGAACCAGGGAGGTCGGGTTGTTCCTTTTACAACAAGGTCATTAAATGTTTTAGGTTGCACTATGGATGCATAATCTTTGCTTGTTTTTCCATCAATGTATCCTATTGGATCACCATTGGCCGGGTCAAGCCCGCCCCAACGATAGCTGATGATTGAATAGGGATCTTTGTCTGCAAGAGGAGTAATAATTTCACCTGAAGTCACATAAGCGCTTTTGTTATCATATTCTAACTGATACCGGGTAACCCTATTTCTCACATAACTAAACAAAAGTTGACCTTCCCATTTTATGCCTCTATATTCCAATTCTGAATTTAATTTTATATCTATACCATTTGCAGTTAAGTTGGCTGCATTTTTTACCAGATAGTTCCCCTGGGTTCCTAAAGTTGGATCAATAGGAACCAGTGTTAAGAGATCAGAAGATTTTTTTATATAGTACTCTATTGAACCACTTAGCTTGTTTTTTTGTGTTGCAAAATCAATCCCGTAGTTTATGGTTCCTGTTCTTTCCCACCTTAGGTCCGGGTTGGAAGGTTGTGTGGCAAATGCGAATGGAAGATTCGTTACTGAAGATGGTAAACTGCTGTATGTTATAATAGCAAGGGCAGACAGCCCATTATTGATATTGCCACTGTAACCATAGGTTATCCTGGCCTTTAAAAAAGGCAACCAACTGAGATGGTAAAATGATTCATCCGATATTTTCCAGCTAACCCCTGTTGACCAAAACGGATTCCACTTCTGATTGGTACTTACCCCAAACAAATTGGAGGCATCTTTACGGACACTGGATGATATTGTATATTTATTTTTATAAGAGTATGCGCCGTTTGCATACAACGAAATATAACGGTTATCCATAGACGAAAATGAACTGTTGTCCGGAATGTAACCATAGCCGAGATTGTCATATAGTTGAAAAAGAGAAACATAATCCACATTTGTAAAAGTCAGGATGTTATCATTATATCCATAAACCCTGTTTCCCTGGGCAGATATTTTGTTTTCGCGGGTTTCTGCGCCTGCGATCATATTTAGCTGATTATCTCCAAAAACTGCATTATAGTTTACCTGCGTGCGCAGGCTATAGGCATCTACTGAAGAATTCGTTTTATCCAAAACACCACCTTGCGGAATATTGTAAGCAGGGCTGCCAACAATGATATTTGTGTATTCATTTAGAAGGTTTCTTGCGAAATAAGAATTGCTGTTATAAAAATCCCGGCTTTCATTATTGGATCTTTGATACTGGCCCTTCACTTCAAAAGAGAGCTGTTTATCGAATTGATAGGAAATGCCAAGATTGAACAATATTTCCTGGTTTTGTGTAGTATGAGTTTCATTTTTTATCTGATCCAACGGCCGGTAGTGCCAATCTTCCAGTAATCCTTGCCCGGTAGTATCAATATATCCGTACCGGTAATCTTTTGCAATTGCAAGATGGTTCCCGGAATCATCTGCCAGCCTTGCGTACGGGTATATACTTCCTTTACCGCCGCCGGGAAGTACACTTCCCATTCCGTTATTGGATGACCTGGCATCTGTATAGGTTATGGAAGAATTAACCTCCAGCCTGCGAACGGGCTTTATATTTATGGCGGAGTAAAAAGAACTTCTACGGGTATCGTTTCCCGTTAGTGCCAATTGGTTTTTATCAAAACCTGCATTTATTAAGTAATTAATCTTTTCACTTCCACCTGATAAGCCCAATGAATAGTTTTGAGTAACTGCCTTGCGGTATAAATATTTTTCATAATCGCGGCGCACATCATTTTTTGAAAGTGCACTGATTTGCGCATCGGCTTCTGTCGATGAAATGATACCATTCCGCTCCCTTGAGAGTATTTCTACAACAGGTGAAACCACGGGGTAGGAATACATATCAGCCAGGTCTCCATCATATTGCCCTTGCGAAAACAAATATTTCTCGAGACTGATATAATCCGGTGAGTTGATAAAATTTCTGCTCTTATAAATATCAGGACGCTGTTCCACGGTTAGCGTACTGCTAAAGGAAAGCCGGGACGGCTGTGTGTATTTTCCTTTTTTCGTTGTAATAACTATAACGCCGTTTCCCGCCCTTGCTCCCCATATTGAAGCTGCCCCGGCATCTTTTAGAACAGTAATGCTTTCCACATCATTTGGATTGATGTTATTAATATCGCCATCATAAGCAAAATTGTTTAACACGATTAGTGGCGCTGTATTGCCCTGGATGGTACTAAGACCACGGATAAACAATTCCGGCGTTCCCAATACTTTGGAAAAGTATAAGCTGCTGGTAACGTTTTCCAATCTATCCAAAACATTACTGCCAACTGCGCGGTTCAAAAGTTTATTATCAATTTTTTCAAAAGAACCTGTGCTTCTTTCTTTAGGCAATTGCTGATAGCCGGTGGACACGGTTACCTCATCCATTGCAATGACATAAGGCAATAAAAAGAAAACATTTTGTTTTCCGCCACCTGTTATTTCTAAGGGGAAATAACCAACACTGCTCAAAAGCAATGTGGGAGCATTGCCATTGTATCGGACGATAAAATATCCGGCAGAATCAGTATGTACGGAAGTTCCGTTTTTTATTTTTACGGTAACTCCTTCCAGCGGCAATTTTGTTTGCTCATTGTAGACATTTCCACTGATGGTTTTTTGAGCCACCGATGTATTTAACAGCAACAGAAATGCTGCTATAAAAGAAATAATTATTTTCATGTATCATACAATTTTTATGGTTAAATAATTTTTTGGAGAACCATGTTATGGTTCAGTAACTACAAGAAATTCCAATTCTCTTTTTTCAGGAATTAGCTCCAAACCATATTGGCCAAGCATTTTCCGGAGATAGCCTTTATCGGTTAGCTGTTGTTCCGTTATTGGAATGGTAACATAAGTAGTACCTGTTGTTTCATCTATTACAGGTGTTGTGCCTACTTCATTGTTCAAAAGGTGTGTTATCATTCCAACTCTTAAACCCGCCCCTCTTTCGTTTTTTGTATTTATTGCGGAGGAATTTTTATTTCGCAAAACCAAACAATCAACCGTTCGCTTTTGCATTTTACCCTGAAGGCCAAAATAAAAGTTACAATCGTCAATCAGTTTTTCCTGCTGAAGCGGCCAGGATATATTCCCCGGAAGCATGGCATCCATGCAATAGAAATTTTTTTCTACCCAGTCCTCATAATATCCATTTGCAGGATTGTAAACAAGCCTATCCTTGTCTTTTATCTGCAACGATACATGGCTCATTGGAAAGTTGAAACGCTGGAATAAAAGAAGATAAAAGTCAATAATCCGGTAATTGATCAGACTTACATGCGTCCTTTTTTTTAGGTTGTCCAATGAAATCTCACTATACTTTTGTACTCCCGGCATGTAATTAACCATAGAAGTATAAAACACACTTTTTGGCAAGCTAAATTCAGGGATATTGTTTTCATTGACGTTAAGCAACGGCTGTTTAAAATCATAATCGGCAACATCTCTTTTTACAGGCCAGTTCAAATGCTGGCCTTGCAATACAGCATCAATATTTTTAGCATTGATATATTCACTGTGGGTCATTCCTTTTACAATCCCTGCACCATTGATCCATACAATATGAGAGATATATACATGTGGAAACAATTTGGACAAATTGGAATCTTCTGCTACAATTGGCAACTTCAAATCCGGGTTTCTTTTTAAAAATGATTGTACCCTTTGTGGAGTTTCCGAAGTAACAAGAACTATTTGTATCTGGTTATCAAATATTATTTGAAGCGAATCCAGCAGTGGCAATATTTTTATGCATGGGACACAACCTGTAGACATAAAATCAAGTATCAGAATTTTGCCTTTGTAAGCGTTTATCTCTGAAAAAGAAATGCCACTATTCAATAAATTGGTAATTGTAATATCAGGTACTTTATCTCCGATCGTAAGTGGCTTATTCATTTGCCCAATGCTCACAAAAGGCCATAGCAATATCATTAAGCAATAAATCAGTTTCATTGCAATTGTTTTATAGATGAATAAAAGTGGTGTAAATTTTATTTATAGAAAAAATACCTAAGTAGGATTTTTAGGTTTGCGCTCATACAAATTTTTGAGCCATTCAACCGGGGGGTTACAATATAAATCTCGCATAGGAATAATCAATTTACCTGTGGTTTTTATTATGATCAATATTTTCAAAGGGCATTGCATTTTTGAGTAAAGGAACTTTTATCAGTTGCCTGTCAAATATTTGTGATTGCTTCCAGTAATGGCAACGATTAAGCAGGTCTGTTTTTAATATTTGCCGCAAACGTGGTGATGGCCTCAGTCCGTCAATAACATATTGGTCTTCCAACACTTTTTTGACCAATGTTTCTGCAACTGCTGCATCGTTGATGATACGTCGTGCATAGCGCAATAAAAGTGGATCATAGTAAACAATTGTACGCGCAATCGTTGAGTTAGTTGTTTTCATTAATTAAAATTTGGGATTATCGTTAAAAGCAAAAAAATCCGTCGATAAGGGTATGATGAAGATTTCCTTGAGTTGGAAATAGCGTCCTTAGCATTCAAAAATGGATTAGCAGAACATGCGATAGCAAGTATATTTATCCTAATGACCCAAATTTCCAGAATGCTATAAGTAGGTAAAGGAAAGTAATAATAATTATTAAGAGCGGGGCTCACCTTTTCATTAATGGAACCTGAGAAAATGCCCCAGTAATAAAATGAGCGACCGCTCTTAAATAAATTGTATGTGGTTTCCTTTTGTCTCATAAACCTAGATTTCTCAGGTCCCTGGTAATGAGATGAAAAAAAGAAAAACTATAATGTCGAATCAAATATAAGTAAAATTTAATTCAGTACACAAATGTGTATCAAAATATTTTTATTAAATGTTCAACTTTCCAATTCATGGAAGAAGAAGGAAAGAAATATATCAAATTTAAATTGGCAACTTGTCTTAGAATAATCCTAAAAAATAAAAAGAATTTAGAATTAGAAAACAAAGTAAATAATGTTGAAGATATAAGACTAGTTGCTTCAATGCGAAAGCTGGAAGCTGAATCTGGATTGAGTTACACAATAATTCAAAAAGTATCAGTAGGCAAAAGAGATATACAATTTACTAGCCTAATTACCTTAGTAGAAAATTTAGGATTTTCTTTTTCAGAGTTTGCTGAAATGTATGATACCATTAGTGAAAAGCAAATGGCAGATGAAAAGGAAGAAATAGAAAAAAATAGAACTAAGAAGAAAACAAAAACTAAGAAATCTCCACAAAAAACGAAATAAAGAGAAATTAATTTAACTGAATAATTTCAAATGACTCAATTTTTTTTCTGCAAATTTGTTCAACTATAACTTGCATTTTTTTTATATGCGTTATTAGTGCTATAAGTTCTTCTTCAGTGATTAAATAATCAGTTCGATACCTGGCATCTATATATCCGCGCTTTAGCAAATCAAAAAGATGTCTTTCTTGTTTATTTGTTTCAATAGGAAATACTAAAAATAATTCCTCTGATAAATGTTTGGCCTGTTTCCTTAATTTTTTGAGATTATGAGTTTTTGGTTTATAGCCTGTAAAAACTAACAATGTAGCATAATAAAAACTTTCAGTTGCCTGATGTAACAGAAAAGCACCAATTTTATATTTACCCCTTTGAAGACTAAAAGATACTGTCTCTAAAAACTCTGATCCGCCTGGTAACCAAATATCAAAATATCTTTGCGATATTACTTTTTCTTCTGCAGAAGTTAGTTCCTTTGGTTCTGCAAAATGAGCATTTCCAGTATCATAAAGCAAAATACCTTCCTTCACTATATCACTGAAGAAATATTGACCAAATTCAAGGCCCTCATTTATGTAATCGATTTCGTGTATTTCAACATTAAGTGCAGGCTGAATTTTTTCAGTTCGGGTTGTAATCTGATCATCAAGATCATAAGCCCTTACCGGACTATCTTTTGTAACAACCAGAAAATCATAATCGCTGATGTATTCATAAATAATTCCATCGCTTCCTGTGTACCGATGTTCAACATATTTTCCATTCGCATAACTCCCAAATAAAATAATTTTTTCTGGTGCAGCTACTTCTTTTATAATTTCAACTATCCGAAGTATTTGCTCCTGCTTTGTTTGTGGTAAATATGAAAGGGTGGTTTTCATCTGGTAAAAATAATTATTAAAATGCGAAAAATTAATTTCCTATATACCAAATCCTTTAATAGGTCTAAATTATTTTTTACGCAATATCCATCTAAATGAGTATACAAGATCGCATGGTTGAAAGTTTACAAATCTTCAACCTGGAAAGCACTTTTATAGTTTTTTACTTTTTGCAAACTGCCAACATTTTAAATATTAGAGCTTCTTTTCCAAACAGCCTTCTAACCCTTGTAATATTAAAATGAGCGTAAAAATATTAAAGAGACACAGAAAATTTTGCCAATAAATACATTTGTGTTAATAGGACTGTATAGGTTCAACTCCTACCCTGGGTACTATATAAAATTGTAAGCCTTGTCTGTATTAACTTTCAAGGCTTAGTTATTTTTCTGGGACACTATTGGGGACAGTTTTTTATTTTAGAAGGAAGGGTTGAATTATAGTTTCTAAATTAGGGTTTGAATCTCGGCAAAGTAAAACTTTATAAAGACAAGCCGGAAATTACAATAATCAATCTTGCTAGATAATAGAAATAGTTGCAGCCCCAGTAGAATGCTAATCAAATTAATAAGGCATATTCGTTGGGTGAGTATTCCAATCAAAAGGCGGCTTTTCAATACTTATAATGTGACTTTCTAAGGATTGCAATAATTGCAGCAAGCTTCTTATGTTCAACCTTGCAGTTAATGCATACTTTTTTTCCGAAATAATTTTTTTGATCTGGCAGAGGATAATTCCCCCAGGTGTTCTTATTTAAGTTAGAGCGGGAATATTAGTGATATTGCACAGATTAACGAAATAATTTTTAATTATAGGGTAATAAAATACTATATTTTTAATATTTAAAATTTAAAGTTATACAGTAACACAAGAAAACTAAGGTGAATTGAAAATTAAAGTTATATTTGCATTATGGAGAATGAAATAAATTTTTTTGATGCAAGAGAATATGCTTCAAATCTAAGATGTACAATCCAAAAAACTGGTAAAATAGGTTTTACAGATTACACACAGAAAAAATTATCAATGAATGATGATATGAGTATTAGAATTGGGATAGATGGGATAAAAGGTGAATATAATAATTTGGTTATACAAATTCTAAACGAAGTTCAACCGCAAGCATTTAAGGTTAATAAGGCTGGCAATTATTTTTACATAAATCCTAAAGCTTTGTTAGATGAATTAGGATTGACTTACAAAGCAAAAAATATAATGTATGAAATGATTTCTCTGAATGAAGATGAAAAAACATATAAGCTAATTAAAAAGGAGGGTAAGGTCGTGTAATTCAAAACAAAACCGAAAGTGGTGGAACACTTTCGGTCAGGAAATAAAAATAGTCTGGCTCGACCAAGGAGATTGACTCATCTTCTTTTTTTATACTTCCTGTTTGTTTGACAAATATACTCATTCAAGTGAGATGTCAAATTGTTCTTGGCCATTATCCTGCGCCACAAAATGAAAGCAGGCTCGTTTTAAATTTATAATTATGCGCATTCAAATACAATGCATAAATAAAAGTGACCGTTTTAACGCTCACGAAAGAATAAAAAATTGTGGTGGGCTTAATAACACAATTCGATGGAAGAAGTCTCAACCAGACATAGTGTATGAGATTGAAAGTAATATCAATCAATATTATGTCAAAGTAAACGGCTACAGAGAAGTTAATGTAATCATTGCGAAAAGTGCGGCTGGCAACAAATACATTAAAACCACTGAAGATGGAGAAATGCCTAATAATTTGTTGAGTCTTCCCGAGTGTCCTTAACTGTTATACATACCGGAAAAATTTTCCGGTATGTTTTTTTAAATTTAAAATAAATCAAATGCCGAAATCATCAAGTCAACCAAAAATTACAGTAAATAGAAGTTCTAAAACTGGCAAATTTGTAACAAAAACATATGCTGATAAGCATAAGTCTACAACTGAGAAAGAAATTTACAAAGTGAACAAAAAAAGCTAGGTTAGCAATTATTGTAATAAAAAGAACCTTTTTTTACAGGGTTTTTCTTTGCTATGTAAAAATCTTTTTTGGAGATGAAAAAAAGTGACTAATCTTAATTGCCAAGAACTAAAGTGACCGGGGTTTAAGGTTCCTGCATTAAAACAATTTATATTGTTCGTCTTGAGCTATATCTTTTTCATTAAATACCTTTCCAAAATTTTCTTTCCAAAAGGTATCTAAAATTTTTTTTTGAAGTTTGCTTTCAGAAGAAATTTCACGAACTAATTTTTCAAGTCGCTTTGCAAATTTAAATGTGTTTTTGGCTTCAAGTTTTTCTTCTACTAACATTTCTTTTAATTGTTCTACATAAACGCTGTACTCAACTTTGTTGCGTTGTGCCTTAACTCCTTTTAAGCTTTGCGCCTTTAGTAAACGGGCATCAATAAGTTTGTAAGTTGCTTTGTAAAGCTCAAGCAAAATTTCTTCGCATTCCAGTTTGTTTTTGTAGCCAATTGCCTCAAGTATTGCGCTATCTAATTTCACTCGTTCAGGATTTACAGTTTTTAAACTGTCAAGCGCACCTAATTCTTCTTTGTAGTTTTTTGTTTCGCCAAGGTCAACTTCTAAATGTTCTAAATCAATTGAAGCAATAAGCATATCGCCAAATTCATAACTCTGAATTTTGCCGACACCATCGCCAAAATTTGTCCTGATAATTAAATTTTGAATGAGCCACGAAATAGTTGAGTTAAGAAAAAGGAAAATTGATTTCTTTTTTTCCTTTATGAAAAGATTTTGAAAATTATCTACTGCAAACACGTTAGCGAAATAAGTTTTGCCAAAATCATTTATCATGTAACTAAAAGACATATCCGGTAATTGCTTTTCACCGGCATCATACCATACTTTTCTGTTTGCAAGGGTAGAACCATGATGAATATTCTTTTTTTCTCCGTATTTGATATATTCAAACAAATAAGGAAAATTGTTTCTTAGTACTTTTTTTTCTTTTTCAGTAGTCAAGAATTTGTAATGCAGCGAAGATGGTTTCACTGAATAAGTTCTTACATCCTTTGGACTTGTAAGCATTGGAAATAAAAATTGATTTTCAATTAACCATAATTCGTTGTAACCATTTTCAACCAAACGTAAGTTTTCTTTAGTGATTTGTTTTATAGTTTGGAAATCGTTCCTATTATTTATTACTGCTTGGAGAAAACCGTCATTTGCTTTGTCAGTAATATCTTTTAGAATAAAAAAATCATTGCATCCAGTCTTAATGCCATATTTAACAACTGCCCGACTACTTAACGGAACAAATTTTTCTGCTCCTCTTTCAATAATGTCAAAATAAATTTTAGGTGCTTTAAGAAAACTTCCCCACTTGGTAAATTTTGAAAGTGTTTCCTGGTGAATACAATTCAGACTGAAATATTCATTTGTTTCATTTTCGTCTGTGTGTTGTATTGCATCATGCAATTTATTTACGCCTTTGTAATTTTTGATGGAACCAGCAAGTGTTGAATTGAAATAAATAAATTTTACCGTGTTTGCATTGCGCGCATCTTCGTCTTTTTGTTTTCTTGCAATAACGATTGTTGTGTTTACAGATGCAGAAGGGAAAAAGCGTTCTACTTCGCTGTCCATAATTGCAACTATTTCATAATTGCGCATTAAGTAGCGTTGCATATCAATTCCATAATCAGTATCAAGCCAACTGTTTTGGCAAATAAACGCTACATAACCTCTGTCTTTTAAAAATACACTTGCGTGATAAAAGAAGTAAGCATAAATAGAAGTTCTCTGCGAAGGCTCAAAACCACATTCTTGTTTAATAAGATATTGAATTTTTTCTTTGTTAATTGTGCCGTGCATTGTTCCAATATCTTCCTGACGGGTGTAAGGTGGATTGCCGACTATTGCATCAAACTTTGGAAGAATTTTGTTTTCTTTCACTCCATGCTGGTCGTGGAATAGCACTTTTGAATTTTCGGTAATTGCAAAAAAATCTTTGTTGGCAATTCTAGGATAACTTGGTTTGCGTGCGTTACGTATAGCAAGGTTAAGCATACTTAAATATGCAGGATAGCCTGATAAATCATTTCCGTAAATTTCATTAAGAAGTTTTTCGTGCATATACCCTTTGCCTTCTTCCTCACATAAAATTTTTTTTCGTTCATAAGCACGAACCAAAAAGGTCCCTGAACCACAAGACGGGTCAAATACTTTGTCATTGCTTTTGTGAATAGAAAAAGAGTTTATCAAATCTATTACATGTGGTGGTGTGAAATATTGCCCTAATTTATGTCGTTCATCTTCTCGGATTAATTCTTCAAAAATTCTTCCGATAATATCAAAAGGAATGTTGCTGAAATTGTAATGTCCGCCTGTGTCAAGAATTTCTTTTACCAAATCAATGATTGCATCGCTCACAAAAGGAATTCTGAAAATGATGTCAGCGCGTTTGCCAATTAGTAATTCAAAGTTTCCTGTAACTTCCTGAAATGTTTCGAAGTATTTCCAAATGAGTTCTTCTAAATCTTCGGGCGTGCTAATGCCGTCGGGGACTTGCATCGGGTGAAGTGCATGCCATGTTTGGTTATCTACATACGCTTTGTAAAAGATAAGTTTTGAAATAAGCATGAGCACTCCAATGTGAGTGAGGTTTTCAATTTCTTCAAAAGTGGTGGGTTTATTCCACAACTGACTTTGCGCGTATCGCGCAATGTCTCTGTTAAATGTTTTGTCCTTGTTGTAACTGCTCCAAACTTTGCCGCTTATTGGTTGGGCGTAAACTTCAATGAGCTTGCGAATTTTGAAAATGAAAAGTTCGTCCAGGTCACTGAACTTAATCGGCTTGCGTTCTAAAATTTCTATAGCACGGTCAAGATAAAATTCTGCAATGCTGCGAAGCTTGGTAAGAATTTCTTTACTCGGAGAATAGTTTATGCTTAACCGTGCAATGTCTTGAAGTGTAAAAAAACCTTCATTGACGCTTACCTTTTCATAAAGTTTATCCTTGTCAAAGAAAGCGCAAGCAAGGAAATTACAATTGCCAAAATATTTTATGTCTATGCGCTGTGCGCGTTCAACTTCTCGCATCAATACTCCACTGTCAAAAACACTTTTACCATCTTTTGCAGTTGGGTCTTTGAGTTCGATGAAGAAAATGGATTTGCCATTTTTATCTTTAAGAGTAATGTCTGCTCTACCTTCCTCTAGAGTTGTATAAGGATGGATTCGCTTTTCTACACCCTTTTCTTTGATAACTTCAGTAAAAACAGTGTTTAAAGTACCTTGAAGTTGACGTTCAATTTTCATGAATATCAAATGTAATAAAAAGGATTGGTTGAAACGTCTTATTGCATTACATATCGTAACTGCAACAATCTATGTCGAAAGGGTTCGGCATACAGAAGGGTGGAAATCCTGACAAATGGCGTAAAACCTTAACTTACTAATTTCATTGTTAGAAGTCCTTTTCAAATTGATTTACAAGAATTACCCTTGATGCTCTATATCTATTTCTAAAAATTTTTCAGTATTCAGTAGCTGAAATACAGTGGTACTTGATTTTGTGGGTTAAAAATATTTAGCCCTTACGAGGGCACTATCTAGCTTGTCTAAGAACATGTGCAAAGAATAAAAAATTATTCATTTTCTTCAAGTTCAATAATTCTAAAAGTCTCAGGCATATCATTCCAAGTTCTGTTTTTTAAAATCCTTCTGTTTTTTTTACTAGTTCCTTCCTCCAATCAAAAATAAGTTCTTCCAACTTCATAATTTTCTTAATGATTCTAATAATATTATCAAATTACTTCGTTCCATCCAGCGGCGCATAACATAGTCGTTATTCACCTGAAGGAACTCTTATAGCTACATTTATAGGCGAAGGGATGCCAAATTTAGGTGAACCATCATTGTTCCATGTAAACTTTTGAATCCGCGGGCTGCGCGAATTACCGCAACCAAGACCGGATGAAGCATTAGCATGATAAATTATCCAGTCTTCCTTTCCGTTACGTGATTTGAAAAATCCGTTATGTCCCGGGCCAAACGCTCCCCCTAAGGTATTCTTTGTAAATACAGGAGTTGCAGATTTTATCCAATCAGTGGCCTGTAGTGGATCACCACCATCTTTCAGGGAAAGCAATCCTAAGGCATAATCATCCGTCCAGCAACCACTTGCTGAATAAGTAAGAAATAATTTACCCGCCGGATTTATTAAGGCCTCTGGTCCCTCATTAATTGCCGGAGGCGCGCCCTTCATTTCCCAATTATAGGTAGGCGATGAAATCATTACACGTTTCCCTATCGTAAGAGGATCTTTCATTTTAGCAATGTATATATTCTGCTTTACATTTATGGTGCTGTCCCAACCCGACCACAACAGGTATGCATTACCGTTATATTCAAATTCTGATGGATCAATCGCCCAACGGTCGCTAGTAATATCTCTAACTTCCCCGTCAAACGTCCATGTTCCTGATAACGGGTCATGGGAGGGATTCTCAATGGCATAAATTCTGTGGTTTTCATTGCTGCCATCATCTGCAGCAAAATATACATACCACTTATTTTGAATGAAATGCAATTCCGGCGCCCATATTTCTTTACTGTAGGCACCACTCGCCGGGGGCGTCCATATTGTTGTAAGGGTCGCATCTTTTAACCGGGACATTTTGCTTGTTTTATTGACAGCTATTTTATTGCCAAATGTATTTGTATAATAGTAATTAGTATCCTGTTGAATAACCCATGGGTCAGGCCCGCTTGATAATAAAGGATTCATGAAAATTGAATCGCCCTGCGTTATTAACGGTGGCGGGTAACCGCTACTGCTAGCATTATTTTTTTTGCAGGATGAATTACTTATACTGCATAAAATGATGAGCATTAAAAGTAGTTGATGTATCGTTCTTTTAATTGCAATGCTATTGTTTTTCATAAAGGGTAATTATATAATCCTTCTTCAATTGTATTAGGGGCAATGGATACTGCTGTTAGCAGCACACCCGATTGTCCAAATAAAAGTTTTAATTTATTATGGTTCTTCTTTTACGAAGAATGAGAAAAACATTTGTTGTCAAAAGTCCCATTCAAGTAACATAGGAAATTTTTCAGGCAACGTACCTTGAAATCCATCGTCAAGAGCGTCATAAGAACCATTAAATAAAAAGAATGTTTCTCGCTACAGTAACCCAAGAAAGTAATATTATCAAAAGCAATTTTACTTTTCCATTTTGTTATAATTGACGTTAGAATTTAATTAAGTGTCATTAGTTTTACGTGATAATCTCCTGGATACTAATATACCTATTATTATAAGCAGCCACGATATTAAAGGAACGATAAGAAACATAAAAGTGCGCCTGGTCCCAGGTGCATTAAATGCACTGTAAATAATTAAAGAACCAATTGTTACAACCAACATCAACCAATATAAAGTCAGGCTTGTTAGAAACAACCAACGTTTCTTAATAATATGAATGATTACGAAAGCTACAAATGGTGAAAGCACCCAAACAACAAAAAGCGCTGGTAACAAGATAGAGCTATTGTTACGTCCTGCATTTATAACAAAATAAAGTGAACTAACCGCTCCCAATAACAATGCTATTAAAGCTATTGTTCGTAAGAAACCCAAAGAGCGATTATTTTCCACTGCGAATTGACTTTTGTTGTAAAGTTAATTTTATTTCTAGTTTGAATTAAAATTGTCAGTAGGGGTTGCTGCTCGCGATTGAGTATTGCGGCAGGTGGGGGATTTTATAATGTCCTGGCCGGAACTGCAGCTTGGTTTTGATTTGACCCGTCCTGAAAAAAGACCTAATTATGAAGGTAACGACAAAATGATAAATAGATAACGTCGAGCTGGAACTACTGCTGATAGCTAATTTCAGCCGATGTTCAACGTCTATCAAGCCTTGCGGCAAAGCGTTTGTTTGGCGGTTCGTTGTTTTTATTTCACACTTGTCAAGTCATATGTAAAATGAATTACTTTTTCAGAATGTCCGCCAGTCGCTTTATAAAAGTCTATTGCGTTTTGGTCTTCAATGTCTGCCTGAACATAAATTTCTTTGTGTCCAAATTCTGTGCAATAGTTTTTTAAGAATAAAATTAGTTTTTTCCCAATTCCCTGTCGTTGCATATTTTGCTTAATCGCCAAGTCGTAAATATAAACTTGGCTTGAGGGATAATAAACGGAAGGTAATATGTAAGCTGTCAAACCACCAATAACTAAATTGTCCAAAAGTGCAACACAAAAAACTATATTTTCTTTGTCAAGCAAAGTCTGGAGATATTCCTTATTTGGTATTGAAAAGTTTTCTGTATCAAAAACGTCTGCATAAATGTTTATGAGTTCGGTCAGTTTCGTAATGTCTGCTTGGCTAAGTTTTTTGTATGTTATAAAATTGTCGTCCATTGTCTACAAATAATTTAGTCTTAAGGGTCAAATACAATTCTGACTAAGGTTTTATCATTTACCAAAAAATATTGTAACATTATTATCATTTGAACTTGTTGCAATGATGTCTTTTTTACCATCGCCATCTAAGTCAAAAATAGCAAGCCCATCTGAACCTTCACCGATTGGAAAATGAGATGAAGATTGTAAGCCATTTTTATTCATATAGTAAATTGATATAAAATTGCTGTTGAAATTACTTACTGCAATATCATTAAAACCATCATTATTTAAGTCTCCGATTGCAACTCTTGTAGGTCCAAGTCCTGTTTCAAATGGTGAGCCTTTCAACTTTGCAAAATTTCCTTTGCCGTCTCCCAATAAAATAGTTAATCCATCTCTGCCAGATTTACCTCCTGAAATAGTAGGTGAATTAATAATTGCTAAATCAAGATTGCCATCTGCATTAAGGTCACCTATTGCAACTCCAAAAGGGACATTACCTGCGTCAAAAAATCGTTTACGAAAATTCCCTTTGCCATCACCTAATAATACTGTTACCGTATTGTCGTCTAAATTTGTTGTTACAATATCTGCATTGCTGTCTTTATTAAAGTCTGCGGTTCTTAATCGTTGATAAGGATGTTTGCCTGTTGCATAATAAACTGGATTTATAAAATTTCCCTTACCATCACCATTTAAAATTACGATGCTATCAACAGCCCAACTATCTGTTGCTACGTCTAAGTTTCTATCATTATTAAAATCGGCTGAAATAATTCCATGCGTATGCGGCTTTACCTGAACTGCAAATGGAGAATTTGGTGCAGATTTAAATTGACCTTTTCCATTGCCAAGTAAAATGGTAAAATATTTTTTCTCGTGATTTGCCAAAGCAATATCTAAATTTCCGTCTTCATTAATATCAGCAATATTTATATCATTAGGAAAATGTCCTGCAAAAAATGGTGAACCCTTTGCCTGAGTAAATTTTCTATTACCATTATTAAGTAAAATAGTAAGACTGCTATCTTCAATGTTAGCTATCGCTATATCAGGTTTGCCATCTTTATTGAAATCGCCGATTTCAACACTTGCCGCACCTTTGCCTGCAGGAATAGTTATTTTATCAGACCTCTTACTATTGTGATTTTCTGTCTGGGAAAAACTGCAACTTGTTAAGGTGATAAGTAAAGTAGCAATTGAAATAATATTTTTCATGGCATATTATTTTGTTTCCAAATTCTTTTGTAAAGTGTAAATTTATCTAATGCAGAAAAGAATATAACAATGCAAATTAATAATAAAAGAAATGTATGAATTGCATCACCGAATAGGTCGCTTTTCTGCGTTACAAAAGTTGCTACTGTCATATTAATAATCATGAAATACAGGCTACTCTTGTAAATAATCCCATCCAACGTATAGGATGTCGAAATCGCATGACGCACAACCGTCCAAGGCCTTCTGCTGTGCTGATAATCTATGTTACTTTCAGCCCGGGACAGAAGCCGTTTGAAAAACTGAAGATGAAGTTAACAAAGCTAAAGTTATGATGTATTCTGGAACTACTGCTGATATTGATTTGTAGCTCATTGTTATTTCTTCAGCCAGCCTATTGCCAAACGTTTTGTTGGCGGTTCGTTGTTTATCTACGTTTTATTTGAGCTTATAAATAAATTCTTCTATCTCTGTTTGTCGTGCATTTGCAAAACCTTTGTCCGTGCCGATTTTTACAAAACCACATTTTTCTAAAACTTTCTGCGAACCTAAATTGTCAAAGGCAACCCGTCCAAAAATAGGTCTTGTGTTTTGAATGGTCAGAAACTTTTTAAGTGCTGTTGTTGCAATTCCTTTTCCCCAAAAGTTTCTGTCTATCCAATAAGTAATTTCAGTGTCCCCATCCATTTCAAATTTTGCAATACTACCAGCGATAGTTTCTTTAACCAAAATGGTCTGCATGTTTATTGTCGGGTCAATCAGAAGTTTTGTAAATTTTCCAAAATATACTTCTTTGTCGGTAGGGTCTTTTGAAGTAAATGCAGCTAAGTAATTAGCCTCTTTGTCAAGTTGAAATTGAAAGAAAAATTCTAAGTCGGATTTTTCTGTTTGCCTAAGTTTTAATTGTCTATTCTGCATCGTGATAATTCTGTTATTTACTCCTTTGCGATGTCTGTTACAATTCAGACTAACGTTGAAGCATTTGTGAAGGCAGGGCAATAGTGCTTGTCAGCCTGGTACAAATACCAAATTGATCGCTCATCCTAAATAGTCTGGCGGATAAAGTTCTTGTCCATATTTTTCAGCCAAAGATTTTAGCTTATCCAACTCCACTTTAGTTAAGTTCGGGGATGCTAAAAAAACACCTGACTCAACTGGTTTGCCTATTTCTTTAAAAAAGCTGTCCAAACCTGCAGGAACTACTGTACATAATAAATGTACAATCTTGTCTGTCGTATTTTTAAAACAATGAACCGAGCCTCCTAATGGAATGTTCACAAAAGCGCCTTTTTTTGCTATGTAACTCCCGCCTTCCATTTTAAAATCAATTTCACCCTCAACTACATAAAACATTTCTTGAATGTCCTTATGAGCATGGGGACCTGGTCCACCACCGGGTGGTATCAACATATCAATAACAGCATAGTTATTATCTGTCTGTTCTCCAGAAATGAGAATTCGATATGAGTCACCGACAACTGAAAGGCTTTGTCCTTGCCCGCTGTCTATTGTAGTAATGCTTTTATTTATGGTCATTATTTTTAGATTTGTTATTTAAAAGGTGATGTCAATTTGTATTCTCTATAACGCATTTAAGTGCTTTAGTTAAAGATAATTTTTTTGATCAATAATACCCCTTACCCAAATTATATAATTTGATTTAATAAATAAATCGCATGAGGTGTATATACATTACTTTTAAAAATTATTCTCTGCGGGGTAACAATTATGTTCCACCATTTTATATTTCATCATACACAGTCTCCAGGATTCTGATCGGGTTGGAATAAAATTCCTTGCCACCAATAGTTAAAACGAGCTTCCATTCGATTATATCTTTAGTCGTTATGATGGCTTATTTGTTGATCTTCCCCCAAAATGGAGGATTCTGACTAACGTTTTATCATTTACCAAAAAATATTGTAACATTATTATCATTTGAACTTGTTGCAATGATGTCTTTTTTACCATCTCCATCTAAGTCAAAAATAGCAAGCTCGTGTTCATTATTAGCACTTCACCCCTCTTGCACAAAACCGATAAACGGCGTGGCATACACTCGTTAAGTTTTGTGTCATTTTAATCTTATTGTTGTAGTTGTTTGTTCAGTAACATTAAACTTACAATCATCAAATGTTGGTGCAGAAAATCTTGGCCTGAAATTATTGCTAAGTCCATATGGTTCTTTGGGAATATTAAACCATCCTTTATCTAATAATTTATTTTCGTTTATATCCTGATAAGCCGCTACTGCATATTCTCCATTTGAAAGATCAAATGAAAATTCCAGGCTTTCATTGCTTGCCTTTACTGTTTTTGCAATGAGCGGTTTTTTAAAAAAAGTTTCCTTACTGTTATAAATTTCAACAACAATGCTGCCCTTTCCAACTTGGATATTTTTCACAACCACATTTAGTTTTCCCGGATTTGAAATTAGCGTTCCAAAATATAAAATGATAAAAAATATTTTTGCCATCATACTATAAAGTTTGGATTGTAATATAAAGCAGTATAACAGCATTAGCATTTATTAATACAGTTCTAATCCAATGTGTCTTTAGAATTTTATCAAGATAGGGACTTGCGCTTCCCAGCGCATCTTTTGAAAGCTTTGCCTGCCATTGTCCCCACATTATTGCGGTAAGAAAATGTGAGATAAATTGCAGAGCAAAAGCAACCCAAATTTCGGATGTAGAACTTTTTTCGGGATGATACCATAACAATATTATTGATCCTATGAATGCAACGCCAACAGGAATAAAAACCCAGTAAGGAAGTTTTTTCCAATGAAGACGTTGCACAAGATGAAAAGTTTCGGGATCAAGAAGTTTCCAGGACCTGAAAATGTCTACTTCGTGCGCCCAAATTATGCCTGCATTATAAAATGCCAGGGTTAAATTTAAAAGCAGAAATAACTCTTTTGTCATAGTGTGCTACTGTTTCTTGATATCGAGCTCAAGCATTGATATATAAAATAATAAAATGCCATAAGCCGTTATAAGTGCAACCCTTATCCAGTGCGACCTAATAAGCAAGCGATATAGTTGTTGCTGCGTTTCATTTTTCCAACCAAAATTAATTATGTAGGGAGCCCAGTGTGAAACGCCATTAACTTCTTCAGGAGTAGCTCCTATTAAAGCCATTAAAGGTGCCCACCAAAGATATGTAAGGCTATAGGTAACAAATAATATGATACAAGCCATCCAAATGAGTGAGCGGGAAACTTTGGGAAGCCGAACCCAAAACAGCGCAATGGTAGTGATGATAGCTGTCCCTGCGGGAATAAATATAGGCATCCATATGCTATGCCACCATACAATATGATAGTTATGAAATTCCTTTGGTCCTACATGCTGCCAAAGTGGATAGGATGAAAGTTGCACCAGCCAAATTTGACCAATGCCGATAAACGCCAATGCCACATTTAAAAGCAAAAGCAATTTTTTAAACCTCTGATTTTTCATAATGAAATGCATTGGCAGATGCCTGCGAAAAAAAATTATCAAAAAGCAATACGGTTTGCTGAAATACAATTTCTTCTATTCTGCTAACAGTATTTTATACTGTAAAGATGAGGGTATAAATATGGATTTTATTGGAGAAATGCGACAAAGTTGAGAGGAAATATTGTTGGCTGTGATACCGGTAATTTTTTTAATCTCGTTGCTAAAATGCGATTGATCGCAATAGGCACAATCATAAGCAATATCATTCAACTCGTTATTTTCATTAAGAAAATGTAAGCTATTTTGGAAGCGGATATTCATAATAAATTTCTTTGGTGATAAGCCAATCAGTGCTTTAAATTTCCGCTCAAAGTTCCGTTTGCTGTTAAAAACTTTGCAAGCCAGTTCATCAACCTTAATTTTCCCCTTACTTTTATTGATAATATCAATAGCCTGAAGAATTGCATTGTCAATTGAGATATAATTAAATTTTTTTTGAAGAAAATCAACTATAAACTTACGTTTATCCTGAACTAAAGAAAACTGCTCAATTATTTGGATTGTCATATCCTCGTTAATGAAATTAATCAAAGGAATAACCTGGTCTATTAGCTTATGCAGTTCGCAATTAAAAAAAAATCTTGCAGTCCAGGGTTTAAATTTTACAAGAATAGCTTTAGAGGCCGGAGGACATAAGAATTCTTTTGATTTTGTAAGTTGTCCGCAAAAAGCAAACAAAGGAACAGGCAGCTTCCTTCCGCAATTATTTTCAAAAATGGTTTCTCCAAATTGAAACATAAGTGTGATGGTATTATCTGGAAAAACTACTTTTTGTTGAACAACATTTGTATTGTTCTCAACCAAAAGGATTCTACCGAGATAAAAATTTATAAAACTGTTCTGCATAGCAAAAACACATTTTTGTTTTTAGTTATTGGTTTCCTTCAAAATATGCTCCAAGAATGCTTGTAGCTTACTTTTGCATTACCGAAAGTAGGAACATGTGAAAGTGTTTTTTTCAGAAAATATTCCTCCATTCATTATCAAATAATTAAACAGCTTTTGCGAAGTACACATTACAATTCGTTTAGTTTCGCAAATCCAGCTTTCTATTCTGTAATAAGCTTCAAATTTCTTACTTTTCATCGGAGGCACTATGAGGTCCGACGAAGCCTTATTTGTTGGTGGCAGTTATTTTCCAATTTGGTTTTAAGATATTATTTTTTCGTTTTGCTAACAATAAAAATAATATTCCTACGAGTAAACAAAGTATCAATGACTGAAGTGAATCTTGTGGCCCAGTTTTTCCGCCGGTTAATAATAGAGAGCCAGCAATTTTATTTGAAAGCAATCCTTGCATTGGTGCAGCGCCTGGATTTATTCCACCAAAAATCCCCGGTTCTGCAAAATCCCAACTGAAATGTAAAAAGATTGGCAGCCATAAGCTACGGCTAAAGATATAAGCAGCAGGAAGCATAAATCCTGCTTGCATAGCCGTAGCACCAACAGATACAAATGTTGCTCCTCTGATGTTTATATGTAAAACTGCAAAGAGTATTATAAAGATAGCCAACGCAATAACAGTTCCTGATTGTTCTTCTATTAAACGGAATAATACACCATAAATTAAAATCTCAGCCACAAACCCTGCTTGTAATGCAAAAGTAAATGGAATGATAAGCGTTGAAATTGGATTAACATGAGTCACCGAATAAGTTCCGGATATGTAAATAATTATAATAAAAAGTGTTTGCAATAAAAGCCCCGTTATACAACCAATAATTGCATTTACGATAAATGATGATGCGCTTAATTCTTTAACTTGTCTTTTTTCTAATACTCTAAAAAGAAATATATACCCACATACAGTAACTGCCGATTCAATAACAGCTATAATTAAATTTTTTGTGTTTTCAGGTAATTGTGTTTTGTTAAGTAATAATCTTCCTGCTAATTCTACTAAAAAAACCAATCCTCCAAGAACAGCAATGCCAATAATAATTTTTGTAATAAAGAAATGTAAAGCTTTCGATATAGCAGTTTGCTGATTCATTAATACAGTCTTTAGATTTTTTTTTGTATTAACCAATAGTGCCCAAATGGATCTTGTATTTCTCCCTGTCGATAGCCATACTCATAATCTTTTGCTGGAGATATTTCCTTAGCGCCTGCTTTAATTGCATTATTCATAACAGAGTCTACGTCCGGAACAAACAATCCAATTATGGTAGTTGTCCCATTATATTTTGTCGGAGGAAAATAGTGAGTTTTTGTTACTTCATGCAAGTGAAACATTGTTCCATTAATAGATAACTCAGCAACATGAATACTAGCGTCATCATTCCTGAAACAAAAATTTTCAGTCACACCAAATGCGTTTGCATAAAATGAAATGTCATTAACTCCTTTACTGATAACCAATTGAGGAGCAAAAAAAATTGTACTGTTTTCCTTTGTCATATATTGGTGCTTTGAAGTAATAAATTTTATTTGTTTATGCATGCTAAATATTTTGTCTCATTGTTACATTAGATTATTGAACCGGCCCATTAATTGCCACGTTACGCATTGGCGATTGGCAAGGGATTCAAATGATTTTTCAGCCCTGAACCAAAGCTCAATAAAGAATTAAAAGTACATATTGTGTACAAAAGTTTATTGAAGAATTTTTAGCCGGAACTGCTGCTGAATAAAGAACAAAAGCCGATGAAATGTACCTCAGCCCTAATGCGCCTTTTGTGCGATGTTGCTTTCTTCAAAAGTTCTACAGTGTCAAGTTTGGAAAATGGTTTGGAATATCAACTACTTTTTTGTTTCACTTTGATAATTTGTGTTGCCAAAATTACTATCCAAATTGCATAAGTCAGGAATGCAAATCTTGGGGGTAATCCGATATTTACTCCAGGTCCATAAGCACTTTGTCCCATAGGCATTACATAAATTGCAGTATACAACATGAAACATAAGAAGCCAAATAATGGAATACCTGCACTCCACAGTAGTATTTGTTTTGATGAATACCATTCTTTATTTTTTCGAGCTATGTTTAAGCTGATAATTAATGCAGCAAATGGAAAAAGCATTAATGCAACACTTCCGAATATAATATGAAACAGTCCTCGCGAAGTCGGTGTTGCTATCATTTCTATCGAGTCGGTAGTAAAAGTGCCAACGCCAAAAGTCCCGACTACACAAATAAAAAATAGAATAATCCCTATTCGACCCAAAATGCCTTTTGTTTCCGATTTAATTGCTACAAGTAATGATGCATAACTAATCGCTGAAATAAAAAATGCCAATGTCATTACCCAGCCATATTTCCCAATTGCCCATTCACTTATAGTATGCCAAGTTGGGTCAAGATCTGGACGAAGAAAAATTAAAACTATTAGCAAAACTTGGTAGGTGATAATCGCTATCATAGAAAGTTTTGCTGCTATAATTTTTTTTGGATTTTCCATTTATGCTTTAAAATTTTTTAAAAAAATATCAAGTTGGTTAAATATTTCTTTCAAGCCGCCTTCCATACCACTTTTAATAATCATGTCACGGTCAAACACTGACATGCATACATCCTGGATAGTTAGTTTTGTTCTATCGTTTGGCAAATTTTCAAAAGTCATTTTTTCTAATACTACATGTCCCTTTTCAGGTAAGCCTTCTAATTCAGATGTTTGAATTATTCTTTCGGATGATGCTACTTCATGCACAACGCCTTTAAAAGTGCAAAGAATTTTTCCATTATTGTCGGTGGTTGAATATTTATACGAACCATTGTTTTGATAATTGCAATAGTCGTATTTTGTTGTTCTGTTAGGCGGAGCAAAAAATTGTTCCAGTATTTCAGCATTGCTGAATGCTTTAAACACCAATTCTCTTGGTGCATCAAATTCTCTTATAATAAAGAGTTCTTGCTTGCCTGCTTCGGCAATAATTTGCGTTGGATTTGTCATTTTTTTTTATTTTTTAAATTGAGTAATACTTTGTCTAATTTGGTAAAACGGTGTTCCCACAATTGCTGGAACGGTTTTAACCAATCGGCAACTTCTTTCATTTTTTTTGGATTAAGATGATAATAAATTTCTCTGCCTGATTGCTCTTGCTTTAATAACTGGCACTCTGTAAGAACTTTTATGTGCTTCGAAACTGATTGTCGGGTATTTTGAAAATTTACGGCTATTGCGTTTGGCGTCATTGCTTGTGTGGCTATCAATACAAGAATTGCTCTTCTTGTAGGGTCTGCTAATGCCTGGAAAACATCTCGCTTCATTCTTTTTAATTTTAATATGCAACTAATCAGCTGCAAATATATGCAACTTTATGGTTGCACAATATTTATTTTTAAAAAATTTTTTTGTCAGAAAAATAAATTGTCAAAGGGGCTTGTCAAAAGGAGGAAATTGTATTATCGAAAAGTTGCATTTAGTTTTCTTGTAAGGAGGAAAGTTTTAAATGTGAGCCTGGACAGCCAAAAGAACAGACGCGGCCATGGCACTTTATTTCCTGGAACAAATAAAACGTAAAGATAGCAAAATTGCAATTATAAAAATTGCAAAAAAACTGCTCAGCAGGATACAATATGTTTTAATAAATTAACAACCTTATGAATTTGGAATTGTAAAATAATCAATGAACCCGATTACTACCCATGAGTTGTATAAATATACCACGCCAAGGCTGTAGCATTGTTTATTTAAAAAAAATAAAGAAATACTATTAATATGCAACATGTCAAAAATGAAAACAGCAGTTAAGCAAAAGTTGTTATCGTAAATAATCAATAAGCGAAGTATTTTTTTTTGCCAAGACTGTAACAGCCTGCATATACGCCACTCTTTCCGCTTCACATCGAATTACAAAGTGTAAAAACTCAACAAAAAACAAAGGCAGAACTGTAGCATATTTGCAGCCACCCTCGAGCTAAGCTGCGAAAAACATTGACTACTCATATGTTACCAGGTGTGTTGATTTTCAAAAAAGTACTAAATTTGGGATAATGAAAAAATCTTGCGAAGGAAGAGTTTAAACTCATTTTTAAATCTTTCTTTCGAAAGAAATTTGAAAAAGAAACTAACTCCTCAGGAAACTTTAGGTAACTTACTTTTGTTGTGCGTTCACCTTCATTTCATTGTACTTTTTATAACATTAAAGTCTTCTTTGTAATTTCACGGAAACCGTTAATAAGATAAAAGCCCCAACTTTTTTTATTATTTATAAAAGTGAGTTGTCCAAGTAAAGTTCGAATTTCTGTTTCCTTCACTTTTTTAAATTCTACGTTTCGCCGGTATGGTCTAAAATTTTCGTTAGCATTACTTTGATAAGGTTCTTCGTCAACTACTTGTCCGATGGCAGTAAATTTTTGTAATGGTTTACCGTTTTCAAAGTTATCTTTCGATGAATAAAACACAATCCAATCACCTTTTGATGGCTTGCTCATAAAATCTTGCCTACCATGTCCTGCCTGTGCAAAGCCTCCTTCTACACCTTTGAGTACATGGTCTCTACTTGCACAAATAAGAAAGTATTTAGTCATTGTTGTCATCTGTCCAAATTGTATTGTAAGTTACAGGTTTAATTCTATAGCAATCGCAGCTGCTTTTTTCATGTGCTCCACTACTTCAGGCAAGTAAAGACGTTCTGATAATCCTGAAGTGAATTCCATTGAGCATAGTTGGATACAGTATTGACTTGGTCATCCAAGTGAATATTGATCCCACGTTTAGGCCCTCTAACGGCAGCCAGTATCATGGTAGAAATAGGTGATGTAAAACGCTTTGAAACATTTTATCACCTAAACAGCTTTGTAGGATTGCTGCCGATGGAGTATAGCAGCAGACAATCTGAAAATATGTTATTTCTCACCGTTAGAAAGCACCGGCCGCTCAGAAGCGATTTGGTAGAAAGTGCCTGGACAGTCAAAACAACAGACCCGGATATGGCACTTTATTTTTTGGAACAAATAAAAGGTAAGGATAGCAAAACAGATTATTTTTATATTTCATTCAATACAAACACATGAAAAAATTATTAGGCGGCCTCGTAGGTGCATTAGCATTGAACCTTATCCATGAAACCTATCGCAGATTTGATGATAAAGCCCCACGTGTTGACCTGGTTGGCGAAGAAACTCTTAGAAATATTATAGAAGCAACAGGCAACGAAGCGCCGACCGGCAATAGGTTATATGCATCAACTCTTGTGGGAGATGTTGTATCGAATGCATTATACTTTTCATTGATAGGCTTTGGAAAGAAAAAAAATTTAATAACCCGCGGCGCAATTTTCGGCGCTGCGGCAGGCGTAGGTACGGTTATTTTCACAAAAGATCTAGGACTTAGAGATGCGCCAGTAAACCGTTTTACCAGGACAAAAGTGCTTACTGTCTCATGGTATCTTATCGGAGGCCTTGTAACAGCTGCAAGTATAAAAGGGCTAAATCAGAATTAGGAGTTTTCACAAGTTAAAAGGTCTTTTAATTTTACACCATATAACGGCCACGCTTACCCGATAAAAATTATGAAACATTATCCGGTGCTATCTTATCATTTTTGATATCCAATAATATTGATACAAATTAAATAGAAGAAACTTTACCAGTGATTTATTTGACCCCATGATTATCGCAGAAGCAAATGATACTTGGTATCAATCAAAATATAATAAACTCTTATGTTTAAAAAACAAATTGCAGAAAAAGAAGCATGGAAAAGTGATATTGTTTATTACAATAAAATAACTAAAGAAAGTGCTTCATTAATTTTAGAACAAACCTCTTCTTTATTAAAAGAAACCTTTGATACAGCCAAAAGTATTTCTGTAAAAGCAGAAAAGATTATAACAATTTTATTGCCAATAGCTTCAGCTATATTGATATATCTTATTAATTCAATTCCTAATTACGTTATAAACGTCTTAACATTATCTGGAATTTTTGCATTTGTTGTGTTATGCGTTAGTTTATACTATTCTTTTGCAAGGGATTAAATTTTTCAGCCTGATTTCAACTTATCGAATGGTTGAATAAAAGCCTTTAAATTTATTCTTAATTTTCATCCATATCATTGAGATATTCATGAATCTTTTGTATATCTAAAGTTTCTTTCATTTCTTCCAGCACGGTATCTTTTTTATTGCTGATACCTAATTTTATTTGAATTTCATGCAACATGGCAAGCACTTTAGTTATCTCATTTTCTGCATGCACATTTACTTCAAATTCAATTTGCTGCCGTAAACTATTCATTCTTCCTTCGCGGTTTTGACTGATCAGCACCGCTACTGTAAGAATAATTGCGAATAAGGACACGATCATCGTTAGCATTGGAAACGGGTATGGATCGAATGGCTTAAGAAAGGGTATCAGGTGGGTATTCCAGCTGAGCCATAACAAAAATATCAGCAAGCATAGACAAAGAAATGGCATACTACCGAAAGTACTCGTTATCCAGAGCGCCACCCGGTAGCTAAAGCTTCTTTCAAAATTCAGTTTCGATTTTAAATTTTTTTCCAACTTTTTTATTTTGGTATAAAAGTAAATGATTTACCAAAATTTAATTTGTCCGAATGAAAAATGATTGAATTGACTCCGGATGATAATTCGTAGTATTATTGAAGCATCTGCAGTTCCAGCATTTAGTTTTGGAATTAAACTCTATATCATCTATGTCCAAGCTACCACCGATATTTTTAGCAAATTAAAACTAAATAATTTAGTATTAATTCTTATTTTAGCCGCTCAAATGGTTAAATATGTATCTGAATTGTAAAACATATTTCAGTTTCAGGTATGGAACTTTTCCTACTGAAGAACTTGTAAAAGCTGCATCAGAGCACGGTATTGCGGCAATGGCGCTTACTAATATCAATTCCACATGCGATGTATGGGATTTTGTAAATTTCTGCCGCCAGGAAGGTATTAAACCAATCGTCGGTGCAGAAATCCGTAATGGTGATGAATTGCTATACATCCTCCTTGCAGCCAATGATAAATGCTTTAGTCATATAAATCAATTTTTGAGTGAGCATTTACAAGAAGCTAATCCATTTCCAAAACATGCAAACGAATATGCCATCTTTAAAGAAAGAAGCGATGTGTTTGTTATTTATCCCTTAGGTGCAAAAGAATTGCAAGATTTATTACCCAATGAGCGCATTGGAATTTTACCCACTGAAGTAAATAAATTATTTTCCATTGATGTAAAAAAATACAGCGGTAAATTGGTTATCCGCCAACCGGTAACTTTTCAAAATAAAACCTATTTCAACGTTCATCGCTTACTACGGGCTATTGATAAGAATGTATTGCTCTCCAAATTGCCAACTGAATCTGTGGCTGCAGAAGATGAATATTTTGTAAGCCCTTCTGCCTTGCTAAAAGCTTTTCAATCATATTCATTTATAGTAACTAACACATACAAGTTAATGGACAGTTGCCACATTGATATGGAATTGCATACCGATAAGAATAAAAAAACGGTAAGTGCATCGGCATTGGATGATAAAATTTTATTAGCAAAGCTTGCAAATGATGGATTGCAGTTTCGATATGGCAATAATAAAGTTGCTGCAGAGCGTTTGGCAAAAGAACTGGAGATTATTGATAACCTTGGTTTTAATTCATACTTCTTAATTACCTGGGATATTATCCGCTATGCACAGGCAAGGGGATTTTATCATGTGGGCCGGGGCAGTGGCGCCAATTCCATTGCAGCTTATTGTTTGCAGATTACAGATGTGGATTCTATCGAACTGAATTTATTTTTTGAACGTTTCCTGAATCCTTACCGCACTTCCCCACCCGATTTTGATATTGACTTTAGCTGGCGCGACAGGGATGAAGTAATTGACTATGTTTTTAAACGCTATGGTAAAAATCATGTGGCATTGCTTGGTATGTATGCTACGTTTCAATATCGTGCGGCAGTGAGGGAGTTGGGTAAAGTGTTTGGTTTGCCTAAGGAGGAAATAGATTCATTGGCAGGCAAAGACGTAGCTGAAGATAAAATTCACCGGCTGATTTTACAGTACGGTAAACTCATTCAAAACTTTCCGAATCATTTGTCAATACATCCTGGCGGGATGTTGATTTCAGAACAACCTATTTACAATTACGCCACAGTGTTTATGCCGCCAAAGGGTTTTGGCACTGCACAGTTAGATATGTTTGTGGCAGAAAATATTGGCTTGTATAAATTGGATATTTTAAGCCAACGAGGATTAGGGCATATTAAAGATTGCCTGAGTATTATCCGGCAAAACCGTGGTGTGGATATTAATATTCACGATGTAGCAAAATTTAAAAAAGACCCAAATGTCCGTAACCAAATAAAAGAGGCTAATACCATTGGTTGTTTTTATATTGAATCACCTGCCATGCGGCAGCTGTTAAAGAAATTGCGTTGCGATGATTATATCACATTGGTAGCAGCCAGCAGCATCATTCGGCCTGGTGTGGCCACTTTCGCTTTGCCTCGTAAGTTTTTTAGCCAGTTGAATACAAATGAAAATTGGGAAGTAATTAAACTAACGTTCCAGGATAATAAACTTCAAACTAATGACATGCCTTGTTGTATTATATTTTGTTGCAAAACACAAGATGCATATATACCTATGATTATAGGTATTGACTATACATTCAATCGACAATATGGTATATACAGGCAGGCGTTATATCAATTGGTGTTGCGAGCCCAACAATTAGGAAAACAAAAAATTTTATTGGGGTTTTCTGCAACAATCGAAAAGAAAAAATTAGGCGCAAAACCTATCAGCACATTTGCGTACATGCATACCAGTGATAGTTACAATATGGAAGCTCTTTCGGCTATTTCAGTTCTTGAAAAAAGTAGCTAATAAGCAGAAAGAAAACAATTTAATATCATTCATGAGATTTCCGTACTCCAAAAACAATCAACGTTAATTGATGAAATACGAAATCAATTTACCACTCAATAAAATTTACCATGGAGGGAATAATTATATCCATTGAAAAGGAAGAACTGGAAGATATAATTTATAAAGCTGTAGGTGCAGCCTTAGCGACGGCCGCATTTGTTAGACAAAAAGAAAAACCGGCAGATATAGATGAATTCATTATGAAATCCCCGGAGCTATGTAAGTATCTAAAAATGAAAATATCTACGCTTTATCAAAAAACGCATAAAAGACAAATTCCTTTTAATAAGCAAGGAAAAACAATGTATTTCAAAAAAGACGAGATAGATAAATGGCTGGCCGATGGCAAGCAAGAAATGGAAGTGGAACAAAATATAGAAAGAGAGATCAGGATCGGCCTTGCAGATAGAAAGAGAATCAAAACAATTGCTTAAGATAAAATTAAACTAAATGAAATCCTCTGATTTACGGATAGGAAATTTTGCAGCAGTTTGTTATGAAGATATTTTTATACCTGACCAGGTAATCATTCTCGAGCCGGGTGTTGTTCACCTTTCAAAAAGAATATATCCTGATAGCGATAGAGATATCGTAGGTGTGCCTTTACAAGAGGATTGGTTAAGAAAATTTCATTTCAATTATAATTCCATTTTTGACAGTTGGGAGTTCAAAGATATACTAATTAAGAAGTTACCTAACGAATCTGAAAATTGTTGGATGCTACAATCAAATTCCGGACATTTGAAAATTTCTTTTGTTCATGAACTTCAAAATCTACTTCATGTATTAGCAAAATCCAATTAATATTTTTGAGCAACTTATTACAGTTATGGGTAAAGAATTAATATCTATAGAGAATTACTCTTTAATAAGACAGCCATACAGAATAACTATGTCCATGTGGAATTATTCGGTATGGCAGAAAAGGATTTTAACGAAGATCATTTCAAGATTACAACGGGATATAACGCTTTTAGAACGCGGAGCTGAATTTGGCCAATTAGAATTATTTAAAAGCTCCGAAAATGATACAGTTAGGCTTAAGTTCTTACTCACTGATTTTATCAAAGATGGAAAAAATTATGCTCAATTTAAAAAAGCCTTGAATCAACTACGGTCAGTAAATGTAGAGATTGCTCAAATTGTTTTGCCGGCCGTAAAAAGCAAGAAAGCTAAAAAACCTGAAGAAGAATTGATTTTAACCGGCTTAATTGAGCGGGTAGTTATAAAAAAATATGCCAGGGACATAACTATTACAATGCATAAAGTAACAGCAATGGAGCTTATGAAGGTTGCAAATGGGCTTACAGTTTTTGCAGAAGATGTAATGTATAAAACCGATAATAAATATACTCAAAAAATTTATGAATTGATTTGCCAATGGAAGGATATTGGTGTTTATGTTTTGACAATTACTAAATTCAAAGAGTTATTAGTATTGGGAAATAGTTATCCGGAGCCAAAAGAATTAATTCGGCGTATAATCCGGCCTGCAGAGAAGGAACTCAAATTAATTGGAGATGTCTTTTTCGATCTTAGTTTTGCAAAAAGCGGCCGTGTAATTACACATCTGAACTTTATAATAAAAACAAAATCTTCGTTAAGAATAGAGAACGACTACCATATCCGTGTCAAAGAAGATACAATTAATTTACTAAGACAGCACTTTGGATTTAGACAACCTCATGTAGAGCAAATAGAAACCATTTTAGACAACTTTAATAATCTGCCGGCCTTCCGTTCAAAAATTACAGAGTTGTCCCTTAAATTGTCCGAAAGAAAACGTAATTGCCAACCTGTGCAGAATATTCCCGCTTGGGTAATTGCTTGCATAAAAAATGAATTTCTAAATTAAGACTGTAAAATGTGATAATCTTGTACACCCATAAACGTGAAAGTGATAATCTTGTACCCTGAAAGTGATAATGTTGTACACCGAAAGTGATAATCTTGTACCCTGAAAGTGATAATGTTGTACACCTGTTTTTGCTGTAATGCCTGTGAACATTGATTTAGAAAGCTGCTTCTAATACATCTATTGATTAACTATTATTATCTATGAGATAAAAAATGAAAAAAAATGAAAAAAAGGGAAAGAAAAAAACATAAAAATTGAAGATAGTTGCAGACAATCAAAGCCTTTATTTCATTCGCCCTGGAAATGTGATAATCTTGTACACCTATGTTGGTTTCTCATTTTTTAAGGTGTACAAGATTATTACATTCATCTTAATTTAATTGAAAATCTATGAAATATTTTACACTTCCTTCATTGTATATTTATTTACTTTCTTTAGTATTTGCCTCCTGCAACACTAATGATTTACCAAATGAACAATTTGTTTTAACAACGCTGAATAACGAAATTAAACCCCCTTTAGCGTATACTGATTTAAAAAAAATAGATGGTTTAAAAAGTGATCAATTAGGGCAAGATGTCTATTGGATAAAATATAAAGTGAAATTAGTGGCGGGAAATGATTTACATGTTTTTACAAAAAGAGGATCTGCAGGTATGGATACTTTTTACGTTGCTGATTCCGATAGTTCTTTTTTAAAGAAAATTTCTAATGACATTAACGCAACAACCAATTACAATAAACAGTTTGGCGAGTTTACATCTTCATATAAAAAAATAAAAGCATTTAATAAGGGGGATTTAATAAAAGAAGAAATTGGAGGAATTAATTTTATTAAGACTGAAAAAGGTTGGAATAAAATGAAATAATGAACAATTTAGGTGTCTATCGTTTGCCTAATCTTTGAACTTAAATTTCGGGTTTCGTTTGGTATGGAATACTGCAAAAACTACAACACCATTTTTATCACTTCATCGACCGATAACAAAAGGAAACCTTTTTAAACTTGCTTGCCGAAAGTTCTTTTTTATTTTACTGAAGTACTCAGAGTGAGATTTTACTTTAAAATAAAATTTATCTAACTCCTCCAAAAATTCCTCACCCAATCCCTGCTTTTGTTTCTCATACCACTCATACGCATCTTTTGTCATCTGGATGGCACGGGGCTTTATGACAAGTTGATACATTTATAACTTTCTTTTTCCTCTGATAATTTGTTTGGCCTCTTCCCAACTGTATGATTTGCTTTTTTCATTCACATGCTTTTCCTTTTCTCCCTCAAGAATCTTTATATATTCATCAGATAGTTGAAACTTTCCTCCATTACTGATTTCATCTTCTACCAGCATATAGAGACCTTTAACTTTTTTATCATCAGCATCAGCGATGTAAGTAATTAATTTTTTCCGGATTGCCGTTGTTGTCATATCTGTATTCATTTTCACAAATTTACTTTTTATTCTTTACCTTGGAAAATGGTGTTTAGGTAGTGGTTACTTGCGTATTTTGCAGGTGGTTCAATATGGCCTGAATGATGGATCAACATGAACGAATCTATACATGTGCTTTAGCACAAATTGTAAATCAGAAATAAATAGAATGATTAAACTACTCCAATTTTAATTCACTTCAATTTTACATTTTAAAACCCTTAAATATTGTTTGGCTTTTTTTTAAGTCGTCATTGAAATCTTTTGAAGAAGGTAAATCAACAATTAATTTTTCACCAAAAGCGGCTTTAAATTTCTTCGTATATGTCCTGCCTGAATTATCATTGTCAACAGCAGAAATAAATTGAAAATATGGGCTTGTTTTAGCCCTGTTAATAATTGCTTTTAGGGTAATTATTTGTTGATCTCCAACAGAGCCCCCAAAGCTTACGTAAAGTGTATTCCTCTTGCCCTTTAATTGATGATAAGAAAGTGCGTCAATCGGGCTTTCAGTAAGAACAGCGCGATCAAGTATATACGGAATATTTGAATGCCAAATACAAGAAGATCTTTTCGAACCTTCAACCATTTGCTTATATTGTTTGTTACGAATCTCATAGCCAGCTACTTCATCATTAGCATCATAATATGGAAATCCGATATTATCATACTCTCCTATTTTAACGTTGAATATTTTCCGTTTAAATTCCACGTCATTCAGCGTTTGTGATTGCAATCCACGTGAATATAGACAAACTGGATTTTTTAATTCTGTTATGCCTTCAGGTAATCTAAATTCGCTCGTAGAATATTTTTCAATCAAATTTTCAACCTTGAATCTATAGGCTCTTTTTTCAGGAATATCCAAATTCTGATAACTGTATAGAACAGAATTAATATTGCTCATTTCTGATTTTGAACTTTCATAAGGAAATATTGAACCTAAGCGATTTTTTATAAAGTTGATAAGTGTTCCTTTATCCTTTGGATCATTCGGATTGAAGTAACCTTGATTAGAGGATGAGCGGGGATTTACTATTATAATTTTTTCTCCGGAAATTTCATCCTTTAAAACAGGCCATTTTAAACCATCGCTTTTACTTAGTTTGTAGCCATTTGAAATGGCAAGCTCTATAATTGAGATTTCTGAACGAAAATCCTGGAATGATTTTAAATTAAGCATAATAATTTTAAACTTTTAGTTTACTGTTACTTTATAATCAAAATCTTTTGGCGTCTGATTATTCCCGTCAGATACCTTGTCAAAAGAAAACGTTTGGTTAACTTTTAATTTTCCATCGAAAAATATTTTAATAGTCATTGAAAAATTCTTATCGGGAGTTGTTGCATAATTTTTGGGAGAAAGCGCAAGCATTATACTTACTGAACTGACTTTATCTGCGGAGTGAAAAGAAATCGTGTTAGTTGCTGAAAAGTCGGCGTTTTGTAAGAATGGCCCTGCAGAGGAATTCCCGGTATTTTCGGTTATTATATTTACTAAAGAATTGTTTGCATTTACTGTAAGAAAAGTTAACACGGCAACTTGCGATTGAATGTCTCCATTGCAAGTAACTTCCATCTTCATTATTGCCTGGTTATTATCTTTTGAAATACCATCAGCTTTTTTTCCGCATGATGAAAGTATCAATAATGTGAATGTTATTAAGGCCAAAATTGTGATTTTTGTTTTCATATCTTTTATTTTTTTTGAATTGGTAAATAGTAGGTTAAACTGTCTGTTTTTATTTCTAAATAAGGAATGCTGTTTTTGATTATTATTTGTCCGGTTGAATTTTTTGATTGAGGTTGAACGTAAAAAATTGTAATTCCAATAAGAGTAATTGTAAAGATTAGGGAAGGAATAAACCATTTACTAAGCCCATAGAAAAAATAATCCCATCTGGTTTTGAATGTTATTTTAGGAAGGTTGCGAATATCCTTTTTTAAGTCTGATTGCATTTCATTTACACGGACGAAAAAATACAGAACTTCATCATCCAGATTAATACCGTATTCATTGTGATAATGTGTTCTAAATTGTTCCAGGACTTTTTGATATTCAGTCATATTTTTCATTGCGGGCTATTAAAGAATAATGAAGATTTTTAAGGGCTAATGCAGATGATTGAAGCCTTTTGAAGATTTTAAACCTTTGCCATTTCCCTTTTAATGATTGTTTTAGCTGCGAAGGAATTATATCCAACGAAGCCCATGCCGTTTCGGATATTTTCAGTAATTATTTGCCCTGAATTTCTGTCAATATGGATGTCTCCAAAACGTACCACCTTTGAGATATATCCTTTCGCTTTTTTAGCAAATTCATTCAATTCATCGACCAAAAGATTGTAATTCTGAAAGGTCAATTCATTCAGGTACATTACTATTTCAAATTTCCCCTTGACGATTTCAGTAAGTTTTTTGAGATAATCAAAAGTGCTTGCGTAAGATGTGCCCCCACACAGAATTACATTAAACACAAATTTGGCTTTTAGCTCCCTTTCAAATTCTTTAAATTCATCTATGCTAAAGTCAAGAGAAAATAATGAAGGTAATTGCTCGCTTTCGGGAGCGCCAAAATCAATATAGATTTCATCGAAAGGTTGCGCATTGAAGGCTTGTAGTACATCATAAAGTTTTTCACGTTCAATCTTTTTTAGATTATCAAAGATGTCAACAGAGAATAATCTGTTGGCTTCTTGTTGCGTTAAGAAATGAAGTTGCCGAGTGGATGTTTGTGTCGAGCTATCAAGATCAACAAAAGCGATCTTCTCATTTTTTTCATGTCTGAGCGCCTGCAAGTAGGTAAGCATTGATTTTCCTGCTCCCCCTTTACTTTGGATGTTGAAATAAAATGTCTTCATGATTTTTATTTTTTTAATTGAGAAAATGATATGGATAATTTTATTTAATCACTTTAATAAGCGCTTTACCTTGCTTTAACGATTCAGCATCGGATGGTTTAAAGTCACGCCAATCCGCTGAGTGTTCCGAAACTTTTTCTTTGTTAGAATTTTCTATCTGAAATAAGGATGTTGCTGGAGAAATGGGATTGTTTTTTTTCTTATAGCGTAGGTGCCAGGACCAAAATGTTTTTCGATTAATTGTACCATCAGGAATTGAAAACCTGTCAATAATGTTTTTTAAAAGTATCCGGGGTTTGGCGCTAAGAATTTCATCTTTTGCATATACTGTTTCAATCAAATCGAATTTACCATAGTCTTCAGATAATATTCTCTCCCTTATATTAGTATCATTTATTTTGTTTTTCATTTAATAATTATATTAATAATAAAAACAAATTTATCTATAAATTTAATATTATCCAATTTTTAATAAAATATTTTAAAGATCCTGCAAGACTATCAAATTCTAAAAAAGATTTTTAAAGATTTATGCAGATACTTAAAGGTTATCAGATAATTAATAAAGTAAAATTTGAAGAATATTGCAGATAAACACCTATAAATAAGAAGATTCAGCGATTAATTATTCATGAATGAAGAGCCATGATTAAACGTGAAATCATGACAAGATGTGTCTTTGTCTTTACATTCCAAAAACTATCTTGCCCGGTTAGACGGGTAAATAAAAATTTTGCGCAACTTAATTTTATTAATATATTGCATTTAATATTTATTTAATTAATAAATGCAATGAAAGACATCCGGATTCAGGTAAACTTTAGAATGACAAAGGCCTTAAAAGAAAAATTAAAAAAACAAGCAAATGAACTGGATATTTCAATGAGAAAAATTATTGAGCATCGAATTGAAAACACACCGTTAGTAGATAATAGACTGAAGAAGGATAGATTCGTGACAATAAATGCACTGAGTAAAGAAATCAATTATATCGGTAAAAATATCAATCAAATCACAATCGCCATACGACAAATTAACGCAGATAGAAAAATAGAAGATGGAGAATTTAAAATGTTGGTGAAGGAATTGGAAAAGTATAATGAAAAACGAAATGAGATCAGTGAATTGCTGGGTAAAAATTTATTCTAAAAGTGAATAGTGCAATTTTTAAAATAATGCCCGCTGCCGGTGGTAATTTTAATGCAGTTAACTACAATGAAAAAAAAGTAAAACAAGGTGCTGCGGGACTTGTCTATTTTGAAAACTTTGGAAACCTTCAGGATAGGAAAGAAATTACCAAAGAAGAATTTAAAAAGTATTTGCAGGATTATTCTTCACGGAATACTAAAATTAATAATCCCGTATTTCATGCAACGTGCAGTTGTAAAGGCAAAGAGTTAAGCCATGAGCAATTAAAAGATATTGCTTTAGAGATTATCCAAAAATTGGGCTATTCTGAAAACCCTGTTTTGATTTATGAGCATCATGATACTAAAAATAACCATGTTCATATTGTATCCAGTCGGGTTGGTTTAGATGGAAAAAAAATTAAGGACAATTTTGAAGGAAAAAGATCAAATCATTACCTGAATACAATTTTAAACAGAGAACCACACCAGGAGTTTAATAATCATCTGAATTCAGCACTAACTTATAAGTTTGAAACACATGCACAATTCGCTTTGCTCATGGAATTAAACGGATATAAAACTCAAAAAAAAGAAGGGAGACTTTTGTTTTTCAAGCATGGAGAAAAACAGGGAGATATAAACCTGATGGATCTCGACAAAAAAATAAAAACAGACGAAAATTTACAAAGAAATACCAATCAACTAAAAGCGATTATTCATAAATACAAGAAACAATATTCCGGCGAATTACATAGTAATCACGATAATAAATTTACTACAGAGCAAAAGAAATTCGAAAGTGATTTGACTAATTACCTTAAGCAAAGATTTGGATATGATTTCATTTTTTTTACCGGTAAGGATCAAGATAAACCTTATGGCTATGCGATAATAGATCATCATAAAAAAGAAATTTATAAAGGAAGCGATGTATTAAAACTCGATCAATTAATCGCGAATCCTACAAGTAAAGAACAAAAGGATATTGTATCAGCGGAGGGAGAAATTTCAGCATGGGAAAATGACAAGAATTCAACACAATATGAATTCTACCAAAAGTTGTTAGACGAAAAAAAATCAGAGATTTCGGAAAATGAATTTAAAAAAGAAATACAGCTTGAGGATTTAGTTGCAGATTTTATAGGAGAGATAGAGAAAGCTAATTATCATGAGAATGAAGGAGTAAAGAAGAAAACCAAAAGAAGACGAGGGGTTTAAATTTTTATCTAACGTTCTATAAGTTACCTGGAAATTCCCCGTAAAATTCCTCCTCTCCAACCGGCTTCTCTCGCCATTTTAAATTGGTCGCCTGCTTCCGGCTGAAATAAAACCCTTAAAAATCAGGGGAAGGAACAATTGTTTTTGTAGGATAAAAAATTGAAATTTTTAGTAAAACAATCCGGAATAATTTATGCCGTTTGATGAAGATTGAAATCCGAATTATTTTTTAAGCAAAGAATTTGTCCAGTTTATTGTATAAAAAACTGGACATTTACTATCTTTATCTCACTTATTTAATTATGAAAGTAGCTGATTACATAATATTTTCAATAGACAGGCTTCCGAAAGGATACATTTTCACCTATAGTGATTTCGATACCAGGGCAGATAAACGTGAAGCTGTGATTAAGTCACTGAACCGGTTAGCGGCTCTTGGTAAAATCAGCAAGGTTGCAAAAGGTAAATATTACAAACCGGAAAGTTCTGCATTTGGCATCTTGCCACCGTCGCAATATCAAATAGTTAAAGACCTTCTAGAAAAAAATGGAAAGGCAATAGGTTATATTACCGGATATGGAGTTTACAATGAATTAGGGCTAACAACGCAGGTAAGCAATATTATACAGATAGGAAGAAATGAAGTTAGGTCCGTATTAAAAAGAGGTATCTATAAAATTGCTTTTGTGAAGCAAAAAAATAGGATCACCAAAGAGAATATTCCACTACTCAAAATATTAGATTCTATTCGTTTTATTAAAACTATTCCTGGTACTTCAATAGATTATAGCTGTAACAGGTTAATAGCAATTATCAAAAAACTATCCGCAACCGAAAATGAGTTGTTGATAAAACTTGCCTTACCGTACCCACCGGCAACCAGGGCATTGTTAGGTGCTTTGGTGGAGAAAAGCCGTAAAATTAAAAGTGAAGTACTTAGCAAATCGTTAAATCCAATTACAGTGTTTAAGCTGCCCGTTTTAAAAAATATTTTACCCAATGCCCAAAATTGGAACATTCAATGAAACTGCATCACGATATAAAATTGTTTACTGACACAATACGTGCTGCTTCACAACAACTGAATATTATTCCTGTTTATATAGAAAAGGATTACTGGATAACATTAGTGTTAAACCAGTTGGCCAAAAGTAGCAATGCTGAAAGTGTTGTATTCAAAGGAGGAACGTCGCTCTCAAAAGGTTATAGTTTAATCAATCGTTTTTCAGAAGATGTGGATATTGCAGTTTCAGACGTAGCCACACAAACAGGTAACCAGGTAAAGGCATTAATAAGAGAGGTTGAAAAGAAAATGACAAAAGGGTTAACTGAAAAATTGGTAGAGGGCATATCAAGCAAGGGTTCACGCTTTCGTAAATCAGTATTTGAGTATCCGGCTATTGATATAAGAAGTAATTCCAATAAATTAATTGTGGAAGTAAATTCTTTTGCCAATCCATATCCTTTTCAAAAATTGACTATCGAAAGTTTTATTACCAGCTTTCTTAATAAGACCGGGAATGCAGGATATATTCAAAAATATGATCTGGAGCCTTTTCAATTAAATGTATTAGATAAGAGACAAACACTTTTGGAGAAATTGGTGTCTCTTATCCGTTTTTCGTTTGATGAAAATACTATACAAAGCATAGCGTCTAAAATAAGACACTTTTACGATTTGTATTATTTGGTATTGGATGCTGAATGCGCTGAATTTATTCAAACAAAAGCATTTGCAAAACAATTCCTTACTATTTTAGATCACGATAGGAGCATATTTGAAATACCAAAAGGATGGAGTGAAAAATCAGTAAAGGAATCACCATTGATTACAGATTTTGATTCTATATGGAATCAGCTAAAAAGCACTTATAATACAGAGCTTTCTGCATTGGCATATACTGAAATACCTTACGAAAAGGAGGTCGCAGAGGTATTTAGAAAATTAATTAAAACAATTAAATATTAAGGTGTTTTCTCATAATAAGTGTTAGCTATGAAAATCAACCTAAAATTGCCTCCTTATTAAAAGGTTTCAATTAGGAATAAAAATGATTTAACACCAGCTGCCATGTCCTGAATATCTCCCGTTCTAAGCATGGCAATCACTTCTTCACAAATTTCTCTTATAAATTTTTCTGCTCATCCATTCTAAAAACTATATTTATATTTCCTCAAATATTTATTTATATAATTAATAAATATAAATATTATTTTGTTTTTATAAACTATAACATTAAGTTTGCCATAATTTTATTAATATAGTTTATATCATTATGCTTTTTAACAAATTTATTTCTATAATTCTGAGTGTTTTTGGCGGGTATTACCTTATTGTAATATTATTTGATGTTTTAAAATCAAAAAATCATGTTGCCACTGTAAATACTCATAGGGTTCAGTTTGAATCAGATAATCCAATGATGATAAATGACGAAGAAGTTAATTTAAGTCTTTCCACTAAAGTGGATATTAATGATTATAAGCCTAAAGAGGATACAAAAAAAAATTCTTTATTGATTGACTTGGGCCTTGAAACATTATCCGGAGAATCTTATGAAATGAGCGCTGAAAATCTTTCAAAATTTATTATTGCATGATAGTATACCATTTTTTAGATGTTATGCCTACCGGAAGTTTATCGGATATCAACTGGTCTGTTAAACATGAAATATGGTTTGGCGTGAAACTTTTATGTTATGCAATAGCCGCAGTCCTGGGATTAGTTAGCGGCCTGCGTGTTTATAACATTTGGAATGTGAATGGAAGGCATCATGTTCATATTGATGCCCAGGTAATATCATGGGTAGCAGCAGCAATATTTCTGGTGTTAGCAACCGCTTTTATAAACATGACATTAATGTAATTATAATGAAGCTCTTAGACATTGGAATTGATTACGGTGATTTGTCTGCTTTGATTTTGTCTATTGGTGCTTGCCTCGCACTTATCGGTGCAGTTGTTATTTATAAGAAATGGAGTATGGGTAATCACAATATTGAGCATGAGGTTATAATGTGGGCCGGCGGCATCATGATGCTGATTATTATCCAGGTATTTATAAAAGTAATGTTCGGAAAGTAGTAATCAAATGCTTTTGGGCGAAAAATAGTTTTGGGGCTCTTATTTTTTAATTTTTTAAAACAATTTTTTATGAACAAAATGGTAAATCAAAAAGGAAAGAAAAAAGTATTTTTCTTTTTCATGATGGCCTTTGTAGCTTTTATACCAGGCATCGCAGATGCAGGTACTTTCTTAGACATAAACGCTGGCTTAACATCCGCTGCAACTACAATAAACGGGACATACGCTCTGGTCTCTAAACTGTGTTTGGCAGTAGGTGCTATTGTAGGTTTGGCTGGTGGCATCCGTGTTTATGTGAAGTGGAATAACGGAGACCATGAAGTTCAAAAAGAAATTATCGGTTGGGCCGGCGCTTGCATCTTCCTGCTCTTAACCGGTACCGTGCTCAATGTGTTCTTCACTTAAAAAGAACAGCACAAAACCTCAATTCAAAATGTAAAGGGGAGGCATTTATGATTAAAAATCCTCCTCTTTTTCTAAAATTAAAAACTCTAAAATAACAGTTATGCAAGCAGAGGAATTTTCAATTTATAAAGGGTTACAACGGCCTTTAATATTTAAAATGTTTAAAGGCAGGTTCATATATTATGGTGCAGGCGTCTTGATTGCAGGGATAATCATCGCAGGGCTTATAACAGCTATCGTTTCAAGTATTGTGGGGTTGATTGTACTTTTTTGTGTAACCGTTCCAGGTTTGCTCTATGTCATCAATAAACAAAAGGAAGGCCTTCATAATAAAAAAAGAGAAAGAACAATTTTTATCCATAGGCCGGGTTTCAGAAAATTAATAAATAAATAAAGCAATTGTTTTTATGAAAAGAAAAGAGTTTGAAAAACCATTTATAAAAATTGAAGAAGAGCTACCGGGCTTCAATGTGGTATATAACCACTCAGGTAGCTTTTCTTTAATTATGAGGATTTATAACTTATCTCCCCAATATGCTGCCAATCCTGAAAACTATGAAAATTATCACCTGCTTTTCGGCCAAATCATAAAGCTGTTGGGTGATGGATATATTTTACAGAAGACCGACATTATAGCCTCTCAAAAATTTTCAAAAGATGTGAGCGAGACAAAAGATTATTTATCAAAAAAATATTTTGAATATTTTGAAAACAGGATTTACAAAGAAATAACAACCTATTTAACCATCACTAAAGAATCCTCCAAAAGACGTTTTTTTAGTTTCGATGCAAAAGCATTAAAAGAGCTTTTAGAAAAAGCCAGCAAAATCGTTGATACGATTAAAAATCAAAAAATCCCCTGTGCTTTGCTAACCAAAAAAGAAATTGAATTGCTTTATAACAGATTCATCGCATTCAACTTTTCTGAAAAACAATTTTCAATTGGAAACCTTTTCTGTGATGAGAAAGGTGTTTACTACGAAGATAAAAGCCTTAAATCTATATCTCTTATTGATATTGATGAAATCAACCTTCCATCAAACATCACCACTTTTACGGTGAGCCAGGATATTGGAAAAACTTTCCCTATTGATAATCTTGCATTCCTGCTCAATGTAAACGCAAACACTATTTTATATAATCAGGTCGTAAAAATACCGGATCAGCGAAAACTTAAAACAGATCTGGAACTAAAAAAGAAACGGCATTCTTCTATGCCTGATCCGGCAAACGATCTGTCAGTGGCAGACATAAATGATATGTTTATTGATATAGCGCAGAATAATGAACTGCTTGTTTATTCGCACTATAATATTATTGTCTGTGATAAGAAAGACAGGATTGAAAAAGCTATCAATACAATAGAAAATAATTTATTTTCTGTTGGTATTATCTCCGGGAAAAACACATACAACCAAATGGAATTGTTTCGTTCTGCAATACCGGGAAATGCAGAAGTACTAAAAGAGTATGATTTGTTTCTGACTAGCCGTCCGGCTGCAATATGCTTTTTTTTTAAAGAAACACTTCCTAAATCTGATAATTCAGACTACCAATTATGGTTCACAGACAGACAAGGATTACCGATAGGAGTAGATACCAGTGAACTACCCATGTTTACCGGAAGGATTTCCAACAGGAACAGATTTATCCTTGGCCCTTCCGGAAGCGGTAAATCTTTTTTCACGAACTCCTATGCAAAACAGTGTAGGGAATTGGGTGCCGATATAGTTATTGTCGATACCGGTAACAGCTACTATGGATTATGTAAATATTTTGGAGGAAAGTATATCACTTACACGGAAGAAAAGCCAATCACCATGAACCCTTTTAGGATTGAAGTAGTTGAAAACAATGAAGAAAAAAGACAAATTCTAAAAGAACTAATCGGGCTTATCTGGAAAGGCGTGGATGGAAAGCTGACACAGGTTGAAGATGATATCTTAACCAAATCGGTTACCAATTATTATAGCGATTATTTCGGAGGGATGGAGGAGGTACAATCTTTAAGTTTCAATAGTTTCTATGAGTTCAGTTGCAATGAAATTGAATTTATAATGAAAGAAGAAAGGGTGCGATTTGACCTTGATGAATTTAGGTTTATTCTCCGCAAATTTTATAAAGGCGGCATTTATGATAAAATTTTAAACGATGAATTTGACAACACCTTATTTAGTGAAAGCTTCATCGTTTTTGAAATTGATAACATTAAAGAACACAAGCTTTTATTTCCCATCACAACGCTGATCATAATGGATGTTTTTATTCAAAAGATGCGTCACAAAAAAAATAAAAAAGTGTTGATTATTGAAGAAGCCTGGAAGGCAATTGCATCCCCCATGATGGCAGGTTATATTTTGTATTTGTATAAGACTGTAAGAAAATTTGCAGGAGAAGCAATTGTAGTAACCCAGGAATTGAATGATATTATCGGTAATGCCATTGTAAAGGATAGTATCATCTGCAACTCAGATACCATCTGCCTTCTTGATCAAACAAAGTTCAAAGACAATTTTTCACAAATAGCTCAATTACTCTCACTTAATGAGGTCGAGTGTAATAAAATATTTACCATCAATAAACTCGATAACAAAGATAACCGGAGCCGCTTTAAAGAAGTATATATCAAGAGAGGCGCTATCGGTGAAGTGTACGGTGTGGAAGTGCCGATCGAAGAATATCTAACCTACACAACAGAGCGAAGCGAGAAAGATGCATTGCAGGTATATCTTGATTACTATGAACAATACGAAAATGCGATGGACATTTTTGTTGCCCATATGAAAGAGAGCGGATTAGAGCTACCTGCCTTTGTAAAAAAAATCAATAAAACCGAAACTATTTATAAACAATTAAAATTAGTGGTATGAGACTAAAATTATTATTTCTGTTCCTTGCTGCTGCAATGAGTTTTACCAAAACTTATTGTCAAAATATTGACCCGTTTCTTGAGGGAGCAATTATATCGGCAAACGCAACAGAAAATTCCAATTACAATAATATTAAGGAAAATCAAACGGCAATACAAAGAGCACAGGAAGCCACCATTGTTGTCGTTGAAAAGGTAAATCAAATCCAGAATAAAATATATAAAGGGTTGATGCAGGTAAGCTCATTACTAAAAAACGCCTACCAAATCAAAGAATGCCTTCAGGCTTTAAATGATATATTATCTTATGAAGGGGACATGCTTGCCGAAGGACAAAAAAATCAGCTTGCACTTGCCTTCGCCCTCAAAATACAAAATGAGATGGCTAGTAAAGCCGTAAGCTACTATACAGAAATAGAAACGGTAATACTAAAGGCTAATACCAAAGAATTGCTAATGACTGCGGGTGAAAGGGAAACGTTATTGTATAAAGTACAATTGGATTTAAACACGCTTAGAGCATTGGCGGCGTATTCTTATTACAAAGTGCACCTGGCAGTGATGCAGGGAATCATCAACAGTTTTAATCCATTCAAAGGCTATGTTGATATTGATGGAAAAATTGTCAAAGATTTATTGGCTAACTGGAAACACTAATTTATGAAAACAAAATATTTTTTTTCATTCATTGTATTTTCCTTTTGCATTTACTCTCATGCAGAAGCACAGCCGAACATTTGGGATATTCCTGCAACAGAAGCTTTAATAGCGCACAACAAAACAAATTTTGCTGATAATAAAGCGGTTAAAAATAATCAACTGAAATCAACTTTGACAGTCGGTATTTTAAAAAATACCAAAGATAAATGTAAGAGGCTAATTGATTCACTTGATAAGCGACTAAATTCATTGTATATCATTCTGGCTGATGCGGTTTTGGCTATACAGGTAAGCAATATCATGCGCGATATTCTTGAATACCAGGGTGAGAGTTTCCAGTTAGTTCTAAAATATCCTTACGCCTCATTCTTATATTATAATAATCAGCAAAAAATTATTGATGACGCGCGCAGTGTGTTCAGCTTGATTTATATGGTGATACTATCCTACGGAGATATAGGAAAGATGAAAGTTTCTGAAAGGAAAATTGTTTATACCCAAATAGTTATGCAGTTAGGTTATTTAAGAGCAAAGTGTAGTGCATTGAACGAGCAGTTAAAGATGATTGACTTCTCGGAAACTTATAAAAATTCAGGAGGATTTCGGTACATAGACATGGATAAAGACAAGGTTAACCAGATTATAAATGATTGGAAACATTGATTTAAAAAGGATACTATGAAACAATTTTTAATAGTGAGCTTTTTAGGCGTTTTTTCTATCCAAGCAAGAACACAAAATATCGTGTATCACCAGGATTTAATGCAACGCGTAGCAGAGAACACCACCGATAAACAAGCATGGTTGCTTCTTTATAATAATACCCTCGACACCATTCAAAATCATAGAAAAAAAGTGTTGCTTAACTGGATAACCATTGAAGCAGTACAGCAAAAAATTTACCGCAACCTCACCAATGTTGACGATGGCATTAACCAAAGTAAACAGCTTTATTACATAGCGCAAAAAGTCCCTAAAATTTTTGAAAACGTTTTACAGGCAAGTAAAATAGCAGTTGGAAAACCTTACCTGGTTGTCTATTGGAATGGAACCGGTCAATTACTAATTGATAAAGTTTTGTCTCTGAAAAATTTTGTAAGCACATTCATAATGAGCCATGGAAATGATTCATTACTAATAGATCAAACGAGCAGAGACCAGTTTCTTTGGCAGACTTACAATTTAATAAACACCATTTATAATATCAGTTCCAACATGGTTTATATGTTCAGACAATACACATTTCAAATGGCTTTGAATAAAGTGGTACCATACCAATGGTACATTAATCTTGATAAAAACATTTCACAACAAATTTTAAATAACGCAAAATTTTGGTAAGACTTTTTTTCATATTTATCGTTTTACTGTGCTCGTGTAATTTCCTTTTGGCCCAAATAGTTACTCCTGTTCAGGATAAGGGAAATAATGGACAATTAAAGAGAATGGTTTTTAACCAGTGGGACGACTGGCAGCCTGATCCTTCAACAAACTGGCTTGGAATTCCGAAAAATCCTATCGGATGGGCTTACTGGAGGGTTTTGCATCATGCGTATTGGAAAGGGGAAGACCAACGGCCCTGGAAAAACGGAGGCCAATTTCAACAAAACTATCTCTCTCTTTTAGCTCAAAAAGATTTGGATAAGCAAATGGTTGATACCACATATTCAATGATGGAAACAAACCTGGCCACCGCATTAAGTATGAGTGGCGGGGTAGCCGATATACCATATCAACTCTATTTTAAAAACAAGTTTGATGATTTATATCAGGGTGTAATGGATTATTTCAAGGCATTACAAACAAAATACCCTGCTGCATTTAATCAAATGATTAACTCTCCAAATGGGAAAAAATACATTGAATTTTTAGACGTCGAAAAAGACCGTATAGAAACAATTCATGGGTTGTTTGTTGACAGAGGATCAAGAATGGTAAGCTATTTTAAAATACTTTCTGAATTGCAACCGTCTTGTGAAGTAATAAAAAACTATGTGCATTCCTACGTGCTCTTAGCAGCGCTCCCACCGCCGGAAAAAATTCAACAGCCTAAGAAACCAAATATTACTGATTCAACTGATGCTAAAATCGTAAGAGAACTTTTAAATAACTGGAAAACAAATTAACCACAAACTAAAAAAGTAAATGCAAACTCTATCTATATTCCTTGATATACCCAATAAGTTTTGGGATAAAAATATCATGGATTTAATACATGGAATACAGATACAATTGGGTTCCGGAGAATTTATTTCGGTAGCAAAAGAAATTGCAGCAGTACTGAGCCTTATTTATCTTTCTGTTAAAGCTTATGCTATGATAATTGGAGAAGGCAGGTTGGATATAATGCAACTTTTCCGGCCTTTCGTTATTACGCTGGTGATTGTAAATTTTGGCTTATATGCAAGCATAGCGGGTAGCCTGGGGAATGCAGCAGCTAAAACAGAAGAAGGACTTTTTCAAGCAAACTCAAGCCATATGGATGATTTAATGTTTACCAAAGATTCTTTGAGCACAACCTTTTGGACAAGAGTATTAGACAGCACCAGTCAAATACGCAACCAATTATCGGAGCAGGATAATGCTAATTCGGATAAAGTGATTGATACTGGTGATCCGAATTGGTTAGTTGGCGGAGTCTCGAAAGCAGTAGCCCATGCACAGAATGCTATTGGTTCCTATATCACTGTCTATGAACAATTAGTATGGGCTAAACTTTCCATGTGGTTACAGAGTTTAATTGAAAGTATCGCACTTTCAATTTTCAAGGGAGTTGCTTATTGCTTATTCTTTATTCAAATGATTCTCATGCACATCCTTTTAATCGTTGGGCCTATTTCTTTTGCTTTAAGCATCATTGGTGCATTTAGGGATTCATGGGTTCAATGGACAGCAAGATATATAGCTGTTTCTTTTTACATGGCCATTGGAATGATTGTCTTGAACATGGCCATCTTAATCATTTCTTACGGATTACAACAAGAAATATCCAGGATGCAGCAAATTTTAGATAATGCTCTTGGCACTGATTTTTATCAATCAGTGATTCACATAGATAACTTCCTTGGCTACTTGTTGATAGGGCTCTTAGTTGCGATTGGTGGAATTATGACAGTACCTGCAGTCTCCGGATGGATAGTGGGTGGTGGTGGCAGTGCAGGTTCTGTAATGCATGGAACCGGTGTTGCATCTGCTAAACTAGGAGGAAGAATAGCATCCGGTGTTGCAGCAAGTAAAATTAACTCGGTCAGAAATGGCTTTAAACAAACCAGGAATTTGTAAATCTTTTTTAATAACCTAATCAATCTTAAAAATATTTATGGCATTTATTAAAAACATTGAAACAAAAATGAAGATGGCGCTTTGGATTGCAATCGCTTCGATGCTTACTTCAATAGCAGTCAGCGCTCTTGCTTTTTCTTATGCAAAAAAAATGGTCTCTGAAGAAAGGAGCCATATTTATGTCTTAGATAAAAATATTCCTCTTGTAGCCGTGAGAGAGAATATCGAAGAAAACAGGGAAGTGGAATATAAAGCGGATGTGGAGACATTCCATCAGCTTTTTTTCACATTGCCTCCGGACGATAAATTTATTGCAAAGCAACTTGAAAAAGCGATGTACCTAATTGACGCTTCGGGGATGGCACAATATAATACACTAAAGGAGAAAGGATATTTTACAAATTTAGTAGCAACAAGCAGTATCAGCACCTGTACCATGGATAGCGTTCAATTAGATATGAATGCGGGGCATTTTATTTACTATGGTAAGCAAAAAATTCAACGGCCATCAATGATTACCATTCGTTCTCTCATAACAGAGGGGTGGCTGATTGACCAACCGCGTACTGATAATAATCCACACGGTGTTTTAATTACTAAATGGAAAACTCTCGAAAATAAAGACCTCGAAAATGAAGCTAAAAAACTTTTTCAATAGCCAAAGAAAAAACGAAGTAGTTCAGGAACTACAGAAAGACTTCAAGCCAATTCTGGAAAAGATAACTGTTCCTGTAACAACTTATGCAAAAAGCAATCCCAAGAGAACATTTGTTCTCATGATCCTAATTGTGGTTGCCAATATAATAACCTTATTTTTTTTTACAGATTCCTTTAAAATCAAAACAGAAGGAGGGCTTAACGGATTAAAATTTCCAGATTTTAAATACAGCGGAAATAGTGGAGCAGTTCCAAATATCGCGGTATCATTTGAAAATATAAAAAAGGTAAAGGCCATGAAGGATACTTTAAATTATCTGATGGCATTAAAGCAAATGAGTTACCAGGATACACTAACATTTGTCAGAGTGATGGATGAGTTTAAAAAAATAAGTTCAGGAAGCGCCGGGCTTCCACCTATTAGCCTTGAAGATTTACGCAGAGCAGGTAAGCCGCATAACTTAACTACAGATACAACAATTAATAAATAATGAACTCAATTTATTCAAAATGAAAATTAATTTTAAACAACCGAAATATGTCCTTCCTCTGATTATTTTGCCATTCCTGATATTTGGGTTTTTCCTCTTCGGTGGTAAAATGAAAGCATATAAAAAAGATACCGCTAACGAAAAAGTCGAAGGCTTCAATACCAACATGCCCGGGGTGGATACCAACATCACTAAAGGAGAAATCAAAGACAAGTTTTCTGCCTACCAGGAAGCGTTTAAAAATGTAACCGATCAATCCGCGATGGGCGACATAGACCAAAAAAATACAGGGGTACAGGGTTTGAATTATGAATCATCTTATTCTTCAGCCGATAAGCAACGGCTTGAAGCGCAACGAAAGATGGACAGCTTAAATAAAGTTTTGCACATTGGGCAAAGCAAGATACAAAATCAAATTGCTCAATATGACAGAGGTGGTGGAATTGGCGGTACAATGAAAAAGAATCCAGGAAGGTATTTGTCAAATGATAATAGCGAAACAGGTGATCCACTTTTAAATAAACTATTAAAGATACAACAGCAGGATAGCAGGCAACAACAGGAAAAATCAGGCAGTGATGTAGACCCCGGTTCCTATGATAGCCAGATGCATGTTTTTCGGGAACAAATGAAATACATGGATAGTGTTCAACAAACAAATGGAGGAAGTGGCGTGATTGCAAAGAATGCTGGAAAGAATAAATCTTACACAAAGAATTTTAATCCTAATGCAGATACTTCCTTTAAACCATTACATATCACTGCTACCTCTTTAAGAAAACAAAATGTTTTTAATACCGTCCAGAATTTTAATGACGATGATGATAACATTGCTGCAATGATTGATCAGGATGTCAAAGCTACACTTGGTTCAAGAGTCAGAATCCGCTTGCTAAAAGATATGTATGTAGGGGATTACCTTATAAAAAGAGGCACTTATATTTACGGCGTTGCCACCGGTTTTCAAAAGCAAAGAGTTAATATCAGTATCGCCCAGGTATTATATAACAACACATCCTTACCCGTTAAAATAGATTTATTTGACAATGACGGATACTTAGGCTTGTATGTGCCCGGAAGTAATTTTAGGGAGTTCTCAAAAGAAATTGGCACACAGGCAACACAAGGTTTATCACAGGTAGCAACTCCAGATAACTCAAATGTAAAAACGAATTTATTAAGTCAGGTATTCAATACAACGACAACGACTTTATCAAACCTGATAAGAAAAGATAAAGCCTTTTTAAAATACAACTACATAGTCTATCTAAAAGAAAATAAGACTTCATCAAACGATTAATTATATCACCTCAAAAAAATAAAATGAAAAAGATAATAACCATATTTTGCTTCTCATTTCTCATCAAGAATATCAATGCACAAACTGGTAGAGACAATTATACTGTACTACCCAACAATATGGCAATAACGGAAAAAAATGTCAATACAGCAATTATTCCATCAAATGCAACCACTCATTTTGTATCACCCGAACCAATTCAGTACGTGGACATTTCCTCACCCAATGTTCAGGGTGACTTACCGGAAAAAAATATTTTTCGTCTGCGCCCTGACTTAGATAAAGTTCATCCTGGAGACAAGTTTACGATTACGATTGTTACACAATCTTATATCTCTGTTTATAAATTGATAGTAGCGGATCCATTGAGTAACGATTCATCTTTGAGCAAAGAAGCTTACGTTATTTCTATTAATCCCAATGATGCCGTGCAGGTAAACCAATCAGATGTATTAAATAACCAACAGTGCTTTGACCTTTGTATAAATGCAATGAAAAGAAACAGAAGCATTTTTAATATTGACACCAAATCTTATGGAATGAAAATGTATGTAAAAAATATCTTTTCAATTGGCGACTATATCATGATAGAATTAGAAGCTAAGAATAAAACAAAGCTCCAGTTTGATATTGATCAAATCAGGTTTAAAATAGTTGACAAACATTCTGTGAAAGCTACAGTAAGCCAGGATATTGAACTTATACCTTTTTATAGTTTATATATGACTGACGGAAAAATAATTACTAACAAGTGGAGAAACTTCTATGTTTTTAAAAAATTCACTTACCCCACGCAAAAATTATTTGAAATTGAAATGACAGAAAAACAATATTCTGGAAGAAGAGCCGATTTAAAAATTGAATACAATGAGATTTTAAAATCCCGACAATTAAATTGATTACTCATGGAAAAAATACTAACCCTTGGTTTCATATTTTTTGCTGATATTCTAAAAGGGAATTTGTTTGCACAAAACGGATACAAATGTTTCGAAGCTACTGTTGATGCATCTACAGGGTACAGTAAATATATTTCCGTGTTATTTAAAAACATCATCCGATGGCTATCATATTTTCGGTTTGAGTTTATCTGGAATAGGTTACTCCCGAAATCTTAAAAAGCAATAGGATTATACAACTGATAACCTTATACTGGCTTTAGGCCTTATTATAAAAACAATCTTTTATTTAAAAAAAATTTTAATAATGATTTTTTTTATTGGCTGTGCAAGTGGGTCAGATAACAGGAGCTTTATTTATTATCCTTTCTGTGGGTTTGAAGAAATTTCTTTCTTTCTAAAGGGCATTCAACTAGCAATCAAAAATTCATTTACTTGCTTGGTATTAAGCATTTAAACAACTTGCAGCCTGTCTAGATATTGGGTTTCAATTTTCTCTTTAAAAATTCAGAAGGTTTCATAATGGAGGAGAACGCGCATTTAAAAAAGATATATGGGATGTTCGAAATGATCATCTACCTGTACATTTTTTTAGATCTATATATCAATACTCTTTCACTGAATTACAACCAATATAAGTTCGTTGCAAAAATTAATTCCAAACTTTGGAATTTGCCGGTATTTACAGATGTAATCCTTAGCCATACTGTATTACTCACTATCATAATCATTGTAGCATTATGCGCAAATGCGAAAAAGAATATGGAGTATGATTTTTATAGACATTTCTTTTATCCCTTTTTGCTTGGCAGTATTTTATTTGGAAGCAGCATTATCGTAATTCAGAAATACAACGGTTGGGCGCAGGTAATTTTTTATGGATTAACCTATCTATTCGGTTCAGTTATTCTTCATGTTGCTTTTGCTAATTTGACTAAAAAACTAAAAACGAAATTGAAAATGGATTTATGGAATGTTCAGGAAGAAAGCTTTAAACAAAATACAGAGTTTATTGAGAACCAGGATATTTTCAACCTGCCAATGCAATTTGTTTACAAAAAAAAAGTGAATGATGGATGGATGAATATTAATCCATTTAGAGGGGTAATGGTTTTGGGTGTTCCTGGTTCCGGTAAATCTGAAAGTGTTATTGTTCCTGGGATAAAACAGTTTCTTAAAAAAGGTTATTCAATGCTTGTCTATGATTTTAAATATCCTACACTCGCTGAAATTACCTATTATCATTACCTACTCAATAAGCAACATGGCGGCCCTTTAAAAGACCATGAATTTCATTGTATCAACTTAGATCAGATAGAACATTCAAGGCGTATCAATCCTTTAATGCCTCATTATATAAATACCTTAGCCAAAGCCGGTGAAACTGCTGATGCCATCGTCTCTGCATTGAAAAAAGGAGAAAAGGGAAGCGGGGGTGGCGCTGACCAATTCTTCACACAATCTGCAATCAACTTTTTAGCAGCTACTATTTATTTTCTTTCTCATAAAGAAAACGGAAAGTATTCTTCATTGCCACATCTGTTAGCCTTTCTATCCAGGCCTTACGACGTGATATTTAATCATCTTTTTTCAATGGTTGAAGTGCAAAGCCTTTTATCTCCTTTCCGTTCTGCTTATGACCACAAAGCCTTTGATCAATTGGAAGGCCAGATCGGAACATTAAGAGTAAATATATCGAGGCTGGCTACTCCGGAAAGTTTTTGGGTATTTTCAGGTAATGATTTTGATTTAAAAATCAGCAATCCAAAAAGCGTATTGGTGCTGGCGAATAATATTGACGGACAAAATATCAATAGTGCATTTTATGCGGCAATATTAAACAGAACAATCGCTGAAGTAAATTCCAGGGGAAATAACCCCTGTGCATTGATTATTGATGAAACACCAACCTTATACTTGCACAAGATTGAAAACCTGATTGCTACCGCAAGGAGTAATAAAGTGGCCGTCATCCTGGGTTTACAGGAGCTTCCACAGTTTCATCAGCAATATGGCAAATCAACTGCAGATACAATTTCATCTCTTATGGGAAGTGTAATCTCGGGAGCGGTGCGATCAAAAGAAACGCTGCAATGGCTAGAAACTTTATTCGGGAAAATAAAACAAAATAATATTGGTTTAAACATAGACAGGTCTAAAACCACGGTGAATATAAATGAACGAATGGATACAGTGATTCCTGCTTCGAAAATCGCTAATCAAAACGCAGGCGAAGTTGTAGCCATTGTTTCGAGAGATAATAATAATGATTTTAAAGAATATCAAACCAATACTTTCAAATGCAAAATCAAATTAGATCTTGCTGCAATTGACGATGAGAAAAAACAATATACACAATTGCCGAAATATTATGACTTTGGCGGTGAGGAAAAGAAAAGAACATTTTTATTAAAAAATCTGCAGAAGATTTATGATGACATTGAGAGTTTATGACTCTTTCAAAAGATCAAAAGATGAAGAATGAAAATATTAGGTAACGATTTAGTAGTTTGAGTTTAAAAGTCTTATACAGAAATTAGGTTCAATTGAATTGCTGAAAATATATCAGTCGCATTTATTGTTCAGTTAGCGGGGGCCGGTGTAAATGGTGAACAACTGGTTTTATTGCAACAACAAGCTATTTTGAAAGTTTCAGGAGTGAACGAAAATAATTTAAAAGAAGTAAAAGAAGAAAATCAAAAGAGCTATGATATTATTACTAAAGTGGAAGATGAAGACACAATGAAAAAAGAATTATTCAATCATATTCGAGCCAGTTTGTCTGATTCCCTAACTGAAATTCAAAAAAAAGAAACCGCAAAACAAACAGTAAACAAATTAGCAACTCCATGGTGGATTTATTTTTTAAAAATTGATCCTGCAACTTATTTAAAGAAAGTAAAATGCCCTGTCTTAGCTTTGAACGGTTCCAAAGACTTACAGTTTTCGCACGATCAAAACATAAGTGCAATTAAGCAAGCATTAACCGAAGGTGGAAATAAAAAAGTCACAACAGAAATATTGCTAGGCTTAAACCATCTGTTCCAGGAGTGTACGATAGGGTTGCCAAACGAATATGCTAATATTGAACAAACCTTTTCACCAACAGCTTTGTCGATTATAAAAGACTGGATATTGAAACAAACGAAATGAACGCGAATGGACAAAGAAATTTTATTCTCCGAAACACAAAAATTCAGGCAGTGGTGGCTGTGGATATTATTGATCGGCTCGAATGTATTTACATTTTACGGAGTGTATAAACAAATTGTAACCCGCCATGCATTTGGAGAGAAACCTGCAAGCAACACAGAGCTATTAATAAGTTCAGGAATTACTATGCTGCTTACCATTTTATTTCTGATTATCCAGCTTGACACCCAAATAAGAAAAGATGGGGTGTATGTTAGATTCTTTCTTCTTCATTTAAAATTCCGGCATTACCTCTGGACACAATTATCAAAATGCTATGTTAAAAAATACAGCCCAATGGGAGAATTTGGTGGATGGGGCTTACGTATTGGCTTCTCAGGTAAAGCTTATAACATTTCTGGCAATCAAGGTCTACAACTTGAATTTACTAACAATAAAAGATTACTTATCGGAACACGAAAGCCAAATGAATTATCAGAAGCATTAATCAATGTCGGCCAGTTAAATCCATAGGTTAAGAACCTTCATTTTTCGTTACAAGCAGTATTGATTACTATTTGCAAAAATCATTTCCTGATACATGTACGATGACAAAAACGTAGCCGGGGTCTGATTCAATCGGTACAATTAAATCAAATTCAATAATTGAGGTGGCCGGTGCATCATCTGAAACGCCGCGTACGGAATATAGAAGCGTGGTATCCATATCGAGTTCGATTGAATATGTATAGTCAACGGATTTTAGATTGCGGGTCTCGTCACGAAAGGGACTAAAGCCTGGGTTAAGGATTTTTAATCTTTAATTGCTTAGCTATTGCTATGTTGTTGTATAAGTCTTGAAATAGTAGCAAAAGGCACGTTAAATAATCATGCTGCAGAAGCGGTTAGCATACAAACGAGCTTTTTATAATGCTACTGGACATCTGATATTGCTGACCTCTATTCCGAAGTATAACAACATCTTTTTCAACTGCTTTATAGAAACTTGCCGAAGAAATGATTTCTGGTAAAAAGAAATCTTCCAAAAAAGTGATGGATTTTAATTAAACCGCCGTTTTCTTAAAAAGTAATTCGCACCCATAATGCTCAACTATAACCTGCGAACTTTAGAATCCAATCGTTGATAAAGCATCATCAATTGCCTTTTTGTCAAGATCGTAATAATTGGAGTAAAAATAAATTCTCTTCACATGTCAGATGATTATAAAAATTTCAAGGAGAATCAAGGTTTTTATCAAATAGATGTATCGCACCAGATTTAGATCTTAATAAGCCCAGGATAATTCCTATCGTGATGCTCTTTCCCGTTCGGTTCGTTCCGATAAATTTCGTTTAACACTCATGATTACTCCGTCCAAATCTGCTTACTATTAGGATATCCGAAATTTAAATTATGGATGTCAATTACATTCATTTTTATTATCTGGTCAAATGGTTTTTAGATTGGTAATTACGAGCGATCTTATTTCCTTAATTTATTTAAAACTCCCCCCGAGAGAATGATTGCTGAACTATCCGCTATCTTCAGTTGTAACGATTGTATCTGCGCATGCCCAAGATCAAGTATGCTATATCCCTGCACGTTAGCATTAACCGAATTAATGTTCATTGCTTCATTGCTTTTTATTTCGTCCAAGCCGGTGGCAAGCTCTATTGTTTTATCGCCAAAATGTATTTGAATACCTTTGTTTATAGTACTATCCATTTCTTTTTTTGATTTGTAATCAGGTGACATTTCAAATTCTACTGAAGCAGAATCTTTTTGAATTACATTGATAGAGTCCATGTCAGGAATCATGCTTTCCACCTCAAATACAGATTTACCGGACATATTCACATAGATGCTTTTTTGCTTTAGTTTAAATATTTCGAAGTTGTTATTGAAACCATTAATTGACAACAATTGAGGCGCAAAAATCCGTACGGGAGTAATACCTTTCATCCAGGATTTCTCATAAAGATTTGCGGGAACAAAATCAAAGTCAATGAAGAGTGTATCGTTATTCACATGCGCTTTTAGTTCGCCGTTGTGCCATCTTTTCCATTCTTGTAGGACACGAACAGAAAATTTCGGGCTTTGTTCGAAGGCAATTTTGGTACCATTGCCGCCCGTTATTTTAAGGTATTTAAAAGGTTGTTGCAGCACCTTCTCATAGTTCCAGTAAATATCAGTTTTATCTACTTTATCGTATTCTTTTTTTAGAATAATATTAGACGAAAGCAGCCCTCCGATTAAAACAACTAATAGTGCCAGGAGAACTTTTGATGTGAATTTCATAACTTATTTTTTAAAATTTTCTTTTACAAATTGGTCAAATGATGATTTAATTTCTTTAAAATCTATATTTAAAAGATAAATGTTTCGCATAAACACTGGCAATTCATTCTCCATAAATTGTTCCCGCCGAAAATTAAGAATCCTTTCCATCGCATCATCTTCAATAAAATATCCTATGCCCCTTTTATTCGTGATAATATACCTTTGCTGCAGAATATCATAAGCTCTTTGCACCGTATTGGGATTTACTTCCATGTTCACAGCAAGGTCTCTTATACTTATAATCTTATCCCCCAGTTTCCATTTTTTTAATAAGATCTGTTCGCAGACGTATTCTGCTATCTGAATATATATGGCTGGATTGTCTTTAAATTCCATTCATTCAATTTAAAATTCTTTTTCACGCAAACGGGTAAACGAAAGTATCCACAACAGGCCAGGAATAACAAACCAGAAGCCATAGGTAAAAATTTTGCCAACAACATCAGGCATCTCAATAGTGCCTTCCTCTTTTCCTACAGGAATGGTTACATGATTAAATGCACCTGCATCATTAAACTCTCCAAATAACAACTTTGCCATTAGCCAGTTTATCCCGACGATGCTCATAGTAAGAATGCAAATGCCTATTGCTGATTTAATAAAAGGTTGTTTATTGAAATACAGCGAACCGACTAACATAGCGCCCGTAAAGAAAAAGAATGACTGATAAACTTTACCCGCAACAATTCCATTAAAACTAAAAATATAAACCGACTCATACTGCTCCTTGTAAAACGGTGACGATACATCTAAACTGCTGTGATAAAGGCTTACAAAACCGGCATCCATAATTCGGTAAAAGATTAAAAATATTGCGGGGTATAAAACACAAGCTATTATAATAGCACAAAGCCATTTTTCAAAATTGGAAGCGGGCAACGTAAGGAAAGAGGAGCCGCTGGCATTTGAAGAAAAATAGCCAAAAACGATAGAAGACAAAAGGCAACTCCCAATGGGAAGCCCCCAGATGAAAGACAGATTTTGTGCAGCTCCAAATCCTGCCAAAGTTTTTGCCACATAATATAGTATGAAAACAAGTGTGAGTAACAAGCCGGTAAATCCGAATGTTTGTACTGGCCTTTCCAATAAAGTTTTTCGCACTAACCAGCTAAATCTTTTTATATTAAATGTATTATTCATTGCATGATTTATTTTAAAATTCTTTCTCACGTAAACGTGTAAATGAAAGCAACCATAATATAGCTGGAAAAACTACGATAATGGCATACAGAAAAATTTTACCAACACGCGAAGGCAATTCAATGGAGCCAATTTCTTTTCCTGCACTAATAGCCACATGATTAAATGGCGCTGCATCTTCAATACTTCCGAAAAGCCCAATGGCCAACAACCAGTTCAACCCAAAGGCGAAGATAAAAACGGCGCATAAAACAAGTGCCACTTTTATTACGGCCACCTTATTGAAATATAAAGCACCGAGCAACATGGCCCCTGTGTAAATAAAAAACATGATATAAATGTTTCTTGCAATAATTCCATTCAAATCGAACTTGTAAACCTGCTCATACTGCTGTTTATAAAAAGGAGATGCTGTATCTAAACTATTATGATAAATCGCGACAAAACTGGTATCTATTATTCGGTAGAATATTAAAAAGATAAGCGGGTATAAAACCCCCGTAATCAGAACAGCACAAAGCCATTTTTCGAAATGCGATGCAGGCAATGTCAAAAATGATGATCCGCTTGCATTCGTTGAAAAGAACCCAAAAGCAAACGAAGCTAAAAAGAAACTACCGCCTGTGATTCCAACAAATAATGTAAGCCTTTGAGCCATATCGAAACCACTCAATGTTTTCAAGACCGCATATAATATCAAGGTGACTGCAAGGATTAAACCGGTGAAGCCATAAGTATTCATTGGCCGTTCCAATAAGGTCTTTTTTAAAAGCTTTCCAAATCTTTTTATATTGAAAGTATTATTCATGATAGCTAATTAATAATGAAAAATTGATTTTGCCATCACAGGATTTTCAGTAATTGTATTGAATAAATGTTCGAGATTTACTTTTGAATCTTCATGTTCCGTATTTTCCATCACAACTGCATGCCCTTTTAATGAATCTTCAGCATACAAGACTTTACCCGTTTCAGGAAGCTCGCTCACCGATTTAAAACAAAGCTTATCGGATATTTCCTTTATGGACTCATTTAATAGCAACTCGCCATTATCAACAATAATTACGCGGTCAATTAAATTATCGAGGTCGCGTATCTGGTGAGTTGAAATAAAAATGATCTTATCATCCGTAAATATGGAAGCAATTAATTTGCGGAATTTTATTTTAGAAGGAATATCCAAGCCATTAGTAGGTTCATCCAATAGTAAAACCTTTGTATTACAGGCCAGCGCAAACGCAATAATGAATTTTTTTTGTTGACCAAAGGAAAGGCTATTCAATTTGCCTTTATCTTTTACATCCAATTGTTCCAGGTAGCTATAAAATTGTTCTTCACTAAATGCCGGATAGAACGGAGAAAATAATTTCTTATATGCTTCAACAGTTAAAGCGGGCACATATACTTCTTCCGGGATGAAATAGATAGTTTCCAAAAATGACGGCCATCTTTTCTTTGGTTCAAAGCCATTTACAGAAATGCTTCCTCCTTTTGGAAACAGCAAGCCTATAAAATTTTTAAGTAGAGTGGACTTGCCAGCACCATTTTTTCCAAGCAGCCCATAAATACTTCCTGTCTCAAGTTTTAGGCTTAAATTCTTGTACAGCAGCTTTCTTTTTTTATAACCAAAAGATAAATTTTGAACCTCAATCATAGTGTATTAGTTAAGTAGTACACTGCAAAGAAAAGGCATTTCAGCTAATCCAAAAAATTTATTCAGATGATCGAGAGTTTACTGACACGATTCAATCCAATAGTTGAGTACTATGGAGAAATAAGTTGTATGACAGAATTATTTTTAACGTTTTTAAAATGATTGTGTTGAATATAATTATAACTAATTTTCAATGTTGTGGAATTTGCTAGCAGCAACATCGGGAATTTATATATCCTTCGATTCGAGTATTTCTTCCATAGAATTTCAAAAATGAAATATGAATAAAAAGCTGAAGAAAGAAGTTTCAGTTCGGCTTTTTAATTTTATCTGCGTAAAAGCTAATGCAATGCGCGACTTGATATTTTCCAATGTTAGTTATTGTCGCTAAAGGTTCTTCCAAAATATTCGGAATACTTAAATTTTAGTAGTTTCTATGTGTTTAACTACACGGCCGTTTCCGTAAAATGGCCTTTCCTGCTTTTTTATTTTTTCTCCTAATATATTCAATTAGATTTCGATCATAATTGTACTAAGTGTATTAAATGCACGATCTCTGAAGAAGTTAATTCTTTAACGCATTTCATTATATTCAAAAATCGCCTTCAACAGCGGTTCCGGATTAATAAATTTTCCATCTACTTTGATTGCAAAATGTAAATGCGGTCCAGTCGCAGCACCGCTCGCGCCGCTTATTGCTATACTATTACCTGCAAAAACTAAATCGCCGGGTTTCAATAAAAATTTACTCAAATGGCAGTAGATACTTTCGATTCCATTCCCATGTTGAATAACAATGTAATTTCCTGCTCTTGTATTATATCCTTCCTTCACAATAATTCCATAAGCAATTGAATTAACAACTTCATAGTTAGCTCTTAAATCTATTCCCGCGTGCAATGTTTCACTTTGCAGAATAGGATGAAATCGCTCTCCGAAATCAGACGTTACATAAGTATTTCCGGATAGTGGAGGAAAAATAAATTTAGTGGGCGCTAATTTTAATTGCATAGTGTAATCAACCGAATTTTGAGTTTTGATTAATTGATCGCTATCAACGTGAATAACTGAACTATCGGCAGTAAGTTTATGTTTATCCGGTACCACATGAAAGATTATTTTTCTGCCTGCCTGTGAAATGGTAATAATTTGAGAAAAAGCTTTATTAGTTTTTAAACTTGGCAATAATATTAATAAAATTAATAAATACTTGAACATAAATTTGATATTTATGATTTAAAGTAATAAATTTACAGAAAAACAAGATTATATTATGAACTTTTCAATCAATGAACTTCCAGAAAAACAATTAGAATTAATCGGGCTTACTAAAAAGGCTATTTTAAATATGCCTCCGCGAACTTACAATGCATTGATGTCAGGTAACAGAACTTCCCTTATCAGGTTTAATAAATTAAATGTTCCTGGATTGGAAGGTGGCTCATTGGATGCAAAGCTTTCGCTCGAAAGAAAGCCAGATAATAGCGTTTCTATCCGTTTTCATCCTATCAATCAAATGCCAAAAAATACTTTCAACCTTACAAAAGATGAAATAGAGCAATTAAAGGCTGGCATCAATTTCATTGAAAAAAAATTACCTGATGGAAAGGAACACCTTATTGGCATTGATCAACAAACAAACGAGTTTGTCGCTATTGTTAAAGATTCAATTGAATCACCAAAAAAAATTAATGGCATCGAATTGACCGATGACCAAGTGAAGAACTTTAAAGAAGGTAAGGATATAAAAGTAGGAGGAGAAAAATTCAGATTAAATCCTAACGACGAATTAGGCATAAGCGCTACCAGTAAAAATTCAATGATTTCAAATCTTGAATTTAAGCATTCTAAATATAACTCTTCTGAATTATTAATTGACCTTGCCCTATTAACAACAGGTGCCGGATCAGTTTTCATGATCGGGCATTTGGCTGATTTACTGATCCATACATCAGCAGCAACTCTTAAAGGAAAAAAAGATAATAATATTAGTCAATTAGTCAACGAAAATAAAACACTTCGTGATGCCCTCGCAAAGGCTTCGCCAGACATTGCCCACAAATTTGAAAAAGGAGAATTCTTAACACCAAAAGAATTAAAACAGATGGTTGAAAACCATCTGGACCTCCAATTAGAGATTGGTGCCATAAATGATTTGGAATTTAAGGCTGGTTATCCAACTGGCGTAAATGCCGGGGCTACAGACGGGAATAACATAGAAGAAGTAAAACAAGGGCAAAAGCAAGATATCCAAATTACACCTCGTAAAACTGGAGAGGAAACAAAAGAAGAACGTGCCGAAAAGACTGAAGTTGTCAGTGAGCAATCCAGGAAAAATTTGTCTATTAAAATGTAACTTAAAAAAATTATGCACTTCCAAAATTTAGAATCATGTTGTTCCCTTTAAGTTTTGCAATAGCATTTTCCTTAGGCATATTAGGATACGCATTTATTTACTGCCTGGAAAAAAATGTAAAAGTATTTATTGATTTACTGTCTCCAAAAACAAAATTTTCAAGAAAAAATCTATACATGATTACCGCAATCAACTTGTGTTATTTTGGCCTGGGATGCATTTTGATGTTTTTAAATATTTTAAAATTTTAAATTTTATTTTATGCAAAGCCCGCTTGTCCATTGCCAGGGTGTTGAGGCACAGGTTAAGCCTGAAAAAATATATGCCTCTGTTTCTTTTATGCCGCAAATATTTGTTGCTTTCTTAATTGCGGCATTCGCTATTAATTTTAATATCCCATTTTTCCTTTTGGTATCACTCATGTTCGTGCTTTTAGGTATTTATAAATACCTTTTAGCGCTTTCCTATACTTATTATCTCACAGACCAACAGTTGATAATTGTAAAAGGCGTATTTACCAAAACTGTCAACTATCTCGAATTATACAGAATTAAAGACATTTTTGTTAATCAGTCCTTTTGGATGAAGGAAATTGGATTAATGAATATCACTTTACTCTCCTTCGATAGTTCAGAATCTATGTTGATTTTGAAAGGGATTAAAATCTCTGAATTGCCCCAATCAATCCGTAACCATGTTCAGGAATGTCGCCAACGAAATAAAGTTCTTACAGTTGATAATTGATTAGTCTGATGAATACCGATAAATTATTTTATGAACCAACAAAATTCAATAAAAATGAAAAAGGTATTGAGAATTACCAAACAGGTAAAAAAGAAACAATCAACTATAAAAATATACTCCAGCCAAGTCTCTTGGATGCAGAATTGGATAACAAAACCGGATCCCGTAAAATATCACGAAAAGGAATATCAAACGCATCCCTGACTCCTAAATTAGATAAGGGTGAATTTGCGGTTGTAGAGCGAAAATACTCCGAAGTTGGGATGTTTGAATTCACAACAAGAGATGATAATAAAATCAATAGTGCTGCTGATGTAGCATTTATTTTTCGTCAGTTGGAAAGTGAAGCCGTTGAGCATGCTTTCGCTGTTTATATTGATAAAGACAAGCAGCCTTCCGTACAATGGCTGAGTATGGGAGGAGTCAATGCAACCATAGTAGATCCTCGTGTAATGATTGATGCTGCAGATAGATTAAAAGCCAAAGAAATTTATTTGGTACATAATCATCCATCAGGAAGCTTAGTACCATCCAGGGCTGATATACAGATTATTGAAAAACTAAAAAATGGTTTTGGGCCGATGGGCATTGATGTAAATGCAATTATTATAAACCTGAACAGCGGTAATTATTTACAATTTGATGAGAATGGAAATACGGTTGAAGTTGCTGGATTTACTTCCGCAGATTTTAAAAGGGAAGAAAAAGTAGGCGTTTTTTCTTTCAACAAACAGGCCTTCTTACAATCGCCACTTAATAAAAAGATACACACACCTTCTGAAGTTGCTGAATTTCTATCACAACAAAAGTTTAGTTCAGGTGAGAAAGCGGGTTACTTGTTACTTACTATGAAGAATGAGATCGTGGGTAATTTTTTTGCTACACAAAACACAAAAAACAAAGCATATAAAGAAGTTGCAGGCCTTGTATCCAAATTCGGAGGTGTGAATGTAATAGCCTATACTAATAAAGCAGACGTAAATTTTTATAAAGAATTAAAGGTGGATTTAAATAACCTTGAAATAAACCTTCATGATGTAATAGAATGTGAAAGTAGCGCATTTGTCCGGCAAACTTTTGACAAATATAAATCACTGGCTCAGGAAGGATTACTATATGAAATGCAAACAAATTATAAAACCAATAAATCAGAAATTATGAACACACAAAACAATTTACACGAAGAAAATCTTACCAATCAAGGTACAGAATTGAATAACACAGAAGAAACCTATCTTCAAAAGAATTTAGATTATATCAATAATCAAATCAAGTATCTCGGTTTTGGAGAGGGATTTCATGAATCCCTACAGGAAGCCATGAAATCAGGAAGTGATAAAATTGATTTTCCGATTTCTAAGGAATTCTCGTCTACATTAGAAAAATCAAACCCGATTGATTTTACGCTTCATTTTAATAAGGGTAAGGAAAGTAACATGTATTTTTTAAACAGCTATTCAGCCCAATTAAATATTCCAAATGTAACCCCTGAAAATACCCATTCACAAACTTTTTACCTCAACAAAGGAAAAGGGTTTACAGCAAAAGAAGCTTTCAACCTCCTCTCTGATAGGTCGGTAAATAAAGACCTGACCAACAAGGAAGGAGTAACGTATAACGCGTGGGTAAAACTTAAACCTACAGAAAATAATGGAGAAAAAAGAAACAGGGATTTCCAAATTTTTAATGAAAATTACGGATATGATTTATGGGAGTCTCTATACAAACATCCAATCAAAGAAATGGAAACCCCGGCAGCGGAAGATAAATTAATAAACTCTTTAAAAAAAGGAAACCTTCAATCTGTTACTTTTTCTGAAAACGGTGGAGACATAAAGAAATTTATCGAAGCCAATCCTCAATATAAAAACATAAACATCTACAATGAGGATGGTAAAAAACAATTCATTCCACAAGGGAAATCAGAAACACAAAACGCCACCAACCATCAACCTATAATTGAGAAGGTAATGGAAGAAAAAAAGTCCGCTGGAATAAAAAGATAAATTACAGGTAGGCATAACCGTTATAAACAAGATTTTATCATAAAAAAAAACCTCTCGTTATGAAAATAATCATTACAGAGAAACCATCTGTTGCAAGGGAAATAGCGGAGGTACTGAACATCAGTAATAAACATGATGGATATCTAAGCAATCAGGAGTATACTATTACATGGGCTTATGGGCATTTACTTGAACTGTGTCCACCGGAAGTTTATGGGTGGAAAGAATGGACAAGAGAAAATTTGCCTATGCTTCCTAAACAGTTTAAAATACAACCTGCACAAAGATGGGATACAGCTAAAAAGCAATTCGTAAAAGATATAGGCATTCAAAAGCAATTGTCCATTATTGATGATTTGTTTTCCAAATGCTCTGAAATAATTGTTGCAACAGATGCAGGCCGTGAGGGTGAATTAATTTTCAGGCTTATCTATCAGCATTTGCATTGCAGAAAACCTTTCAAAAGGCTTTGGGTTTCTTCACTTACAAAAAAAGCAATTGAGCAAGGATTTAAAGAACTTAAAAATGGCAGCGCCTATGATAACCTTTATGAATCCGCACGATGCAGAAGTGAAGCAGATTGGCTTGTAGGTATGAATGCAAGCCGGGCGCTCACTATTGGTGCGGCTTTTCTAAGCCGGTTTTCATTAGGAAGGGTTCAAACACCTACCCTGGCCATTCTTTGCAAACGATTCAACGAAAATAAAAATTTTGTTACTGAACCCTTTTACTGCTTTCGCATAACCCTTGAAAAACAAGGACAGAAATTCACCGCCAACAGTGAAAATTATACGAACAAAGATAAAGCAGTAACCGCTTTTAGCATAGTTCAAAAAGCAGAAAAAGCTACGGTAACTTCTATAGAGAAAAAAGATAAAACAGAAAATCCACCATTGTTGTATGATTTGACTACCCTGCAAAGGGATGCCAATAAATACTACGAATTTTCAGCAGACGATACTCTTAATTTAGCTCAATCCCTTTATGAGAAAAAACTGATTACTTATCCACGTACAGGTTCCAGTTATATCTCTGAAGATATTTTTGAAAAAATTCCTGAATTGTTAGAAGTAGCAGAGAATGATTTAACTTTTGGCTCACTCGCTGCTGACTTAAAAAATAAAACTTTAAATAAGCGCAGTGTTAACGGAGAAAAGGTTACAGACCATCATGCACTTTTAATAACTGAGAACTATGCTGATAACTTAGGAGAAAAAGAAAATAAGATTTATCAACTTATTCTCTGCAGGATGATAGAAGCATTTTCCGCCCCTTGTGTTAAAGCGGTAACTACCATTAAACTGGACTGTTCGGGCGAACAATTTAAAGTTTTTGGAAACACTATTAAAGATGGTAATTGGGCATGGAGATCCGTCAAAAAAGTTTTTAAGAATATGGAAGTAGAGAATGGAGAGCGGGAGGAAGAAACACAAATTTTCTCGGAACTAATACCTCACGAAACAATTCAAAAAACATCTGCAGAATTGCTTTCAAAAATGACCCAGCCAAAACCACTTCATACAGAAGGCTCGTTGCTGCTGGCCATGGAAACCTGCGGAAAAGATATTGAAGAAGAAACTGCAAAAGAAGCACTCAAAGAATGTGGAATTGGAACTCCATCAACAAGAGCCAGTATCATCGAAACTTTAATCAAACGAAACTATATTGAAAGACAGAAGAAGCACTTAATACCAACTCCCAAAGGTTTAGCAGTTTATTCTTTATTGAAAGATAAAACGATTGCCTCTCCAGAGTTAACCGGTATTTGGGAAAATCGGTTGGAACAAATCAGCAGAGGTAAACAGGATCACGAATTGTTTATGAAAGATATTTTCGATTATACTAAGCTGATAACTGAAGATGTATTGGCAATTGGAGGATCTCTGAAAAGTGCCAACTTAAGTGAAACAAACATTGCCGGCATCAAATGTCCCAAATGTAAAAAAGGGGTATTGCGGAAAGCTGAAAAAAATTATTACTGCATCAATTATCCGAAGAAAAACGCTGATGGATCGGCTGATAAAGATGGGTGCACTTTTACAATATGGACTACAATCGCAGGAAAAAAAATAACTGAAAATACGGTACGTCAGATTGCTGAGAAACGGAAATCAACTTTGGTTAAAGGTTTTAAAAGTAAGGCAGGAAAAGACTTTAGCGCATTTTTAATTTTAAAAGAAGATTTGCAAATAGGGTTTGAATTTGAAAAGAAGCTGCATAAAGCATAAAATATTTTCCCTATAATTTTTATCAGAATAGTCGTATTTTACAATGAAGAAAAAACAGAATTACAGTCCTCTACAATTATCCTTTTTTGATGAAGTCACTACTCAGAAGATTTATGGTAATGAAAACCTCCTGGACGATAACTGGAAAAGTGTAATTGACTATTTTGAAAAAGAAAAACAATCCACTAATAATTTAAAAACTGAAAATAATGAAACAGACCTATCAGAAAGTAGCAACCGAAGACGGGCAGGCTTACATGATGCTGACCAGCGAGGACACGGAACTGAAATCAGACCTTCCATGGAAGGGCAGGGTTCTATACGACATGATGAAGGAACAGCAACCGTTACGATTTCAACAGATGAAACAATCACAGGAACTAATTTCATTCCTACAGAAGATAACAAAGAAATATTACGACCGGATGGACGAACACATAATAGACAATGGGATGATGGAGTTCGAGGCGAACGAGATAGAATGGCCGGAACTGACCAAAGCAGCTGGCCTGGATTAGCATTTTTTGAAGCCCTGATGGATTTTAAAGTTTTAGGGGTTGATGTGTCAATTAATAAGGATTCAAATTATACCGTTACAACTTCTATCGGTGAAAGCTTGGGCGAGAGAGGTGAGACAAGAAATTTCTTGTTTGAGAATCCACCAACCAACCAGGAAATAACCAAAGCCATTCTTGATTCTTACAAAGAAATCGTTTCGCAACCAGGCTATGCCAATGGCGATTTTTATGAACAAAAATTGCATACTATCGCAGGGAATGTGCTTGCCGCAGTTAATAGAAATATTTCAGAAGAAAAAACCATTGAAGAACCAGTAACTAATGTTACAAATTTTCACAGCCTTTCTGCTCCATACGAAACCAAATCTTTCTCAAAAAAAATAAAATACCAACAAAATATTGCGGCACTCGACCTTCTTCTGAAATTGGAAGGAGAGCATAGAAGCGCAACTCCGGAAGAACATTCTACTCTTGCAAAATATGTTGGCTGGGGAGGATTAAAAGAAATCCTTTTAGATCCGGATAATGATGCGCACTGGAAAATAACGTCTGATATCGAATTAAGAAGTTTTGTAAAAGATGTTTACGACCGTTTTAGTGAATTAGATAACGATGGCAGCCAGGGTTTGTTACAGGCTGCTAAACGAAGTATTTTGAATGCGCACTATACTTCTTATGAAATAATCAATAGCATTTATGATGCAGTTGAAAAGGCAGGGTTTAAAGGAGGCAATGTTTTAGAGCCTTCTGCAGGCATTGGTAATTTTCTTGCGGCAATGCCTGTTGACATGGCAAATAGTTCAGAAGTTACCGCAATAGAAATGGACAGAACAACCGGAAAGATTTTACAACGGCTTTTTCCTACTGCGGAAACCCATATCACGGGTTTTGAAAAATTGGCGTTGCCCGAAAATAATTATGACCTTATCATTTCTAATATTCCTTTTGGATCGGTTCCAATTTATGATGCTCAACTGACTAACCTAAAAGATAAACGTTACAAAGATGCTTCCGGCAATATCCATAATTACTTTTTTGCAAAATCCATGATGCTCGCAAAACCTGGGAGCATGATTGCGTTTATTACAAGCCGTTATACTCTTGACAGCCAGCAAAATAAAGACATCCGCGATTTGATGAATGATACTTGTGAATTTTGTGGCGCTATCCGGTTACCTGATAACACCTTTCAGGCGAACGCAGGTACACAGGTTGTTTCAGATATTATATTTCTTAGAAAATTTAATCTTGGAGAAGAAAAGAAACAGCAATATAATTTCCTCAATGTAAAATCCAAACCATTCACGGATCATAAAAATGAAACGGGTATCATTAATTATAATGAGTACTTCCATGATCATCCTTCACACCTCATTGGCCACGTAGAGTTTGGAGGGTTGTACAATAAAGAAGATTTTAATCTCAAAGGAAACAAGGAAACGAATCTTGGCGAAAAAATAAACAGCATTACCGATTTACTTTTTGAAAAACCGGTTTTACTCACTAACAAAACCGGAAAAAATAAAACCGAAGAAATACATGAAGAGGTTGAAAGATTTATTAAACTAAACCAATACGATAACATTGGAAATCTTGTTGTTTTGAAAGATGGATTTGTTGGTATTATATCAGACAAATTTCATCTCAATGAAAAATTGGATAACAAAGTGAGAGGCTTAGGCTTAGATCCGGGTAATATCCGCTATAATAGAAAAAGCCTTAGTTGGAAAGAAGAAGAAACTCTTAAAAACAATGAAATAGACATTAATGATTTTTACTACCGCGTAGTCGAAAATGTTCGAATACGAAAAGAAGATTTGCCAAAGGTTGGATACATCCATACTTTAAGAGAAAAGACAAAAGAACTGATTTATAAAGAAGCAGGCGGATACAGCGATGCAGCGCTTAATAATATCCGTGCAAAGTTAAAAGCTACTTACGATGAATTTGTTTTTAAATACGGTAACATCATAGATAAAGCAAATAGCAAAATAATTGATTTGGATTCTGACAAATATGTTGTTTCCGCTCTTGAAAATAAAGATAAAATGACCGGAAAAATCAAACCTTCCGATATTTTATTTAAACGTACCATCAACCCTGTCAGGGAAATACACAAGACGGATAATATACAAGATGCAATTACTTTGAGCTTGCAGAAATATGGCAACCTCAAAATGAACTATATAGCCGAATTAATGGATAAGACTTATGAAGAAATAATGCAGAGCCAAAATGGTAATGCAACTTATATCTTCAAAGATGAAAATAGTAACCATCTTACCCGGGAGGAATATCTTTCGGGGAATGTTGTTGATAAATTAAAAACGGCTAAATCTTTTTCAGAAACGAATCCTGAATTTATCAACAATGTAGAACAATTGGAAAAAGTACAACCAAAGCCGATTGCTGCAATTGATATTTATAGCCCGATGCATGCGCGATGGATACCTCAAAATTATATCAACGAGTTCGTGCAGCATCTTTTAAAAACAAATGAACTTGAATTAAATTTTTCTCCAAGTGCTGATGCTTATTCTCTGAATATTTTTCACCGGTCAGGAAGTGTTGCAGCTTTTGCTACTAAACGGAAAAGTGCAGCATGGGTTTTTAACCATGCGCTAAATGGAATAGAACCAAAAGTTACTTACACTGTAGAAGTGGAACCAGGTAAAACTAAACAGGAATTTGATCCGGAAGATACTCAACTGGCAAAAGAAATCTATCGAAAAATAAAAAGTGCATGGGATGATTGGAAATACAATGACTACAACCGTAGAGAAAATTTAGCAGACATCTATAATAAAACATTCAACAATACTGTTTTAAGAACTTACGATGGTTCTCACATGTCGTTTCCCGGATTAATAGGCTTTAGTCCAAGACCACATCAAAAGGATGCCATCTTTCGTAACATTCAACAATTGGGTGGCATCAATGATCATATAGTTGGAGCAGGAAAGACGCTCATACAAGTTGCCACAGCAATGGAATTGCGCAGGTTAGGCATGGCAAACAAGCCTTTGATAATTGGCTTGAAAAGCCAGATACCACAACTCTATGAACAATTTAAAAAAGCTTATCCACTCACTAAAGTACTTTTCCCATCCGAAAAAGATTTTGATAAGTCTAATAGAAAACGTCTTTTAAATAACATCGCTACAAACGATTGGGATGCCATCATCCTATCACATGACCAGTTCACCCGGATTAATCAACCTGCCGATATTCAAATATCCTTAATTGAAGAACTCACTGACGTAATAAAAGATGAAATGTATCAAACCGATGATAAGCAGGAAAAAAAGAGATTAGAAACAAGGCTTTATAAATATGAGCAGAAAATAGCGGCGCTTGTGGACACTCCTAAAGACCAGGGCGTACTTGATTTTTCACAATTAGGAATAGATTTTTTAATGGTTGACGAAAGCCAGGAATTTAAAAATTTAGAGTTCTCAACAACCAAAAGAAATGTAAGAGGTTTAGGCAATCCCCTCGGAAGCAAGAAAGCTTTTAATATGCTCGTTGCTTGTCGTCACCTGCAAAATATCCATAAAGCCGACAAGGGCATCGTGTTCTCATCAGGAACTCCCATCAGTAATACAATGGCAGAACTTTATTTGCTCTTCAAATACATGCGTCCAAATAAAATGAAACAAACCGGAATTACAAGTTTTGACAGATGGGCGGCAAATTTCGCAAATGACTATTCTGATTTAGAATATTATATGGGCAGATTCAAAGAGGTGCATCGCTTCAGGGAATTTGCAAATCTTCCGGAACTATTAACCCTATACCAGGAAATAGCAGATGTTCGAAATAACAGCAACCTTACTTTGGATAAGCCAAAAGCAGAGCATACCCTTATCAAAATACAACCATCAAAAACGCAATTAAATCTTATTGAGAAATTACAGGATTACATCAATTCAAAAGGCAATGATCATGCAGAAGAATTAGGACTTACAGCAGGTTACGATGTCGCTAAAGGTATAAATCCCTCCTTTGCTATTTTAGCGATAAATTTCGCTAAGAAACTAAGTCTTGACCCACGTCTGATTGATCCTACTCATGCACCCGGCGCCAAATTAGTTGAAGCAGCCGCGAATGTTGCAAAAATTTACCTGGAAACAACCGAATTTAATGGAACACAATTAATCTTTAGTGATATTGGGACACCAAAAAGTAGCAACAAACTTGATAACCTTTTTGAACATCTTTCCGGCGATATTCCGCAAGCTGATTTAGTAGAGATATTCGGCGATGATTATTATGAAAAAAAATCAAAGCCAAAACCAGAAGACATTAAGGTCAAGATTGGCGAGGTTTTAAAACTAACTGATACCGAAGTGGATGACCTTATTTTAGAAGCCAATGCTTCAGAAAATTTTAATGTTTATTCAGAAATGAAAAGGTTATTAGTAGGAAGTGGTATCCCTGAAAATCAAGTCGTATTTATCCATGACTACAACACAAGGAAACAAAAAGAAGATCTGTTTGAAGCTATCAATAAAGGCGATATAAGAATTGTCTTAGGTTCTACCAAAAAACTTGGAACAGGAGTAAATGTTCAAAACAGGGCAATAGCAGGCCATCACTTAGACATCTCATGGAGGCCATCAGATATTGAACAAAGAAACGGCAGGTTTGAAAGGCAGGGAAATGAAGCTGCGAAACTTTATCGTAATAATAAAGTAGATGCTTTTTATTATGCAACAGAGCGTACACTTGATGCAAGCATGTACAATACTGTTTCGCAAAAAGCAAAATTTATTGCTCAATTAAAAACTACTGCCAATGCTGATGTTAGAACAATCAAAGATATTGAGGAAGATATTGATATGGGAAGTATGGCAGCCGAATTATCGGGCGACCCGGTATTTAAAGAAAAGGCAAACTTACAGAAGAGAGTTACAGAACTTACACAATTAGAAAAATCTTTTAAATCAAAAAAGTTTGATTTTGAAAACAATGTCAAGCGGTCAGAACTAAGAATAAAAGCATTTGAAGAGCAAGTTGAAATTCTAAAAAAGGCCATTCCATTAATAGATAAAATTCCAAAAGATGAAAAAGGAGAATACAACTTTTCTGCAAAAGTTGCTGGACAAATTTGTAATAAAGTTGGAGAGTTCGGAACGGCAATGATTGCAGAAGCAGAACATGCAAAAAAATATAAACCAACGGGACACATTTTTGAATTAGGAGAACTTTGGAACTTCAAAGTAATAGGTAATGTGGAGCACGGCTTTTTCGAAAATAAAAACCAGGTTACCAGGGAAATAATTTCACCCTTTAATGATAAGATTGGAGAAACAAAACAATTGCCAGCGGGAGAGATTGCAGCAGGTTTACAAATAAAGCAGGCAATTCTTGAAATGCCAAAAGACATGGACAGGTTTATCAGAAATATTGAAAAAGAAAAACAAGACATTTCAGAATATTCAAAGCAATTAAATTCTTTATTTCCCTACAAAGATGAACTAAATACAAAAAAAGAAAGATTAATCGAAGTTGATAATATCATCATTGCGAAAGCAAAGGAAGTTGATGAAAGTAAGAAGCAAAGTTTAGAGTTACAAAATGGCAATCATGTGCCTGAACAAATAGCTACTTTTAAAAGAACCATTTAAAATTATGCATTATGTTACAATATTTTGAAACAATTTTAATTTCATGTTTGTCAATTATTTTGATGTTTAAAATACTGACCCGATTACTTGTTATTGGAAAAATGAAACATGAAAAACGGAAGTTAAAAAGTGGAAATAAAGGCCTGAAAATAAAATAGATACTAATGTTACTTACTTAAGGAGATGGGATGTGAAAATTATGCGCTGAACTATTGCGAAACTTAATTGAAAGGGAAAAAATATAACCTTCAAAATAATATTTTAACAATAAAATTAATCAAAAAATTGTCATTATAAAGGTGCCTTTTGGAAATTTGACGATTGGCCAAAAAATTCTAAATGGCTTCAATTGCGTGAACACGCTGAATTGTGCAAGTTGCAGAGATCATAAAAAAGAATTCAAAAAAGGCTCTCCTATTAATTCATCATTAGAAGTTTAAAAAATTATGAAAAACTACAAAATAGCTTGTTTCCTTATTGGAAATATTAAGAAGTCGTAAAAAATCTCTAATTTCAGAACTTATTTTACCAATGAAAAAAATAAAAGAAGAAGCAATGTTGGACATGATTGAATTTGGGAAAAGAGTTCAGGCTGTAAGGGAAAATATCTTAAAAATGAACCAGTCTGAGTTGGCAGAAAAAATAAATATTTCGCAAGTATTATTGTCTCGCCTGGAGCGTGGCATAGGAGGAAATATTAATGTCGTGTTTGATTTAGTTAATTATTTATATTCAAGGAATATTGCAGCTAAGGAAATTTTTGGCGAGCGTTTTTCACTTGATTTAGTTACGAAAAACTCAAATAATCCAAACACAATAAATACACAAATTGAAGGCCTGGTAAAAGAATTACAAAAAACTATGAGTGATGATTTTGATAAATTATTAATGTTGTTGTCATTGCATAAATAATTAATAAACATCAGATAGTCAGAAATTTTTGTTCCCTAATTAGATTGTTTTCATCCCTTCTTAATCTTCATTTTCAAACTTGAAATTTTCTCTTCAAAACATTATCAATCTAATTAATTTATTTTTCTATGGAAAAAAGTACCGACAATAAAACCTTCATTTGGATAATCCTTAAGATGAAACGCATTAAAGGTAAGACCAATTGCTCCAACAATATTCATTATATGATAGGGTATGCCCTCTCCCTTAATTTTTCTCAGCGCTAATAGCAGGTAGGCAAGTAGGTAAAAGAATATTCCAATCCATCCAAACAAAGTAAACATAAAATATTATTTTCAAATTGAAAGAATATTAAAAAATTAAGAATATTAAAACTAAAAAACTTAATCATTTTATCCCATTTTCATGAGATGGGGAGTGTAAAACCAGTCAGAACTGAAAGAGAAAATGCAAAAAAACTTCCGGAATTTACAATCTCCCATCAGGCTGCTTTTGATAATGACAATCTTATTGGTGCATTGCAATTTAAGAAATACAACGAGCAGGAAATGTATTTTTTTAACAGTTACAATCTTACCTTAAAAAATGGCCAACATCAAGAGTCTTTTAAACAGACCTTTTACATCAGCAACGAGGATAGCATCACACTGTAAAAGGCTTATAATTAAATGAGTGATCTGGCAGTTGAAAAGGAATTCACGCCCAAAGCTGGTTAAAAATATAAGGCGTGGCAGCAACTGGATTTTAAAGATACAGATAAGAATAGTAATTACAAGATGAAACAGTATCATCAGAATTACCGCTATGATCTTGCAGAGACACTTGCAAAACATTCTATTAAAAAATTAACTACTCCCCAAAGATAAGCAGAGGCTTGTGGAATCATTGCAGCGGGGAGACCGGCAGTCTGCCACGATTAACATTCATGGACAGGATAATAATGTATTTTTCGAAGCATCACCGCAGTTTAAATCATTTGAACTTTTATGATAATAAGCAACAACGCCTCAAGACGGACAAGTTGTATGAAACCCATGCACCTGAACAATCTGCGAAGGAGGCAAAAAACAAAATCAAAAGCAATCAGGCGGTGATGCGGATGATGGCCTGAGGCCGAAAGGCGAAAGGAAATTAAGAAGCAAAAAAATATTACTAATCGATCAATATAATTCTACTCATAAAACAAAAATGGTAAAATCAAGTATGATACAATTTTATCTCTTACTTGTCCAACATGGCTCATTTAAAGAAGCTGCAAAATTCGCAAGAAAAGACAGATCTACTATGTTCAGATTCAAAAATAAATTTAAGCTCCTCAGAATTACCTCAAAGCACGTCCAACCCGACAAAAATTGCCTATTCCCCCAAGCAGCAATTGATTTCAGTGAATATCATTCTTTTTTAATGTATGAATCTAATTTGTTAAGGAATTAAAATCAAATAATTATGAAGTACACTACCAATAAATCCTTTTGCACCTGCAAACCTTCAAATTAAACATCCTTGTCTTTGCGCTTTAGATGTAGTAAAATTAATGAAATGGTGGCCCGGGACACCTCATTCTCCAAATAGAGATGCAACTAAAGTGAAGTCAATTCAACGGTCACTAGATTGGAAAGAAATGAAGTTGTTGACCATGTTATTCGTACGGAAACTGAAATTCAATATATTTGGAATTTAAATTTAGAAGCATTTCCCCAGTTAATTCTAGCTCGCGACCTTCTCGTTTTTGGTTGCTACACAGGATTAAGATATTCTGATATACATTCTTTGCAACCCTATCATTTTAAAAAGGTAATTGTAGGAAGCGACACACACACTGCCATTCAAAAAAATCAGAAAAAAGTAAATGAGAAAGTACATATTGCTCTTATTCATTTAGCAAAAATTGTTGCTGAAAAATATAAATATGATTTGCCGAAAATGCATATGAACGATTTCAATGAGAAAATAAAGAAGATTGCCGAAATAGCAGGACTTGATGAGTACATTCCAATTTCACATAAACATGGCAAAACAATTGAAGAAGAAGTTTACAAAAAATATGAACTTATGTCTTCTCATATTTGCAGAAGATCATTTGCAACATATGTATCTAAGAGGAGTTGATCCTGAAATCATAATGACCAATACCGGCCACAGCTCGTTGAAAACTTTATTTGGCTATATTAAAGTTACAAAAAGACAAAAAGCTTTTAAGCTCTATGATTATTTTGTGAGTTCGAAAGAACTGGAATAAAGGAGCTTGCAAGAGGTGGGACCAACTATGTAACGAAGCGAAACACCCGAAGGTCATTGCGCCTTGCCTATTCATTAAAGAGTTATAAAAAAATTTATTGGCAATGCCTGGATGGGTGGCAATCTTGCTCCGGCAGTCTCTTTTCCTTTACAACAACAAAAGCTAGTATATTTGGCTATCATTGTAATATTCATTCAGGTATGACAGCATCTTTAGTTTTTACTCATTAAATATTTTGACTTCTTGCATTAATTCTTTATTCTTCCGCCCTTTGGTGTATGTCGCAGGCATTAAATAGATCGTCTATTTTTCTTTCATGTTTTTTCTAAAATCTATTATATATCTCCATGTTTTAAGTCGAAGTGTCAAAATATTATTTAATTTCTTCGCCTTCTGTATAGTATAATTAAGCCCATAATAGCTATCAAGGCGGGAAAAATACCCTCAAATATCCACATTAGAGTTGTAATACCTTTTTTAGATATATTGAGATTTACATCTTTTGGCTGCGACATCGATACATTGACCGGGTATACATCGTTTGAAAGCCAACCGAATAAACCAGACAAATAATTGAGTTGATCTCCTCTCGAATTACTCCGGTTCAGTTCGACATTGCTCATAAAAGCAGCATCGCCTGATACGATTATGCGTTGCTGTTTACTACCCATTTTTCTTGTTAGTGCAGCAGCAACCGTGAACACTTTTCTGTCATCGCCGGCCGATGGATCGAATTTAATAGTGGACGAACTTGCCTTAGTAATGGTGTCCGGTATAGTAATAATATCTTTTTGTAATGAGTCGGTAACGAATGAGGCATCGGGATCGATCTGACCAATTTTATTCCATCCTCCTTGCATGCTTTTTAACAAGGGAGTTACTTTAAAACCGAAAGTTCCTGAACCTTCTATAGCAGCTGCCCCGTCCAGAGCCACTGTTTGATTCATAACATTTTTGAATTTTAAATCCAATGCGGCACCTTCCCCGGTTAATGCCCCATTGATAAATCCAGGCGTAATATTTTTATCAGGAAAAATCATCGCTCCTTCTTTCAGTTGTACCCCCAATTGTTTCAGCACAGGGTTGAGTATTTGCTGCTTACCAGGCTCTCCGGTAATCAGCATATTTCCACCTGCAGAAATATAAGCCTTAATTTTTTGTTGTTCCGTTGTACTTAATGCAATGGTCGGATCTGCAAGTACCAAAATTGCGGCATCTGAAGGAATATTATTTGTTTTTAGATCGACAGTCGAAAAGTCAAAGCCATGATTAACAAGGGCTATACGTACATATTTTCTTGTGGTTACAAGGTCGTAGTCTCTATCCTTCATTGTCGTAGTTCCTCTTTCATTATTTCCGGTTACAAAAACCACATTTGTAAAAGGAATCAATAAACCCTTAACCGCAGCCATAAATTCGGGCTCGTGTGCATAGGGATCCCCTTCTCCTCTGAAAAATCTGACAAATGTGCTCTTACCCTTATATTCAAGTTTTCGGACGAGGGAGTACCCTTCGGGTTTCAGTTCGGCTAAATTGTTCATCTTTCCAGGCGGCATAAATGAGTGAATATCCAAGGACGTGTAGTATGCAACTGAGTTAGCCAGTTTGTTCACATCATGTACTCCTTTCAACGAGGGCGTGTAGAGGTAATCGGTGAAAGAGCTATCAGTTGGCTTATTATAATAATAAACATAAGAAATGTCCATACCAGGCATAAATCTCTGATACATTTCCAATCTTTCCAGGTCAAGATTTCGCCTCTCTGGCAGAACGTTGAATACAAATGGGTCGAGCAAATTGGCATAGGTGGTGACTTTTAGTTCACCATCGATTTTTTTAGCAATCTCCTGGTTACTTTTAATTAAAGTAAATGATTTGGGGGTGGTTACATCTAAATAACCTATAAATCCAGGTCTTGAAGAAATATAGCCTAAAATAAGGGTAAAGCAAATAAGTGCCGTATACCGAAATGCTTTTGTACTCCACGGCTTTAATTCTCTTTGCATTTTTAAGCGTAAGACACCTAACCCCAAAAATGATACGATGATAATCAAGAAATAACAAATATCCTTGGTCGTAATCAATCCGTTGGTCATCTTTTCTGTGCGCCCTGAAATAGAAAGAAAGTAAGAAAGATCTCTTATGAAATTTATTCGCTGCCCAATATTACCTATATATTGCATTGTGGCAAATACAGCGAGCGTACTGATCGCTGCAATTACCTGGTAAATAGTCAGACTTGACATAAATAAACCAATAGCAGCATATGTGCATACCATCAAAGAAAGGCTGAGCAGTCCGACACATAGCAAACCAAAATCAACATGGACAATTACTATACCGCCGATAATAGCATATATTCCTAGTATGCAAATTAGCATCATGCAATAGGTAACCACTGCAAGATATTTGCCCAATATTATTTGGTGTAGCTTAACAGGGGAAGACAATAATAGTTTAATGGAACCACTGCTGAACTCGCGGCTCATGACCCCCATGGTTAGGATAGGGATGTATAGGTAAAGGTCACCTTTAATCATACTGTACAATCCGGTACCGTTAGAAGTGTATAATATCTGGGTTAGCGGATCGCTGTCCTGACCCAGAGATATATCAAGACGGACAACCTGCAAGTTTTGCAGATAAAAAATTCCGCATTGTAACATAAACACTGAAAGCAATAACCAGCCTATAGGAGAATAAAAAAATGTATAAATTTCCAGCCTTGCTATCTTAACTATTTTTCTCATCAAAGGTATTTTAAATTATTGTTTGACAACTGGGCAAAAACCTCATCAAGTGAAGTCTTCTCCAACATTATTTCTTTTAATTCCCAGCCGCGTTCAACGCTAAGAGTAATTATCTTTTTTGAGATTGCGTTATCCGCGTTAAAGTGCAGCCTTATGCTACTGTCATTCAGCAACTCAATACCAGTTATTCCAGGAACGGCTAATAATTCATCTTCTGCCGGTGGGTTATCCATCAATACCAGCATAGTATCGGGTAGTATATAATTATTAAAAGCATCCATCGTATCTGCAAATACCATTCTGCCATTTTCTATCATCTTTATATCTTTGCAAATAGCCTGGACTTCTGAAAGTATGTGCGTAGAAAAGATAACAGCCCTTTCTTCAGCAATTTCTTTTATAAGTCTGCGAACTTCAAGTATCTGGTTTGGATCCAAACCGTTCGTCGGCTCATCGAGGACGACCAACTTTGGCTTATGAATAATGGCTTGGGCTATTCCTACACGCTGACGATATCCGCCGGAAAGACTGCGGATCAACCGTGTTGAGAAATGGTTAACACCACATTTTTCCATAACTGAATTGACGGCATCCTCAAGAACTTTTTTCGGTATATTGCGGATCTCTCCACAAAAAGTCAGGTATTCGCGTACAGTAAGTTCCAGGTGCAGGGGGGCATTTGCGGCAAAAAACCAAGTAGTTTTTTCGCTTCTTCCGGATTCTTCCGCAAGTCTATACCATCGATATAAACGTTCCCCTCCGTTTGGTTAAGTACACCGCAAAGTATGTTCATGGTGGTAGATTTACCTGCACCATTAGACCCGAGTAAGCCGAGGATGCCTACTTTATTTATTTCGAAATTAATGTCACGTATAGCCCAATCCCGGGCATAACGATGGGACAAATTTTCAATTTTTACAATTGGATCATTAATCATTATTTAAATTATATCGTTTTTAATAACCGGGATTTTGTTTCAGGTAAGGATTGGCTTGTAATTCAAATTGAGGGATAGGAAATAAAGCGTCAGTTGTTTCCCAGTTATTCTTTTCGGTGCCTAATACTGCATTAATAGTTCCTGTCCGCTTAAGATCAAACCAACGATTTCCTAATTCACAAAACAGCTCAATCTGGCGTTCATGCATTATTGCGTTTATTACATCTGCCTTCAAGGAAAAGTTACTCGGAGTGAGACCGGCTCTCTGCCTTACTATATTTAGATCGGCCAGTGCTGCAGTCAGGTCTCCGAGTTGGGCAGATGCTTCTGCCCGAACGAGATATGTATCTGCCAGGCGCAACAGCATATAGTCTTCTGTTGGTGTTTGAGTCGGCTGTTTATTTTTATATTTGTAGGGATAATAATACAATGTGAAGGTACCGTTACCATTATCGACATTGTTATAATTGAGCCATTTGACCTTTCGCTGATCCCCTGATTCAAAAGAATTAATCAATGTGGCCGTTAAAGAATATTCGGGAACGTATGACGGGTCATAAGGTATAAATGATGCTGCATCTGGCGTTGCCTGGTAGATACCGTTAGCGGGTATCTGCCATATAGCTTCTGTACTTCCATCCAGAAAAACCCCATTTAAATCCGTCACCATACTGTAATCTCCAGAATTTATTACACTGTTCGCTGCTTCTAAAGCCTCCTGATAGCGTCCCAGGTATAAATAAACTTTGGCTACCAATGCCTGCGCTACATAAATATTGGGACGGAGATGTCCATCTGAAGGATAAGTTGGCGTCAGCTTTTGTTGTGCACCAGAAAGATCGGACAAAATCTGCTTATAAACAGAATCGATAGAAGCCCTTGGCTTGGTTTTATTTATTTTATAATCGGTACCCGTTACCAATGGTACTTCACCCCAAATATTAACTAAATTAAAGTAAAATAATGATCGGGCAACTTCCATTTCGCCAATAAGCTGTTGTTTTAAAGCCTCGCTAATAGCGGCAGTCGAGCTTACTCCCTCGATAACCGTGTTGATCTGGAAAATGGTTTTGTAGGCATCGCTCCACATTCCACCTACATCGCTATTATTTATCAGTATATTATTATGGTAGAAAAAAAGGTCGTTAGGATACAAAGCTGCCGGATAAAGTTCATCTGAAGTTAACGCAGTATTTTTTGTAATATAACCTGTGATAAAACCACCGTAAGAGGCTGCTCCAAAATTTGCATATACGCCTGCGACGGCACCCATAATATCCGCACTATCCGAGAATACACGGCTGATTGGCAATTTATCAATCGGGTTAACCGGTATTTCAATCAGCTTCTTACATGAAGTTGAAAAAATCATAATAAATACAAATAATCCTAAGCTGCCGTTGTGAAATTTAAAAATATTGTTTTGCATTTGGTATTTTTTAAAAATTAATTGATAATCCTACTACTATAGTCTTTTGTATAGGAAAACTAAAAATGTTCGCTAATTCCGGATCGCCAACTTTAAATCTGGTTAGCAGGAGCAGGTTTTGTGCATTAATATAGAATTTACAGTTAGATGCATTAATTTTTTTCAGGAAATGGGCAGAAGGCGAATACGATAATGCAACTGTTTTCAGCCTAATATATGATGCGTCACTTAATGTGGCCGATGATTCAGCAAAAGAGTAATCACCAATAGCTGCTGGCCCATACCCAGCGGTAACCTTTCCTATGGCTGATATATCCCCTGGTTTTTTCCAATGGTCAAGAATGGCGGTCGGTTCATTAGTTAATCCCCCAGGTGAGTACTGTTGGTTATAGATACTGTATAAATAATTCCTCCCAATTCCAGACTTAAACTGGAATAAAAAGTACAGGCTAAACTGTTTGTAATTAATGTTATTACCGAAACCACCTATAAACTTTGGATCAGTATTGCCTATATCAACAAAATCTCCACCTTGGGAAGGGATACCATATGACGGCTCAGACGTTCCCGTGCCATCAGCTTTATAAAATTCATAGACACCAGTAACTGGGTTCACATCTTTATAACGAAATCCTTTTATGATATTTACTGACTCCCCAATGGTATAAGAATTTGCATAAGGGGAATTTTGCTCCAAAATTGCCAAACTGCCTGCCAGGGCCAAAATTACTGGAGCCGTCTCTTCTTCCCGAAAACTGGACAATGTATTTTTGATCATAGATATATCCTATTCTGGCAAATCCAGCGGAATACTTATATGGATTGTAAGTATTGGTCGCAATAACTCTACTGGCTGCCCCAATAGAACCTAGCAGGGCATCATCTGTGTAACCTATGCCTAATAAAGATGTGTTTGAATTAGTATTCTTTTTATATGTCCCACCCAAAAGTGCTGAAAACTGCCCTTTGCCAAAAACATGTTCATAATTTATTTGTGGCTCGATATTAATTGTTTGAAAAACAGAATTAGCAAATCTAGCGTGACTCAGTGGATATTGGGTCGGATTAGAGGTGCTAGCCGGATATTGCTGGGTCTCTTCGCTATTGATGCGACCGTAACCCATATTAATGCCAATATCCAAACCGTCTATTAATTTGTAATTCAAGCGAAAGGAATTATTCATATTGTAAACCTGCAATAAACTTGGCTGCTTTAAGTAGGCTAAAATTTGGTAGGTATCAAGATTAAAGCCCTTGTAATTCCAATTGAGGTTACCTGAAGCATTAAGCAAATCGGGAAAATTTGGTGGCGTTAGAATTCCGAAGGTGACATTGGGCTCACTTGAGGAATTATTCCTGTCATAAGTATAATCAAAACCATAGTCAATACTTAACCGGTTATTCGCAGATGTATTATGGATATTTGAATGAAGGGTAAGGCGGTTATCGGCAAAATTACCCGGAAAATTATAATCAGAATTAGTATAACCAGCAGAGATAAGAAAGGTTGTGTTCTTACTACCCCCGGACAAACTTATATGCGCATCGGTATTTTTAGAAGTTTTACCTTCATAAAATTTATACCAATCTGTACTTTTATTTTGATCAAAAAGCAGCAAATCAGGATAATTCGTGGGGGAAGCCTGAGAAAGATCCACCCCATCATTTGTTAAAGCTTCTCTGCGCAAGCCTAGGTATTGATCAGTGGTAAGCAAGTGTAGAGTCCTTGAAGGGAAATTATAACCAGTATTAACCACCGCTTCAAATTTCGTTTTACCGGCTTTCCCTTTTTTTGTGGTGATCAGAATTACCCCATTTGCGCCCTGAGTTCCATATATTGACGTTGCTGATGCATCTTTCAATATGCTGATACTTTCAATATCAGCAGGGTTTATACTATTAATCGGGCTGCTTCCCCCATATTGGCTAAGATAGTTGTAGCTCCCTAGAGATGATAATACGTTAATATTGAAGTTTTGTGCGGCGGCGGGCACGCCATCAATGATGAATAATGGCTGGTCATACGGCTTAATACCAGAAGCTACTGTTGATAGCGTATTTTGTCCCCTGATCTGTACCTTCACGGCAGACCCCGGAGCACCGGATGTAGGTGATATGTTTAAGCCAGGAACGAGCCCCTCTAGTGCCAGCAGAGGATTAACAACCGGCTGTTTAGCGATGTCACTTGCGGAAACAGTATTAATTGCCCCTACGCTTAAGTGCCTGCTTTCACTCCCATAGGCTATTACCTGTATTTGATCGAGTTGTGATTTTGAAACATGTAATACAATACTGAGGTTGCGATTAATTGTGGCAAAGGTAAAATTTTGATGGTAAGGTTCGTATCCCACATAAGTAATTGTAAGCAAATACCTGTCGTCATTCAATCCTGAGATTTCAAATTTACCATCAGCATCAGTGGTTGTAACAATCTTAGTTTTGGAAGATGAAGTCGATTTATTTAGTAATTCCAATCTTATAGTTGCACCTTGTAATGGCTCTCCGGCACTATCTCTTACAAAGCCATGCACAATTAAATCAAGTGGATTTTGGACGATTGGTGGTGACGAAACAACAAATTTTTTGATGACTATTGTATTACCAATTATTGCGAAATCCAGTCCTGTTCCTTTCAAACATTCACTGAAAGCATCTTTTAGAGAAGCATTTTTAAAGTTGACGGTCACTGGCTGGATGTTTTTAATCAATTTATCATTATAAAATACTATAAAACCTGTTTGCTTTTGAATAGCTGCAAAAACTTTATCCAAATGGATATTCTTTTCTTTCAGTGTAATTTGTTGTGCAGATACTTTTGCTGATGCAAGGAGTACGAAAACCAGGCAGGCCACAATCCTTATCGGTATATTTGAACGCTGTCTTTTCAAAATAGAAAAATTAGTAGGTAAAAGCTTATTCATGCTTAAAAATTTAGTTTAGTCGTTAAAAATTTTAATATAAGTATCCTGTTACCTCCAATCAGTGCTGAAAGGAAGTGTAAAAACATGCTTTTAAAAAACTTAAGGCTTTATGATTAGTTTTCTTCCGGAAATTTCACATTTGATACCATTCAATTCAAGTATCTTTAACATGTTCGAAAGGTCATCGCTTTTAGTGATCCCGCCAGTAAAAGTTTGCTTTGGAACTATTCCCTGATATTCTACATCTAAATCATACCATCGTGACACTTGCCGCATAATCTGCTGAATATTTTTACTTCCAAAAAGAATTTTTCCATTTATCCAGGAAAGCTCTTCGCCCGTATCCACATTTTTTATAGACATGGTCCCAGTTATATAATCTGTTAATGACTGCTGCCCCGGAACCAAAATGACTGATTTATCCCCTTTCATAATTTTAACTCTGCCCTGTTCCAGTGTAACTTTCATCTCTGGTTCATCACTATAAGCGTTGATATTAAAATGCGTTCCCAGATCCTCAACAGTTTGTCCGGCAGCAGTTACTCTGAAAGGCCTGGCAACATCATGTACCACCTCAAAATAAACCTGGCCTGTAACTTCAATTCTCCTTTCGTTTTTAGCAAAAGAAACCAGATATTTAATTGACGAAGATGCATCTAAAATAGCAAGAGAACCATCGGGTAATTTTATAGTGGTAGTGTGGCCGCCACGGGGAGTATTTATTTTATTGTAAGCCAGCAAATGATTTTCATTTTTACCGGCATAAGATATTGTGCCGTTGCTATCCATTTGCACCGATACATTCGCCTCTTTTGCAATTAAGCCTTTTTCCCCTGTATAAAGGGTTACCTTTTTCCCGTTGGATAGGGTGATTGTGGCGTTATTTAATCCGGGTAATAAAACCGGTTTGTTTTTAAACACCAGAGCTTGGATATGTTTTGCAGGCCGCAAAAAATAAATACCAGTTGTGATAATAATCAGGATGGAGGCTGCCGCCGCCAACCATCGCATGGGAATTATTCGGGCTGATTTCTGATTGCTGACTATTTGTTGTTTAAGCATTTGAAATCTTTGATCACTATAAGATTCACCCCCACCCTCTTTCGTTATCCAGATATTAAAATCCGGCTTTCCAAGGTTCAGACCATGGAACCAATCATCCAGTTCTTGTTTTTCTAAAGGCGATAAAGTGCCTTCGTGGTACTTGTTGAAGAGAGTATCTAATCGGTTTTGCTCCATTCTTTTTGCGGTATAGTGGTAAGACGAATAAATATAGAGCTACCCTTACTCATTACAAATAAATATTTTTTTGTAATAAATTTACCGAATGATTATATAACTTAGTATTATCAAAAAGTTTGAAAACCATACTGAATCCCAATTAATAACCTTTTGGCAGCAAGGAAATGAGGCGGCTTTTGAGTTTTTATACCGAAAGCATTTGATGCCTTTAACGGCCATTGCTTATAATAAAACAGGTGATCGGGAGGTGGCAGAAGAACTCGTTCAGGAAGCTTTCATTAAATTATATAAGCACAAGTTTTCGCTTAATGAAAACACTTCAATTAGGGCTTACTTGTATGTCATTTTAAAGAATAAAATTATTGACTATTACAGGCTGGAAGTAATGCATCAGCGTTATGCTGATTATATCGCAAGCCGCATGCCTACAGAAACTTTGTCACCATTGGTGTATGTCGAAACCAGAGAGCTGGAAAATATTCTTAAAACTGCAATTGATAATTTGCCTCCGAAATGCCAGGAAGTTTTCAGGTTAAGCCGGGAAAGTTATTTGTCGGATAAAGATATTGCTGCACAAATGGTTATTTCTGTGAAGACAGTAGAGCAACACAAAGGTAAAGCATTTAAATTATTAAGAAATGTTTTGAACGGCTTATTTGAGGTGGTTATAATTACCTACTTTTTAGGCAAATAGTTTTTTAGCGGATTTTTAAAATCTTCCAATCCTCCGGCGGATGCACATATACCTAAACTGGAAAAGGTTTATAAAGAGAATTTTTGTCGCCAAGCTGATTAAAAAAATTTTTGAACATATGGAGTGGTTATTTCCTGCTCAATCAGGAACTGACTCCATTAATTCCATAGCATAAGATGAATTGTGTCGAAATAATTTTTGTGTCATATTAAGGATTTCTGATCATGCTTTACATCCATTTAATTAAGTTATGATCTTCTGTAAGCACATAAAAGATTATGCACAACTTAATTTTTTGTCTGCTATAATTATAATTGAGATTTAATTCTTCCGATTTTTTATATTTTTTTGACCATCAAGCCGTAACATTTTTTCCTCTTCAGCAATTTTCTTTTCAAAATTAAGAACTTCTTTTTCAAAATTATCTTTATCGAGGTTATATAAACTGTCTGTGTAATAACTGCTCTTCAATAAACTTTTGTTTCCGCTTGCTTTCCAATACCTGTACTTCAAATCATTTGTTTCAAAAGCTTTCTTTTCATTATGGCAGTTAATCCATCCGTAAGATAAAAATAATGATATTAAATATATACTAACAGTCACCCATAGACGATTATGAAAATAATGAATATGCTTTACCGTATTTTGTTTAGGATTATCGGGGGCTAATATATTTTGAACCAGCTTATTTAATTTGCCATTGTTCTCTGTCAACTGTGATTTAAATCCCTCAAATTCTGATTGAAAAATTTTCACCTGTTGTAACAATTGTCTTTGTGCAGGATTTTCTTTCCGAGCCTCACTTTCTTTTAATAAAGTAACTTCCAAAACTTCCAGTTTCTCTACAATTGTTTGTAACAATAATTCATTCATGGCTTATTATTTTTAAAAATGAAAGCGTCTTGATTTTTTCTTTTTAGATTCGTGTGGATTGAAGTCTCCTGCTATATTCATACCCTGCTTTTCAGTTTTAAGCAGATCATCCAAAAGGGTTCTTTGATTTTTAAATTCAATGTTCTGTTCAGGATATCTTTTTTGCGAAAGAGATTTCGACAAAGTAGACCCTGCAATAAATTGGTGTTGACTTAGTCGCTGTTTAAGTATTTCCTTTTGCAGATTTAATACAGAAAATTTCCGATCAATTTCACTGCCTTTGTATTTAAAGTTTCCGATCTTAAAACTGATACCCTGCAACTCATTTGTTTGCCCTTTGTATTTGTATAAGGTTTCAATATTTTTTTTCATCAGCCTTTCTTTTAAATCATCAAGATTTCTGGTATTCGGAAGTGATTCCAAAATAGCCTGGTAAATCACATACTTAGTTGCTTCCTTTTCATTTAATGCTTCCGGTTTAATCAGGGATAGATTTTTAGAAACAGCTTCTTTCAATCCGTATGTAAGGGTTAGCTTTTGAGCAATTTTTTTACCCCTCAACCCGATCCAGTTATCCCTGATCGTTTCACCATTATTATTTATGAGGTTGGTAATAATATGTAGGTGCTGATGATTTTTGTCAATGTGTTTTACGATCACAAATTGTGTGTCAGTAATTTTCATATTTTGTAAATATTCTTTCGCGATTTCAACCATCATTTTGTCGTCTATTTTCTCCCCCGGATAAAAACTAATAATGCCATGAAAAACTGCTTTGGAAAGTGATGGCCTCAAAGATTGTTGCCGTTCAAAATCTTTAGCCATTAATGTATAGTCATAATCACAAACACCTGACGCTTCTAAAACGACCGCTCTTTTTTGATCACTGCAAACCTATCTGCAGGCTCCGTAAAATGTTTTTCCTATAACTACTTTGCTAATCATTTAACGTTCATTTTTTCTAAGATTTCATCAACTAAATTTTTGTATTTTTCAAGTAATAGTATCACGGTAAACAAACCTTCCTGGTGGGCCTTCTTTGTGAGCTGACTTAAATTGTTTGCCATACCTGTTAACTGCCTGACATAATTTCTTTCCTCTTCATTTAAACGACTAATTATTTCTCCGTGAATGGCTATCTCACGGATGTATGCACAAACATTTATATCGGTTTTTAAAGCCTTCTGTTTAATTATAAAATATTCTGCTTTGGTGAAGCGGATACCTTTACTAATTTCTTTCCGAACCATTTTCTTTGGCCTTCCGCCTGTATGTTTCATAACGCTTTCTTCACTTGTCATCATCCTCCACAATTTTATTTTGCGACCAACGGGAGAAAAAGCAAGCTGAGTTTTTGTGAAACAAAAACACCGCTTGCTTATAAAGATTTTTTAAAGATGCCTCCCCATTGATTGTCTCACATTTTTATCTTTCGCTAATTTTCCGAAATTGATATGCCAATCATTTAAATCCTTATGCCCTGGTATAATTTACTTTCATCACTATATTTTAAGCATCTGTTTTGAGCAAATTCCAACCACTTTTTTCCTGCGTCATCATTGTCTAAATACAAATGAATGCTTTCATGTTTTTCCATTAATAAAACACTTCTTTCAAAAAAAGAAAGAGAATTAAGCACAAGAAAATTTGTCAGCACATCATCCTGGTTTTGATGAACAAACTGTAACTTAAGAATTCAAAAAAGCCTTCGAAAACAGCAAGATCATTACCATTATTATCAAAGTAAGAAACATACTTTGGAGAACTGCTCCCTTTAAAATATTCGTTGCGTAATTCATAACCACCCGCATTATTTTTAAAGCCTACAGCACAGTACAATTTTTCTTTTTCACCCGCTGTAAAATGAACTTCATGACACCAGGTATCAGCAATATTTTTAGAGATATTTCTTTGCTTTACATAGCGGCAAAGCATGAGGTCTTCAATAGGCTGCTTTGCGGCTATGATCCTTATCCCGGTTTCTGTTGCATCCTCATGAGAGATTAGAGAATTTTGATGCAAGTGAAACCGGGGTCTTGCAGGATTATTTTTTACAATATTTTGCAGGTGAAAAGAAGAAACTTTTTGGAGCGCTTCCCTCACATCACAGTGATAAAATTCCATCACAAAATCAATCAGGTTTCCACCCTTACCGATACCGTGATCATACCAAACATTTTTAATTCTATCCACTTTAAATGACGCATGTTTTTCGCTTCTTAATGGAGACAAATACCAATAAGCATTTCCATGTGTTTTTTGTGGTCTATGCCCGATAGAATTCAGGTAATCCACCATATTAATTTGATTGGCTTCTGCACAATTCATAACACACTTTTTAATAAGAAAAATAATTGCGATCAGCCTTAACAGTTAGGCATAGTTTGGTTGATTATATTATCAATATCAGCACGATTAAAATATCGCCTTGATTTAACCTTAAAACTTTTGAGCTTGTTTTGCTTCAGCCATTCATACAACGTTGGCTTAGATACCTGGAAAATTTCACAGACATCAGAAGCTTTAAGCAAAGCCTTGTCAGGAAGGTGAGAGTTTTTTTGAGATAGATTTTGTTGATTTAATTTTTCAGTAACTACTTCTTCAATAGTAATTCTGATTTGTTTCCAAAACCCAGATGGAGTTATTGGAAACAGCATGGGTGTCTCATTCATACTTCTACATTTTCTTGTTCACAATTGAAATTCCAAAAACAAATTTAGTAAGATTAGTTATTAAAAACAATACATGGCTAAATTTTGAACATGCCTGCGTAAGCCTATTTTAACAAACAGAATAGCCGTTTAGAATCCCAATTATAAGTAGATGGGAAATGAAGTTAGGTTGGAAAAGTTAATGAAAATTTACTCTATGTTTCTATAAAATCAAATTTTAAGAATTAACAAAAAAATTCTTACTAAAATTTACCTTCCCGTCAGTTGAGTTTATTTATTTTTCCGATTCTTTGGCATTTTAGTTCGCGACTCCAAACCTAAATATGATATTATGTTACAGCACAAATACAAGTTGCAGGTAAAGCAATCCGTTATTTCATAAGCCTTCAGCACATGACCACCGCAAAAAGCGGTCGATTTTAAGTTGCATTAATGTCGAAAAAGTAAGCTCAATAAAATCGCTACTTTTGCTCTGGTTTTTCATAGGATATTGGATATAAGGGGTGAATTTTCATTCGGCCCCTTTTCCGTTTCGAGGATTAAAGTGCATAGAAAATTTGTTGCATTATTTTAGTCGTTAAGAAAGTTCACATCATATTTTTAGGTATATATTTACAATTCGGAAATATTTTTACAGACTGATAGTATACAGTATGGATTCTGATTTTTTTTTAAATCAAGGATCCTTTGAACTCACAAAAGTTTAGAACTAATTATAGAAAACTCTTATAATCAAAAAAGATATTATGAAACATACTTTCCTGATATGCGCATTCTTAGGTGTATGTATGCTAAATTTTGCACAGACATCAGCAACTGATAAATTAGATTTGCCTGGTGACAACCTCAATTTATATGCAGTATTAAAGATTTTTCAGGAATCCCAAACGCTGGAGGATTTTGAAAAGAAACTCAATGATGAAAGTAACCATATTAATAACCTAGATCTTAATGGAGACAATAAAACAGACTACATCGAAGTAGTTGATAAGGCCGATGGAGATCTTCATAATATTGCATTACGGGTCGCGATTAATAAAGATCAGCAACAGGATGTAGCGGTTATCATGGTTCAGAAAAATAAGGAGGGCAACGCCGAAGTGCAAATAATCGGCGATGAAGACTTGTACGGAAAAGATTATATCGTTGAACCAAACTACGGTGACGAAAGTATCGCAGGCACACCTAATCCAGGCTATATACCACCTGCTGCCACGGAATTAAAAAATGAAATAGCGGTACAAACAACTACCCCAATGCAGGTTGCCAACTGGCAAATTATAAGATTCATTTATGTGCCAACTTACGTTGCCTGGCATTCTCCATGGCGTTGGGGTTACTACCCATCTTACTGGCAACCCTGGCATCCCTTCTACTGGCATCAATATTATGGCTATCATTACCATTGGGATTATTATTATTTTGGCCATTACCGCCGTTGGAGATATTATCGCTATCCTTCATGGCGTACTTATTATTACAGGCCGGGTTATAGAACGAGATCTGTTTATGTACAAACAAGATATCAGCGTGGCGATTACCGAAAAACCTATTCAAGGCCTGATCTCGCTAAGAAAGGCTCGGAACAATTTAGAAGAGATTTTCCAAAGGCGCCATCGGTTAATGATAAATTACCTTCTTTCGATAAAACGGGAAGGCCTGTCCATCCAAAGCCGGTTACCAACCCTGTCACCAGGCCGGTAACAAATCCAGGTACGCCATCACCGGTAACAAGGCCGAAAACAAAACCTGGCACCACTCACCCGGTTACCAGGCCAGCCCCCGAACCAGTTACTAAACCGATCACAAGGCCGGTAACGAAACCACATGTTATCAGACCTGTGACCCGGCCAATAGCAAAGCCGGTACCTACGACGCCGCCAACGCGACCATCTGTTAGGCCCACTGACACAAAGAGTGTGAGGAGCGGTCCTCGTGTATAAAAATAAAAGACGGTATAAAAGAAAATAGACCCTTTAAGACGCTGGATAAATTTATTGGTCACGAGTATACATAACGACTCTCATCTTAAATATAGACGCGGGCTGTAAACTGATACTGGTGAAGCGAGGTAACAATGAAATCCGAACAAACACCAGACATCGGCAAATTCTTTTTGTCCCTTCGAATTTTTTTGAATTTTGAAAGGAATGCAAACGAAAGCGATTAATCGTCAGGCATTAGTGAACATCTTATACTTAAATTTTTATAAAACTAAATTTTCCTAACTAAATTTATCAAATGAAAAATTTGCTTCTAACCATTATTTCTTTTTCATTTTTAGGTACTCTTAATAGTTGCCATACCATGAAACCAATTACTGATGGCTCGCCAAACACAAACAAAATCCTCTATCAATACAAATGGTATTTATCCGATTTAAATAGCAAGTCTTATACATTTGCAGGAAGAGGAAGTGGAAGTAGTGACGATTATACCTGGATTCAGTTTAGCGAAGGAAACCCGGCTAAAGTATCCGGTAGCACAGGATGCAATAGATTGATGGGTACTGCTGATATATCAAGCGCCAGCTCAATAAAATTTTCGCCGCTTGCTACTACAAAAATGGCCTGCCCGGGTAACACAGAAACAACTTTACTAGATGCCTTTGCAACGGTAGATAACTATAGTATTTCAGATACTCAATTACTATTAAAAAACGGAACAACATTAGTCGCAAAATTAAACGGTGTTTCAATGGAAACTGAAAAACTAAGTGGTACGTGGGAGCTGATTTATATTTCAGGGCCGCGCATTACCTTTGAAGGTTTGTATCCCGATAAAAAACCATTTATATCATTTAATTTTTCAGCGAAAGAGCTAATGGGTAATACCACCTGCAACGGTTTCAGCGCCAAATATACCATGAATGGAAACAATATAAGCTTTGCTGACCCTTTAAAAACGATGATGTTTTGTGAAGGCGGTGGTGAAGAAACTTTTTTGAATATGGTAAAAAAAGTAAACAGGTATTCTTTAAACGATAACACACTCACATTTTTAATAGGTGATGTAGCAGTAATGCGGTTTATAAAAAAATAAATTCCCGTTAAAAAATCTTTCCTGAATTTAATTTAAAATTATGTTGATGCAAAAACATGTAGTTGTACCGTTAGGTGTTTGCTTATTACTATTCTTTATTTTTTTTTTGCTGTTGCTTTAAAAGCCCAGTCAAATAGTCTTTTTCAAAAGGATGCCGTAAGGGAAACCATGTCGCAACGATGGGAACTTGATTCTTCCAGCAGGAGAGGTACATTTATTGTAACTCCATACAAGCCTGTATATGCCACAGCGGGCCGCTGGTCCAATAGTCCTAATGTGCAGCCATACAGCGAAAATCCGGCATACAGTCTGCCATTTAGGGTTGCATATAATAATTATGAAGCCAAATTTCAGCTTAGTCTAAAAACCAAAGTGTTTCAGAATATTTTTAAAACCGGTGGCGATCTTTGGGTAGGCTACACGCAAAAAGCACACTGGCAGATTTACAATGCTAAACTTTCACGACCCTTTCGCGAATTAAACTATGAACCCGAGATCATATTAAATTTTGCAACGCATATTCATCTTTTCGGATTTACAGTACGGATGCTCGGCGCATCGCTAACACATCAGTCCAATGGGAGATCACTGCCTTTATCCAGGAGTTGGAACCGTGTAATTTTCCAGGCCGGCCTGGATAGAAAAAACTGGCAAATATATTTGCGTCCGTGGATAAGGTTACATGATGAAGACGATGAAAATCCCGCTATCACTGATTATATTGGCCGCGGAGAAGCGGTGGTAATATACAATGCCGGCAGACAACAGTTTTCTTTAATTGGTACACATACACTTAGATTTGATGAAAGAAATAGAGGTAGGATCGAGGCCAATTGGGTGTTTCCGGTTATCCAAAATCTAAGATTACAGCTAAAAGTTGCTGACGGTTATGGAGAAACCCTGGTTGATTATAATCACAGCCAGTTTACCTTTGGTATAAGTGTGTCGCTTGTAGAGTGGTAAGCACTCTACAAAAGAAGGTTTAAATTATAATAAGAGTTTCATCTTCACAGTAGAAATTTAAAAAATGAAAATAAAAAAAATCAATTACCTGCTTGCAGCAACAATTTCAGGAAGTCTCTTTTTTTCGTGCAATAGTAATTCAAAACAAAAAGTGGGATCAAATGTGAAACAAGAAGAAACTAAAACTCCTCCAACGTTTACAGAGGCTGTAACTTGCTATGTGCTGGACAACGGAAAAGATAGAGTTGCCATGCAGATTGCCATTTCCAATAATGAAGTAACCGGCGATTTGAGATATAACTATTTTGAAAAAGATAAAAATTCAGGAACGCTGAAAGGTGAGATGCATGGAGATACGCTTCTGGCAACTTATACATTCATATCGGAAGGAAAAGAATCAAAAAGAGATGTTGCGTTCCTGAAAAGAGGCGATGAAATTTTAGAAGGATATGGGAATGTAGATCCAGCAACCGGCGAGCCTAACCTTGCCGACAGGTCATCTATAAAATTCGACAACAATTTTATATTAAAGAAGACAGATTGTAAAAAAGATGAACACGGCTGTATGGTGTTAATGGGAATGACGTGGTCGGTGATTAAGAATAATTGTATTGAACTCTCTAAAACGGCTACCCGGCTCAATCCCATTGAAATGAAAGACAAGGCCAAAGCTCCTACTTATCTTATTTTTTCCGATGATAAAACAAAAGCGGAAGTTTATCTGCCGGAAAATAATCATTCAGTGATGCTTGAAAGAAAAGGTAAAGAAGGCAACTGGACATGGCAACACGATGACTTCAAATTAATTCCATGGAAGGGTTATGTTTTGCAGAAAAAAGGAGTAGCTATTTATGGAGGGATGTAGATCGATAAACCAAACAAATAAATTAACGTTGAGCACACTAAACTAATGTATGCCGAAGTATAAACAATCCATTTTATTTATTTAAAAACTATCAGTATGAAATATTTATTTCAAACAACAGCAATTATCTTATTGATTAACTTTTGTGTCACTCAAAAAACCAATGGACAAACTAAAGATGAATTGCTAAGTACCTATAACAACCAAACTATACATACATTTGGAAAATTTTTTATAAAAGGAAGCAATCGTTTAACATTTGGAGATCTAAAAAAAGATTTTACCTCGGTCATCACAAAGGTCTTATATAAGAAAGCAAAAAGCGACAGATTTTTAGGAGGTTTTTTTACAGTTACAGCAGTAGGGGCATTGGTTACAAGTATAATTGTTAGAAAAAACAACACTACCCTGGGTAATGTTTTAACAGGATTCGCTATTGGATTGAATTTAGGTAGTCTGCATTTCCGAAATAAATCTACACAATTATTAGACCAGGCGATCTGGTACAGAAATAAAGAAACTTTATTTGGCGTAAACCAATTATGATTTTGTTAAATGAAAAAAACAGTATTAGAAATATTTAGTATGAAAAAAAACAGACTTATTCTAATGGCAGTATTTATGCTGACATTTATATTTTCAGCCAACGCACAAACTATTGTTGCACAAACGGAGGCCGGAAAGGTTCGAGGAAAAATGAGTGAAGGCATTTCTGTTTTTAAGAGTATCCCGTATGCGGCGCCACCCGTAGGTAGACTTCATTTTGCAGCTCCTGAAAAGCCTGCGAAGTGGGATGGTATTAGTGATGCGCTCAAATTTGGACCTACACCCCCTTCCCCATATCAACCTAAAAAAGACGGCATAGACGAAACGCCTATATACGGCAAGGGGTGGATAAAGGGTGATAATTACCTAACCGCAAATGTATGGACACCTGGTGTACATGCGGAGCATTTGGCGGTAATGGTGTATATATATGGAGGAGCATTTATTATTGGCAGTAGCAACGTTCCCCTATTTGACGGAACCAACTTCGCTAAAAAAGGTGTAGTGATGGTTTCGTTCAACTATCGCCTCGGAATTGAAGGTTTTCTGAAAATAAATGGTGTACCAACAAATATCGGTATCCGTGATCAGATAGCGGCATTACAATGGGTGCACGATAATATTACTGCCTTTGGTGGTGATCCTGATAACGTAACCATCTTCGGTGAATCTGCGGGTGCTATTAGTGTAGGTGTATTAGTTGTAAGTCCTGCTGCGAAAGGGTTATTTAAACGAGCAATTATGGAAAGTGGCAGCGGACAATCTGTATTTAGCGGCGAACAGGCCGACAGGATTTCTAATCAGTATAGTAAAAAACTAAAAATTAAAAATAGCAGGGAGGCTTATTTAAAATTTACACCCGAACAACTTTTGTTTGCACAATCAAAAGTTACACCTAAAATGCTAGGTCTTGAAACAGAAGAACATGCTGACCCTTCCGGAGGAGTAACTTTATTTTTACCTGTTATCGATGGGGAGATTGTACCAGATATACCATTAAAAAGTTTGCAGTCAGGCAAGGGAGGTGATTTCGATTTGTTGATTGGATATAATTCAGATGAAATGAATACGTTTCTGATACCTTCCGGAATATTGAAAAAGATCAAGTTGAATCTTATTTTAAATAAAGCTGTACAGGCAGTGCATCCTGCACCTTCAGCATTGATTGCCGTTTATAAAAAAGAATATCCTAAAAAAAATCTTGGACAACTTTTTTCTGCCATTCTTACTTCCTATCAGGCACAGATTCCTTCGATACGCTATGCAAATTCACATTCAAAATTGCAAGGCAGGACATACATGTATGAGTTCGCATGGCCATCATCCTATCAAGATGGATCTTATGGCGCTTACCATGGACTTGAAATGCCATTTGTTTTCGATAACCTAAACAACCTCACAGGTGAAAGAGGAATGTTAGGGCCAAAAGATGCACCACACGACTTAGCAGATAAGATGCAGAATGCCTGGGTGCAATTTGCTAAAACAGGAAACCCTGGTTGGGATGCTTACACTATAGGGGAACGAAAAACAATGCTTATCAATAAAACATGGCAATTGCAAACCAACCCGCACGCCAAAATTATTACGGCATGGGATGGGGTTAGGGAATAATGATAAAATTTACAGGTTAAAAAACTATTGAGAAAAGAAATTTGTGATCACTATTTTTTGCGAATAGCAGCCTCACTTGTAACTCTTTCAATTATTTTGTAATACTTTCCGCAATTGATACACTTAGCTTTACAAGGGAATGTTTATTTCCCATAAATCAAGAACATGAAAAATACATTAGCAAACATTGCTTCCGAAAAAAATAATCATTGTGTTACTATTTCGTTGAATACACACCGGACACATCCTGACAATATCCCGGATGTGATACAACTCAAAAAACTTTTAAATGAAGCAGAAGAAAGAGTAATTGCAGAATTTGGAAAACGACCCGTAAAGGAATTACTTGGAAAAATTGAAACAGTTGTCAATGAAATAGACAGCAATTATAATTTAGATAGTTTGCATATTTTTCTTTCTAATGATACAAATGAAATTATAAAATCACCATGGCCAATACAGGAAAATACGGTTCATATATCCGGTACCTTCTCAATAAAACCTTTAATTAAGCAATTCAACCGAACAGAAAATTATCTGATTTTATTGCTTTCACAGTCGCGTGTCAAATTACTGCATGCCATTAATGATGTATCAGATGTGGAACTTAACTTGTTTGAATTGAGCCTGCTGTCCTAAACAATTGAGCAGTTTAAAATAATATTCTTTAAACACTTCATGATTGCGGTTTTTATTCTGATAGCTTATAGTTGATTTGGAAGGT
>JALYVO010000073.1 GCA_030853195.1 Bacteroidota bacterium | reverse complement strand
TTATTGTATATGTACCAAATTATTGCTCGCAAGTTGCTCTCCAGCAGAGCTTGTTACTCTTCATTTAGCAGATCAAAAATCGTTTATTTCATAACTAGAAAAAGCACCATTTTTGACCACATTACCTATTTTTTAAAAACGCCGGATTTTAAAAGTCCGGCGTTTTTTTGATAACTCATTCAGGATAATCCAAAATATAGTTTTCAATTTTTTTTTACCTCATACCTCATACCTAAAACCTCAAACTTTCTGATAAGCGTCAAACAGCGTAACGGCTTCCCTGGCTTCCTTTACATCGTGCACACGAAGAATTGAAGCGCCGTTATTCAAAGCAAGTGTATTCAAAACAGTAGTTCCATTTAAAGAATCTTCAACAGGAATATTTAATGTTTTATAAATAGTGGATTTGCGTGAAAGCCCTGCCATTATTGGCCTTTCAAGCATTTTAAAAATGGAGAGATTTTTCAGTAACAATAAATTGTGAGAAATATTTTTTCCAAAACCAAATCCCGGATCAATGATTACATCATTGATCCCTGCCAATTTGCATTCATCAGTTTTCTTGATAAAAAAATCAAGTACTTCTTTAGTTACATCTTCATAATGCGCTTGTTGCTGCATCGTTTCAGGTAAGCCTTTCATGTGCATGCAGATATAAGGAACTTTTAACGACGCAACAGTTTCAATCATATCATTATCTATTTCGCCGGCGCTGATATCATTTACAATTGCAGCTCCGGCGTTTATTGTTTCTTTAGCAACTTTTGAATGGTAAGTGTCTATAGAAATAATTATTTCAGGAAAAGATTTTTGGAGTATTTCAATTGCAGGTAATAATTTTTCCAATTCTTTTTCAGCAGAAATTCTTGTACTTCCCGGCCGTGTACTTTGCGCGCCCAGGTCTAAAATATCTGCGCCTTCATTGATCATTTGCGAAACTTTATTTTTTATTGCATCCATATTTTGCATTCTGCTTCCGGCATAAAACGAATCGCCCGTAAGGTTAATAATGCCCATTATCAAAGGCTTTTCAATCAAAAGTAATTTTCCTTTGCAGGCAAGCGAAAACATAGTTTATTAGTTTTAAATTTGGCGATAATATGATGCAAGTTAACAATGTTGAAACCGATCAGCAATACGATAAAGCTGTAAGCTGGTGCAGAGAAATATTTATAAAAAAAACTATTGATTATGGTACTTCCTGGCGTGTTTACCGGACTATTTCCATTGCTGATCAAATTTATATAAAGGCAAAGCGGATAAGAAATATCCAGCAAAAAGGCATTCAAAAAATTCGCGACGATATAAAAGAAGAGTTTAAAGGAATTTTGAATTATGCCGTAATAGGATTGATACAATTAGATATTCATGATGATGAAATAGAGAATTTGGAATTGGAAAAAGCCATCAGATTTTACGACGAAAAAATCTTGAAAGCAAAAAAATTAATGGAAGATAAAAACCATGATTATGGCGAAGCTTGGCGCGATATGAGCCAGGAAAGCTTTGTGGACCTGATTCTTGCAAAAATACTGCGCATAAAACAAATCGTGCAAAACGAGGGGAAAACTTTGGCAAGCGAAGGCATTGATGCCAACTATTACGACATTTTAAATTATGCGGTTTTTGCTTTGATATTGGCTGAATAAAAATACATTAATTTATTTTTTAAAAAAGTAAAATGAAATTTTTAGTAAGTATTTCACGGATAATTGTTGGTGTTCTTTTTATTTTTTCGGGGCTGATAAAAGCAAATGATCCACGCGGCCTTTCGTATAAAATGCAGGAGTTTTTTGATGTGTGGTCACAGGATGCTTCGCTTACAACCTTCATGCACTGGCTTTCAAATTATGCACTTCCATTTTCAATAATAATGATCACGCTGGAGATAATTGTTGGTGTTGCAATTTTATTAGGCACATGGAAGAATTTTTTCAGCAAGTTGCTCTTATTATTGATTCTTTTTTTTAGTTTTCTCACCGGCTATGCGGTTCTATCCGGGAAGATAGCAACGTGTGGTTGTTTCGGCGATTGTATCCCATTGACAGCTATGCAATCGTTTATAAAAGATTTAATTTTATTAGCTCTTATTCTTATTATTTTTTTTGGTAAAAAATATATTGTTTCATTATTAACACCCGCATTTAATTTTCTGATTCTTCTTTTTTCGTGCATTTTGGTTTTAGGATTTCAATGGTATGTTATGCGTCACATGCCGCGAGTTGATTGTCTTCCTTTCAAAAAAGGAAATAACATTCTTGAACTTCGTAAAATGCCTGCTGACGCAGTCCCCGATAAAAAAGATTATAAATTTATTTATCAAAAGGCTGGTAAGAAGCAGGAGTTTGCCATTCAGGATCTTCCGGATTCTACATGGGAGTTTGTAAGCCGCCAGGATTATATAGTGCAAAAGGGTAAGAATAATGAACCACCTATAAAAGATTTTTATCTCACCTCACTTTCTAATAATGATTCAACCGAAGCGATATTAAATACCAGCGCGGAATATTATTTATTTTTTGTGAAAGATTTTTCTGAAAACACTGATAAGTGGTTAAGTAACTTTACCAGTTTATACAATCTTGCTAAAAGTAAAAACAAGGGCTTGTATATCATTTCTACACAAGCGGCCGAAGCAGATGATTTCTTTAATAAAAACAATCATTATGGACTTCCTGTTTTGAGCCTTGATGCCACGTCGTTTAAAACTGCTGCGCGCACCAGTCCTGAATTGTATTTAATGAAAGGTCCTCTGATAGAGAATAAATGGGGCTGGGCCGATTTTAAAAGTGCATTAAAGTAATTTTTTATCTTGCAGTGACGGCTCCGGTCTGCATTACTGAATTCTCAAACATGTTTCAATTTTTTATAAAAAAATTAGCGTATGGAATGCTTGTATTGGCAGGAGTTGTAATCGTTGTGTTCTTTATTTTCCAGGCCTTTGGAGATCCTGCCCGAATGGTATTAGGCCAAACGGGTGATAAAAAAACAATGGATAACATTCGTAAAGAATTATATCTCGATCAGCCAAAATGGAAACAGTTCTTATTTTATGTAAACGACATTTCTCCAATTGCTATTCATTCAAAAGAAGAAATAAAAGAAAAGAATCTCCATGGATTTTTTATTGGGGTAAATGAAAAAATAGGAATAAAAATTCCTTACCTGCGCCGGAGCTATCAAACAAAAAAAGAAGTTACCGAAGTTTTGATAGAAGCATTGCCTGGCACGCTTTTATTGGCATGTGCCGCGATGCTTTTTGCAATCAGCGCGGGGATTTTTTTAGGCATTCTTGCAGCCGTAAAACAAAATACCTGGCTTGATACTTCTTCAGTTTTTGCGAGTGTTATTGGCATTTCAGCTCCTTCATTTTTTATGGCAATAGTAATCGCCTATTTTTTCGGATTGGTTTTGCATGACTATACAGGATTATCATTAACAGGAAGTTGGTCCAATATTGATGAAGTCACAGGCAAGCGATATTTAACTCTGCAGAATTTAATATTGCCGGCACTTACACTCGGTATCAGGCCAATGGCGATCATCACACAATTAACCAGGAGTTCCATGCTCGACACGCTAAATCAGGATTATATAAGAACAGCGTATGCAAAAGGTTTAAGCGAGCGGCAAGTGGTGTTTGGGCATGCTTTAAAAAATGCAATTAATCCTGTAATCACCGCTATCACAGGCTGGTTTGCAGAACTCTTAGCAGGTGCTTTTTTTGTTGAATACATTTTTGGCTGGAAAGGAATTGGTAAAGTTACCGTTGATGCTTTAGAGAAACTGGATTATCCTGTGGTGATGGGATCTGTACTTTTTTCTGCTACTATTTTTATCCTGATCAATATTTTTGCGGATGTGTTATACGGAATTATCGATCCGAGGGTAAAGATAAATTCATAAATGCAAAAGAATTAAAATCGAGGTTTAGTTAAATAAGTTTTAGTTTTATACGGACTCATTTATGCAGTTACGGACACAATTGATACAGGTTATCATCCGTGAAAATTTATGATTTTTTATTTTCCCTATGAAAACGATTTTAAGCATTTTCTTTCTTTTTTCTATTTTGATTTTTGCAAGTTGCAGTGCTTCCCGCAAAATAAACAGGCGGGAAGAGGCTAGCAGTAAGGATGTTAGCAGCGTTGTTATAATTAAAAATAAAGTACCAACGCGGGCGATTAATGCGAAAAATACCTCCGCCGATGATGTGGTATCTTTTGCTGAAACGCTTATTGGCGTGAAATATTCCTATGGTTCTGTAGTGAAAGAAAAAGGATTTGATTGCTCAGGATTTATTAATTATGTTTTCAATCATTTTAAAATTTCTGTTCCACGTACTTCTGTAGATTTTACAAATGCCGGTAAAGAAATACCTATAAAGGAAAGTAGAAGAGGAGACATTATTTTATTCACAGGAAGCAACCCTAAAAGCGGTGTAGTGGGCCACATAGGACTTATTACAGAAAATAAAAATGGTGAACTGAGATTTATACATGCCGCCGAAAGCAGTGGAGTAATGATATCCGGCATGAATTCATATTTTGTTCCGCGCTTTGTGAAAGTGAATCGGGTATTTTCTATTTTTTGAATATTAAATAAAATTCTTTTTTTTAGATAAGACTGAATATAGTTTTTTGCCTTTTTTTTGGTAATGTGGTCAAAAATGGTGCTTTTTCTAGTTATGAAATAAACGATTTTTGATCTGCTAAATGAAGAGTAACAAGCTCTGCTGGAGAGCAACTTGCGAGCAATAATTTGGTACATAT
>JALYVO010000032.1 GCA_030853195.1 Bacteroidota bacterium | reverse complement strand
AATGTAAAATCTTTAATTTGAAACATAGCGTATATAAGAGTTCTTTAAATTCATTTCATTGATTAAAACGAAACAATTAATTTTAGGGTAATTATAACCTACAGTACATGCAAGATCACAAGAATCGAATTGAGAAAAAAATATTTCTGCTCACGCTAATTCTATTTGCTTTCGCCGGCGTTTCCAATGCACAGGTCAGCAGTGTGGAGTTTGGGAAAAACCGGGTACAGTTTAAAAAATTCAAATGGCAGTATTATCAAACCACTAATTTTAATTCTTACTTCAACCAGCATGGCCAGGAGATCGCAAAATATGTTGCGCAAATAGCAGAAGAAGAGCTTCCTGAAATTGAAAAATTTGTAGAATATAGTTTACAGAGAAGAGCTAATATAGTTATTTACAATACTTTCAATGATATGCAGCAAAGCAATATCGGAATCGGTATTGACTGGCAAGAAGCGGGAGGCACCACTAAACTGGTGAATAATAAAATGATTGTTTATTATAATAGCAATCACGCGGATCTCCGGCGCCAGGTTCGCGAAGGCATCGCAAAAGTACTAACGCAAAATATTTTATTTGGTGATGATCTTGGAGAAATGGCGGGCAACCAGGCATTGTTAGACCTGCCACAGTGGCTCATTGACGGGTACATTGCTTATGCAGGGCAAAACTGGAGCACACAGCTGGACGATGATCTGAAAAGTGAAATATTGAGCAGGAAATATAAAAACTTTTACCAGTTTGCTTTTGAAAAACCTTTGTTGGCGGGCCATGCTTTCTGGTATTATATTGAAGAAAGATATAAAAGAGAAAACACAACTTATATGTTGTATCTCGCCAGGGTTTACAAAAACCTGAACAGGGCCTCGCAGCAGGTTACGAAAAAAAGAAAGTTCAAAGAAGTTCTTGCAGATTTTATGCAATTTGAAGAAGACAAATATGATAAAGATATTTCACGAAGAAAAAATTATCCAAAGGGAAGCGAGATCACAGATGTAACGATCGGCAAACGCGTCGATTATTTTCATTTTAATGTAAATCCAAATAAAAGGAATGGCTCTTTCGCAGTTGTGCAATATAAAAAAGGCCAATACAGATTAATATTCAATGAAGATGATAAAGACAAGACACTGTTGAAATTTGGTTCAAAAAGTAAATTGGGAGATGTGAATCCTAATTACCCGATGATGGCCTGGGATCCAAAAGGGACAAGGCTTTCAGTGTTATATGAAGAAGAGGGAAGAATAAAGCTTTTCGTATACGATGTGATTACGAGGATCAAACCTTATACAAGAGATTTGACCAAATTGTTTGACCAGGTGCAGGATATGAAATATTTGCAGACAAGCATCACATTACTTTTCAGCGCCGTAAAAAACGGACATTCCGATATTTACACTTACGACATCGAGAACGAAAGACTGGTGCAGATTACAAACGATGTGTATGATGATCTGGATCCTTCTTTTGTAGCTTTTCCCGAAAAAAACGGAATTATTTTTTCCAGCAACCGGCCTTCCGCTAGTGCAAAAGGAAGCGACACTTCATTGCTTAAAAACCGTTACAACATTTTCTTAGTAACTGACTTTAATACCAATAAACCCGGGCTCAACCAGATAACACAATTAACCAATTTAAAATTTGGCGATGCGCGTTTTCCCACTCCATATAACGATAACCATTTTACTTTTGTAAGTGATCAAAATGGAATTGGCAACCGATACGCAGGTTTTTTCACCACAAAGAGCGCAGGGCTTGATACGTTAGTTGTTATCGGCGATGACGTTCTTCGTAATCCATCATTAAAAGATATAGATTCGTTATTGAAGATCAATAAAAAATCGGATGTAGATTCAATTGCTGTGGTAGCGATTACCAGCGATTCTGCTTATGTGTTTCCGCTAACCAACTATGAGAGCAGCCTTTTGGAAACGAGAGAAGCCGGTGCTAACAACCAAGTGAGTGAAGTAACACGCCAGAGTGATGATAAAATTCTTTACAAATTAAAAATAGATGAAAATGCGCTACGCCGCAGAAATGTTACCGCCATTTCTACCACCTACATGAAAAGATTGATGGAAATGGATAGGATTGCACAAGGACAGGAAATTATCAGACAATCGGACACTGCCAAACGTGAAGATATTTTCCAGAATCAATTTAAAGCGGAAAGAAGAGACAGTTCGGGCAAGCATAATATTTATGGCAAAGTAGTTAATGAGTCCACGGTATTATCAACAGCAAGGCTTTATCCTTATAAGCCTTTGAAATTTTCAACAGATTATGTGGTAACAGGTTTCAATAATGATGTCCTGGGAACAAGATATCAATTGTATCAGGGTGGCTCAGGCCCTATTTCGCTTACTTCTAACAATGGCTTAAATGGCATTATCAGGTTTGGCGTTTCAGATATTATGGAAGACATAAAATTGTCAGGTGGCTTCCGGCTTTCTTCTAATTTAAAAGATAATGACTGGCTTTTCCAGTTTACTAATTTAAAGAAAAGATTAGACTGGGGATTGATGTATTATAGAAGTGTACAGCAAGTCGGATTTTCAAGCGGTACTAATTCTTATCCCGGAAGGCTGTTTTCTAATTTATACCAGGGAAGTATTTCCTATCCATTTGATGTTACAAAAAGTATTCGTCTAAGCATAGGTGTTAGAAATGACAGGGCAGTGGTTTCCGCTGAAGATCCATCTTCGCTCATTGCACCGGATCAATCAAAAGCCTATGGCTTGATGCACTTAGAATATGTATATGATAATACATTAAATCCCGCGCAAAATATCTGGGATGGTATTCGCTATAAAGCTTACATGGATTGGAATTCGCAACTTAACAAATTATCTCCTGGAGAAAGTGGCCGTTATACTTTCAATGCAGGTTTCGATGCGCGGGCTTATTATCCAATTTATCGCAATTTCATCTGGGCAGGAAGAGTTTCAGCAGACTTCAGTTGGGGCAATCAAAAGCTTATTTATTATCTCGGTGGAATTGATAACTGGTTCATGTTTGGAAGTAATATAAAAACTAAAAACGGCCAGCAATCTTATCGTTATTTCAATGCCAACAACCAGCCTGCGCCAGATGTTGATTATGCTTTTCAAACACTTGCTGTCAACCTCAGGGGATTTATACAAAATGCGGCCAATGGAAATAATGCAAGCGTGATCAATAGCGAATTTCGCTTGCCGGTCTTTACTACATTTTTCAGTAAACCAATTAACAATGCATTTGTAAGAAATTTTCAATTGATTCAATTTATCGATCTGGGAACCGCATGGAACGGGGCTTATGATAAACTGGCAAGGCCTTCCGTTACTTATGCTGATCCATCAAACCCGACAGTCCAAATAAATATTAAAGCACCCGGTGTCGGGCCTTTCCTTGGTGGATATGGCTTTGGCGCGAGGAGTACGCTTTTAGGATATTTTTTAAAAGCAGATGCAGGCTGGCCTATGAACGGATTATTTCGTGGAAAACCAATCTGGTATTTCAGCATGGGATTGGATTTTTAAGGAGGTGCTAGCTATCAGGTATGAGGTGTTAGGTATTTAGTAAAAGCCAAAATGTAGAAATTCCTTTTTAAATATTTTAAAAAAACATCAATTTTATTTTTGGGAAAAAAATAATACAGCCAATAATAAACGAAATGAATGCTGCAAACAAAACCGCTGAAGCGGACATGTCTTTGATTTTTTTTACAGATAAATTAAAAGTAGGGCAAACCATATCGCATAATTTCTCAATCGCTGAGTTAACGATTTCGAAACTCAGCACAACAGAAAAACAAATCAAAATAATCAGCCATTCCGTTGAAGACAATGAAAAGAAAAATCCTGCCAGAGTAACAAATACAGCGATTAGGAATTGTATCTGGAAGTTTTTTTCATGAAGAAAACAATCTTTCAAACCATGAATAGCAAATACGAATGATTTTAAAATTCTCATGATTTGTTTTTTTACTGCAATAAAAAATTTTATAATTCTGAAACCGCTTCATTAATCATACGACAAGCTTCTTTGATTTCATCTTCAGAAATAGTAAGCGGCGGAACGATTCTTAAACATTGAGAAGCGAATAAAAACCAATCCGTAAAAATTCCCTTTTTGATAAGCGCATCTATAATTTTTTTATTTTGTTCAAAATTTTCAAATTCAAGTGCAATCATTAATCCAAGGCTTCTGATGTTTTTTATTTTTTGATGATGAATGTTTTCAAGAAATAATTTTCCTTTTTCAAATACTTTTTCAATAACATTTTCTTCTAATAAAAATTGCATGGCTGCATTGCCGGCAGCGCAACAAACCGGGTGCCCACCAAAAGTATTGATATGGCCAAGCACGGGATTATTCGTAAGTGAATCCATTATTTTTTTATCAGCGATAAAAGCCCCCAATGGCATTCCTCCACCAAGCGCTTTTCCCAATAATAATATATCAGGATTTATACCGAATTGTTCAAATGCCCACAAAGTACCGTTTCGCCCAAAGCCGCATTGAATCTCATCAAGAATTAATAATGTACCGGTTTCAGTGCACTTTTTTCTAAGCGCCTGCATCCAATTTTTTTCAGGAATAAGTACTCCTGCTTCTGCCTGGATAGTTTCTGCAATTACACACGCGGTTTGTGTAGTTATAAATTTAAGATCATCAAAAGAATTAAAATTTAAATGCAAAATGTCAGGCAGCAAAGGACGAAAAGCGTTGCGCCAATATTCATCGCCAATAATGCTTAACGACCCTTGCGTACTTCCGTGATAAGAATTCTTAAAAGCTACAATTTGGGTTCTCCCGCTAAAACGCTTTGCTAATTTCATCGCGCCTTCTGTGGCTTCCGTGCCTGATGCAGTAAAAAAAACTGAGTTAAGCGATCCAGGTAAATTATCAGTAAGTAATTTTGCATAAGTCGTTTGCGGCGATAAAATTAATTCGCCATTTACCATCACATGCATGAAATCTTCTGCTTGCTTTTTAACGGCGTCTACTACTTTTTTATTTCCGTGGCCAATGTTACAAACGCTGATTCCTCCGATAAGATCAATGTATTCTTTATTATTGATATCATACAATTTGCATCCGACAGCTCTTACAATTTCCAGTGCAAGCGGATCTGGCGAAGTTTGCCCGATATGATTTAAGAATATTTGGCGGTTGGTCATTTTGAAATGTCAATTCCAAAAATAATATATATCCAGATGAAAACTTTAAAGAGGATATTTTAAGAAATTATCTGAAAGAGTTTAAGGATAATGAGAGTAATCTCAAGCTAACAATTTTTATGGTCGATTAAATCCAAGACTAATAATATTGTAATCAAAAATTTGATAGATCTGAAGAGCGTTTTGCTATGACTTAGCTTTCTGTTGCAGAAGCAACAATATCTTCCATCGTAATGCCCGAATGGCTTTCATCATAAATACATTTTCCATGATTGATCACAAGCACCTGTGGAGATTGATGAGGGATATGAAAATCAATTGAAATTTTATTTGAAATATTTCTATGTTTTATCAGGTCCAGGAAATAGAAATCGATTCCTTCCGGCTGTTCTTTTTTATCGAGCCTGTTTTTAGCCATCCCACTAATAGAACATCTTGTGCTGTGTTTAAAAATTACTTGTGGCTTAACGTTAGAATTTGAAATTATATCTTCAATCTGTTGTTCTTGTTGTAGTGGAATCCAGTTCATATCAAACAATATAAATTATCAGAATTTTAGTGTATTATGTGGTCAGTCATTGGGCACCCGGTTTTTCTTGTGCTGCTGCATGATGATGATGTGATCACAAAACTTATCATGATAAGGGCCAAAAAGAATTTTTTCATAAAAATCAATTTATAAGATTTTATATTGCAAAGTTAAAACATACCATTTTAAGGCTAATAAGAAAAACGAAATATATTTCAATCTATTGTTAAAAATCATTTTTTAATTTAAATGCGTATTCATTTTATTTCTGTTGGCGGCAGCGTTATGCACCAGTTGGCAATTGCATTAAAACATAAAGGCTACAAAGTTACTGGCAGCGATGATGAAATTTTTGAGCCTGCCGCCGGTAATTTAAAAAAAGAAGGCATTTTACCCGAAACAAAAGGATGGTTTCCAGAAAATATTACGGCTGATTTGGATGCCGTTATCCTTGGGATGCATGCTAAACAAGATAATCCTGAGCTGCTAAAAGCCATTGAGCTCGGTTTAAAGATCTTTTCATTTCCCGAATATATTTACCAGGAAAGCATTTATAAAAAGAGAGTTGCAATCGGAGGAAGCCATGGCAAAACAACTACAACGGCAATGGTTATGCATGTGCTTCAACAGGCTGATGTTGATTTCGATTATCTTGTTGGTGCACGCCTCCAGGGCTTTGAACAGAGCGTTAAAATCACGGACGCGCCAGTAATAATTTGCGAAGCAGATGAATATCCGGCCAGCACAATTGAAAAGCGCCCTAAATTCCATTTTCTTTTTCCTCACATTGCAGTGATAACGGGCATTGCATGGGATCATATTAATATGTTCCCCACCTTCGGGTTTTACCTTGAGCAGTTTGCCATTTTTATTGAGAAGATCGAAAAGAACGGCATTTTAATTTATAACGAAGCTGATGAAGTACTGAAAAAATTACTGGAAGGAAATATCAGAAAAGATATTCAATATAAACCTTACCATCTTCCTACATACTTTATTGAAAATGGTATCACCAGTGTAAAAATCGGTAATGAAAAAACTTCTTTACAAGTTTTTGGAAACCATAATCTGCTAAATTTGCAGGCAGCCTATTTTGTTTGTAAGGAACTTGGTATTGATGATGTTACTTTTGTCAAAGCCATTTCCAGTTTTGGAGGAGCGGCACGGCGGCTTGAAGTAATTGCACAGGCAAGTAATTGTAATATTTACCGTGATTTTGCACATGCGCCAAGCAAAGTAATGGCAAGCGTAAATGCGGTAAAGCAACAATTTCCTGATAGAAGGCTAATAGCAGTGCTGGAATTGCATACGTTCAGCAGTTTGAATGCAGAATTTATGAAAGAGTACAAAGGAGCGATGGATAAAGCAGACGAAGCGATTGTTTTTTACAGCCGTCATGCGCTGGAACTAAAAAGGATGAATTTTTTGGATCCAAAGAAAGTGATTGAAGGATTCGAAAAATCAAATCTCGAAGTGATAACAGAAAGGAGTTCGTTGGAAAAAAGGCTGACAAGTGAAAATATAGAAAATACAAATTTTCTTTTTATGAGCAGCGCCAATTATGATGGGATGAATATATTAACAACATTAAATTTGTAAACTTCTGTACTTCTTAAATCCTCTGAATCTAAACCATAAACTCTCAACTCTTAAAAAATGGCTTTACAATTAAACCGCCCAATCGTATTTATTGATCTTGAAACTACAGGTACAAACCTTGCGACAGACAGAGTTATAGAAATTGCGATCGTAAAAATATTACCGGATAAAACAAAGCAGGTAAAACATAAAATCGTGAATCCGCAAATATCCATCCCTAAAAGTGCAAGCGATATACACGGTATCACAAATGAAAAAGTAAAAGACGCACCTATTTTCAAAGAAGTTGCCAATGAACTGAAACAATTTATTGACAATGCGGATCTTTCCGGCTACAATTCTAACCGGTTTGATATTCCTCTTTTGGTGGAAGAATTTTTAAGATCCGGTATTGAATTAGAAATGACAAATAGGAGAATGCTTGATGTTCAGCAAATATTTCACATGATGGAAAAACGCACGTTAGGCGCTGCATATAAATTTTATTGCGAAAAAGATTTGATCAATGCACATTCTGCAGAAGCAGATGCTTCGGCCACATGGGAAATCCTGGAAGCACAATTAACCAGATATGGGCATCTTGGCGAAACGCTCGACACTATCCTTCAATTTACAGGAGAGGAAAAATATGTAGATTTTGCACGGCGCTTTGTAATGGATAATGATGTGGAAACATTTAACTTTGGCAAGCATAAAGGCCGGGCTGTGTGTGATGTTTTAAAAGCAGAGCCTCAATATTACGATTGGATGATGAAAGGCGATTTTCCATTACACACCAAACAAAAACTTACAGAAATTTTCAATCGTACCTTACTTAAAAATAAACTTCCTTTATGAGGAATATTATTTCTAAGAATAATTGTAAAAAACATTCAAAATAAATATAACGCCTTTTTTGGAAAAGCTTCTTATTATACCTACTTACAATGAAAGGGAAAATATCGCTCTGATCCTTAAAGCAGTATTTGCTCTGGAACAAAATTTTCATGTATTGATAATAGACGACAGTTCCCCGGATGATACTGCCGGAATTGTGAAAGATCTTTTTGTCAATTATCCGGGATGTTTATTTTTAGAAGAACGGGTTGATAAGCTTGGTCTGGGCACTGCTTACCTACACGGCTTCCGATGGGCCTTGGATAAAGGATATCAGTTTATTTTTGAAATGGACGCTGATTTTTCTCATAATCCGGTTGATCTTGATAAATTATATAAAGCCTGCAAAAACGACAAATCAGATGTAGCGATCGGGTCTCGCTATGTGAAAGGTGGAAAGGTAGAAAATTGGCCATGGATAAGAGTTGGCATTTCAAAGGGAGCTTCTTTTTATACCAGGTTAATTACACGAATGCCGGTGAAAGATCCAACAGCGGGTTTTGTTTGTTACAGAAGGGAAGTGCTCGAAGCAATTAATTTGGATAAAATCAGCTTTGTAGGTTATGCCTTCCAGATTGAAATGAAATTTGCCGCTTGGAAACTTGGCTTTGAAATAGCAGAAGTGCCGATCACTTTTATTGACCGGCGCTTTGGAATTTCCAAAATGAATAAAGGAATAGTGAAAGAAGGGATTTTGGGTGTTCTCAAACTTAAATGGATGAGCATGTTCAAAAATTACCGCAGCCTCGTGAAGAAGAGCAATGATAGTATTTCTCTGATCAATCCAAAAATTCATGTGGAAAGTGAATAAGTCGGTTGCCATGTTTTTTGATTGTAGCTAATCCATCCTGATTAAAAAAACTGGTAATGACCAAATTAATTATTTCAAAAAAAATTGCTGATATAAATATTTCCCTACTATATTTGTAGGGTAACAATCAATGGGAAATTCTGCTACCATATTTCAGCCATGCATCATTAATGATGTTATTGATGTATGCCGTTGTATGCCGTAAGGCATCATTCATTCTATATTATCCTATTTAAAGGCATTGCCTTCTATTCCTTTTGGAAAACATCTTATCATTTTAACCTTAATTTTTAAAAGACAGTTATGAGCACTCAGCATTTTGAAACATTGCAACAACACGCAGGCCAGGAGCCTGATCCAACAACGGGTTCCCGCGCAGTTCCTATTTACCAGACAACTTCTTTCACATTTAAGAATTCTGAACACGGCGCCAACCTATTCGCGTTGAAAGAATTTGGAAATATTTATACGCGCATCATGAACCCAACCACTGATGTTTTTGAAAAAAGGGTAGCTGCATTGGAAGGCGGCGTTGCAGGACTGGCAACTGCATCAGGGCAGGCTGCCCAATTTATTGCACTAAATAATATTTTAGAAGCAGGCGATAATTTTGTAACAAGCCCTTTTCTGTACGGAGGTTCTTACAACCAGTTTAAAGTGTCGTTCAAACGTTTAGGCATCGAAGCGCGATTTGCAAAAGATGATCATGCAGATAGCATAGAAAGCCTGATTGATGAGAAAACAAAAGCTATTTACACAGAGACAATCGGCAATCCTGATTTCAGCATTCCCGACTTTGATAAATTGGCCGCGGTTGCGCAAAAACATGATCTGCCATTAATTGTTGACAACACTTTTGCTTGTGCAGGATTTCTTTTTCGTCCGCTGGAACATGGCGCCCACGTTGTAGTTCAGGCTGCTACCAAATGGATTGGCGGACATGGAAACAGCATTGGTGGAATTATTGTTGATGGCGGAAATTACAATTGGGGAAATGGAAAGTTCAAAGTGTTTTCAGAACCATCTGAAGGATATCATGGTTTGGTTTTTAATGATGTTTTTGGAAGCAAAGGGCCTTTTGGAAACATTCAATTTATCATTCGCGCGCGCGTTGAAGGATTGAGGGATTTTGGACCGGCGATTTCTCCTTTCAATTCTTTTTTATTGATACAGGGATTAGAAACGTTATCGCTGCGCGTAGAACGCCATGTGCAAAATGCTTTGGCGCTGGCACAATGGCTTGAAAAAAATCCTAATGTAAAAAAAGTAAATTATCCAGGCTTGGAAAGCAGCCCGCATTACGCCAATGCAAAAAAATATTTCAAACGCGGAGCCGGGGCAGTTCTTTCTTTCGAGATAAAAGGCGGCAAAGAAAACGCTACCAGTTTTGTTGACAATTTAAAATTGACGAGCCATCTTGCTAATGTTGGCGATACAAAAACATTAATTATTCAACCTGCTGCAACAACACATCAGCAATTAAGCGATGCTGCTCAATTATCAGCAGGAGTAACTCCCGCGCAACTTAGAGTATCTGTTGGCATTGAACATATTGATGACATAAAAGCGGATTTTGAACAAGCTTTCGATAAAGTTTTTTCAAAAGAAAAGAAGTAGTTGGAAATTAATATTCAAATGTAATTTTATAATAACATCGTTATTCTTTCAGCGATGTTATTATTCTTTAGCTCAAAAATCCAATAAAGAAATTGTGTTGTACAGCATTTATAAATCCGAAGAACAGTTTACACTTGAATCCGGATATTCGCTACCAGGCTTGCATTTAGCTTATGCCACTTATGGCTCTCTTAATAAAACAAAAGATAATGTGGTTTGGATATTTCATGCGCTCACCGCAAACAGCAATGCGACAGATTGGTGGGCCGGGCTTGTTGGAGAAGATAAATTATTTAATCCAAAAAACTACTTTATCGTTTGTGTGAACATGCCTGGAAGCTGTTATGGAAGCATTGGCCCGCTTGATAAAAATCCGCATACCGGAGAGCCTTATTATCATGATTTTCCTTTTTTTACTCCGCGGGATATGATACGTTCTTATCAGCCTTTAAGAAAATATCTGGGCATTAAAAAAATAAAAATCGGCATCGGCGGATCTATGGGCGGACAGCAATTATTAGAATGGGCAATTGAAGAACCTCACTTATTTGAAAATATTTTTCCTATCGCTACCAATGCACAGCATTCTGCATGGGGAATTGCTTTTAATGCTTCGCAAAGAATGTGCATTGAAGCCGACAGTAGTTGGAAAGATAAAAATGCAAAAGCAGGAATAGAGGGAATGAAGGCCGCAAGAAGCATTGCGTTAATTTCTTACAGGCATTATGACACCTATCATGCGAGCCAGAGTGATCATAATATTGAAAAGATTGAAAATTATAAAAGTGAATCTTATCAAAAATACCAGGGAGAAAAATTAAGCAACAGATTCAACGCGTTCAGTTATTATTTTTTAAGTAAGGGAATGGATTCTCACAATGTAGGCCGCGGAAGAATAAGTGTTGAAAATGCTTTAGGAAAAATTAAAGCAAGAACTCATGCAATTGGAATTTATACAGATATTCTTTTCCCTTTAAGTGAGCAGCAATTAATTGCAGCAAATGTTGTTGGCGCACAATTCACAGCCATTCATTCTCTATATGGACATGACGGTTTTTTGCTGGAATTTGAACAGATTCAAAAAATTATCAGCCAATTTTTAGTGGAGGGAGTAGTTGAAATAATGCCTCGCATTAAAGCCTCAGAAGCCAAAAAGTAGTAAACTGCTATTTTTGAATTCTCTTTTGTTGGCAAGCGTTGAATTGTGAGCGAAACAAGCGGACGCTTTCGTCAATGTTAGGAAAAATCTTTCAACGGAAGTTTATTTATTTCTTCCTCAATTTATTGTTTTACAAACTTTATTATTTTACTTTCCTTGTCAGTAATTAACTGAATAAAATAAGAGCCCTTTGCAAAACCAGATACGTTGATATTTTGCAGATTAGAAGCGCTTCCTGCACCGTAAGCCTGATGATAAACCTGTTTGCCATTTACATCTGTGATACGCAGTTCGTTTGTGTTTGCAGTTGCCGAGCTAAATAAAATACTCAATTGATTATGTACAGGATTTGGATATATTCTCAATGAAGCAACGCCCGCTTTCAGCTTCACACTAAGCACTCCGGAATATTTGTAGCTTCCATCTATATCGAGCATTTGCAAACGATAATATATAACATCCGAGCCAGCTTCAAGGTATTGATTATCATTATAAGTATATGATCTTTCAATTGAGCTATTGCCTGCTGCGTTTACTGTGGCAATGTCTGAAAAATGAACCGCATCGGGGCTGCGTTGAATTACAAAATGGCTGCTATTGATCTCTGTAACAGTCGTCCAGTCGAGCTTTACATCTTGTGGTTGCAGAGCTGCTTTAAAGTTTAGAAGAGTGATTGGCAAAGCGGAAACAGTAGCATTTATTTTGTACAAATCAGTAAAACCATCCGGACTGTCGCCATTATCTGCAGTAAAATACAAGTTGCTCTTGAAAATGAATGAAAAATCGGGGGAAGATTTGCCCACTCCCGGATTTACATCAGCAACCATTTGGGTTCCTGCAGAAGTGCCATCAGAAAACCAGGGTTCATCTCCATGTGAACCGTCATCAGCTCCAAAATATAAACCCGATTTTGTATAAAAATAATTGCCTGTCAGGCCGGGGCCATTTGTTCCGCTATAATCCTTTACTAGAAATGTGCCAGCTGTTGTGCCGTTTGTTTTCCAAAGTTGTTCTGTACAACTTGGACAATTTGGATTTGTTCCACTCGCGCTAAAGAATATAAACCCATTAAATAAAGCGGTACTGCTATAAAAATCATCAAGAAAGCCTGAGCCGCCATTAATAAGTTTACTATAATCAAGTACAGTAAAAAGAGACTGATAAAAACTGCCGATATCTTTACTATTATTCGTAACCATTACAGTATTTGCCGCTGTTCCATCTGAGCTCCAGAGATTATAGCCATTAGCGGCTGTGGTTGCAGAAAAAATAAAATGATTATTGATGATAACTGAACCAAATAATAAAGGGTTAGAACTACCCGTGCCTGGTTCAATATCTTTAACCATTGTAGTTGTAGTACCATCAGTACTCCATAGTTCTGTTCCCGTGGCAGCGTCTGTTCCTGCAAAATATATTTTGTTATTGAAAGATAAAAAATCTGTGGAGAAACTATTTTTGAATGACTTAATTAAAGATGTAGTGGCTCCATCTGTTTTCCAAAGGTCAAAAGAAGTAGAATTAAGCGTTTCAACGCTAAAAATTATTTCATTTCCTAAGTGGGCAAATCCTCCAAATTGAGTATCACCAATACCCGGAGTAATATCTGCCAGCATTTTTGTATTTGCCGCAGTTCCATCCGATACCCAAAGCTCAGAACCATGCACCCCATCATTGGCCGTAAAATAAAGAAGATTATTATTTGAAAAAAATATATCTATATTTTGGGTGCCAAAGGCGCTTCCTGCACCAGGATAAATATCTTTAAATAATGAAACGCTGCCATTAGCACCACTAATTTTGTAAAGTTCGTCCCCAAGCACTGTAGTAGTAGCAGTGAAGTACAAATCGTTTTTGAAAAGAATGAAATTATCGGGAGTAGAATTTGCTGCACCTGATTGAATGTCCTGTACCAATTTAGTTCCCGCGGCAGTACCGTCTGTAACCCAAAGCTCTGAACCATGCGCAGCATCAATCCCTGCAAAATAGATTTTGTTATTCAGTATTCCTTCCCCTCCATTTTTATCTATTTTTACATTGAAAGCATATTGCTTCGTGCCGCTTTGCGTGCCATCGCTGGTCCACAAAGTACTGTCCACATCGCTGGTTAGAAAAATAGAATTTGCAAATACCGGATAGCCGCTAAGACTTTTATTATTATTAAGAAGGGTTACCTGTGCATTTGCCTTATTAAAAAAAGCAAATGAAAATGCCAATAAAATGAAGAGTAAATTCTTTTTCATTGTTTTAGATTTATGCTTATAAAAAAAATATCAGAAAGTATATTGATATATGAGATTAAAGAATTCATCAAAACATAAACTCCAAAGATTCAAGAAATAATTAAAGAGTAAATAAATGCTGGTTTATGAAAATAATTTGGTTTCAAAATTCAATTTTAATCGTTTCCGAAAGAAGGCTTTCTTATGGTTTCTTTTTGCATAGTTTTTATTGAAGAGCGTGAGTAATCCGGCTTTAAAATACTATAGGGTGAACGAAAATAAAAAGAGGAATTTGCTATTTGGTTCCTGAAGGACATTAGTAAGAATAATTAAATATAAAGCAATTTTTTTTTAAAATGGACAAAAACTAAAAAGGCTTATCAGGCTTTTATAATTGGGTACCAAGAACGGGATTCATAAAAATAACAGTTCTCCAACCTGTGACTTTTTGTTATTTAACTGCGATTTTGAAAAGAAGTAAATTTCTAAAATTTAGAAACAATCTTTTTCTTTACAGAACTTAAAAATAATATTATCGTAACAAAATATAAGTAAGATTTTAAAAGTTATTAACTTTTTTAGTGAGTGGCAAAAGGACGCACAATCAACTAAACCTGGTGCCAATCGAAGAAACAGTTGAAATAATCACTGGCATTAAAGCCTCATAACCCAAAAAGTAGAAAAATGCTATTTGAAATTTAATTCGTCCGCAGAAGAAAACGTTGAAGAAAGATTTATTTTTTTAAAAACAAAAGAATAAATCCAAAAGTAACAGCAATTTGACCAACCCAAAAAATAAATATCAATTTAATAATATCTGCTTTAGTATTTGCAATTAGTTTTCTAACTTTATCAATATCTTCTTTTAATTCTTCTTTCACTTCTGCAAGATTTGCTTTTGTTGCAAGTATTTTTGTATTATCTTCAAATTGGCCTAACCAGTCTCGCTGTGTTACCACTCTTGCCCTTACTTTCTCAATTCATCCAACACCGGTTTTTTAACACCTTGTATTTCTTTTTGCTGCTGAGTGTTTATTTGTTCAAAAACAGCAATTTTATTTGCTCCTTTTTTCAACCAACAACCCGGTAAATATAATGTTTGCTGTGGGCCAGCATTCCAGTAACGGCCGAGGTTATGGCCATTTACAAAAACAATTCCTTTCCCCCATTTGCTCATATCCAAGAATGTATCGCCGGTTTTAGAAAGAGTAAAGGCACCATTGTAAATCGCCGGATGATCTTCATTGTATTTATTTGGGAAAGATTTTAAATCCGGTTCTTTATTCATTGGTAATTTGTACATTTTCCAATTCCCAATAATGTTATTGCCGGCGATAGTTACAGGACTTATTATGCCTTTAAGATTATGAATGATCTCTGCGCCATAATTGATCCTTCCCCAATTCTCAACCAATATTTCGAGCGTAGCATTAAAAGGAATTTCAATATCACAAGAATAATTTTTATAGTAACGGTTTAATTCGCCAACTTTTTTTCCGTTTATATAAATAAGCGCGTAATCTCTCAATCCTTTTATTTCTAATTTTCCATTAATCGGTTGGGTAAAATGCTTGCTGTACAAAACATAGCCGTAGCCTTGATTTAACTCTTCAAAAGTTTTCGGCGTATCACTTTCTACAGCTGAGATTTTTTCTATAAAAGTAAAAAGATCAACTGCTTTATTTAATTTGATAGAAGGAATTTCAATAACAGGAATGGGCGCCGGTATCGGAGGAATTTTATAAGAAACATTTTTCAAAAATAATTCGCGAAGCGCTTTGTATTTGGGCGTTGCCCAACCCGCTTCACTTATCGGAGCATCATAATCGTAACTGGTAATGTCTGGCTGAATATCATGTTCGTTATCATAATTAGCGCCGCTGGTAAATCCAAAATTCGTTCCTCCATGCACCATGTAAAAATTAAATGAAACTCCAGCTTTCAAATATTTCTCTGTTTGTTCAACGACGCTTTTCGTAGAAACTTTTTGAAATGCCTCAGCCCAATGATCAAGCCATCCGGGATAAAATTCTGCAACCATATAAGGCCCTTTTCCATCATGGTATTCATTCACTACTTTTTTCAAATTATCAATATTATCTTCTCCGTTTGCAGTAGGCAAAGTTCCCGCAATAGTACCGCCATTAAACAACCCGCTTCCATCGGATGTAAACAATGGAACATCAAATCCGGCATCAATTAATTGTTGTTTAATGGCAGCGCTATATGCTTTATGGTCTTTCAAGGAAATATCTTTTCGCTGCGCTACATAAGAGCCAAATTCATTTTCGGCCTGCACCATGATGATGGGGCCGCCGTGTGTTATTTGCAAATCTTTTATTTGTGTGGCAAGATGGTTTATATAAGTTCTGCACGAATCTAAAAAAGGTTTATTATTAGCTCTTATCACCAATGATTTTTCTTTTTGCAGCCACCATGGATAGCCCCCAAACTCCCACTCTGCGCAGGCATACGGGCCGGGACGCAGTATAACGAACAATCCAACTTCCTGTGCGGTTTTTATAAATTGGGCAATGTTCCTGTTGTCGCTTTTAAAATCCCAAACTCCGGGAGAAGTTTCCTGGTAATTCCAGAAAACATAGGTGGCAACGGTATTTAAACCCATCGCTTTTATCATTTCTAAACGTTGCTTCCAATAGGTTTTTGGAACCCGCGCAAAGTGCATTTCACCTGAATGTATTTGTATTGTTTTTCCGTCGTATAAAAAATTTCCGTCCTTTATTTCAAACGAATGTTTTTGCTGCGCAAAAGAAGTTGCAACAATTGCGATCAACAGGAAAAGCGAAAAAGTAGTTTTTTTCATTTTTATTTCTATTTCTGAAAAAATAATGATGGCTTTTTCAAACATAAATCAATCAGCTTAGAATTAGGCAGGCAAACGTTTGCGCATTTTTATAAACTTTTATTTTATTATTTTCACAATCCACTCAATTAAAGAGATATTTTTATAAATAGCAAAGCTCCATTTCATTTCATTAATTCACCAGCTATGAAAAAGATTTTCATTTTTCTTTTTTCATTTTCTTTTTTTTACATTGGTTTTTCACAATCCAAAGTGAAAAATAATCCTACGCCAACTCAATCCCAGCTTAAGTGGCAGGATATGGAATTTTATTTCTTTATGCATTTTGGCCCCAACACTTTTACAGGCCTTGAATGGGGAAAAGGCACAGAGAACGCGGAAGTTTTTGACCCTAAAAACGTTGATTGTGATCAATGGTGCCGCATTGCAAAAGCTGCGGGTGCAACAGGAATTATTATCACCGCAAAACATCACGATGGTTTTTGCCTATGGCCAAGTAAATATTCCACACATACTGTAAGGGAAAGTAATTGGAAAAATGGCAAGGGCGATGTATTGAAAGAATTATCAGCAGCCTGCAAAAAATATGGTTTAAAATTAGGCGTTTATCTTTCGCCATGGGATAGAAATCATCCTGCATATGGAACACCGAAATATAATGATGTGTTTGTAAATATGCTGAAAGAAATCTTCTCAAACTATGGCCTTATCTGGGAATTATGGTGGGATGGCGCAAATGGCGAAGGGCCGAATGGTAAAAAACAAGTGTATGATTTTAACCGCTTTGAAAAAGTTGTAAGAAAACTTTCGCCCAACACGATTATATTCAGCGACATCGGCCCGGATGCCCGCTGGTGTGGCAATGAGAAAGGTTTCGCTGGTAAAACGAACTGGAATACTTTAGATACCGCAGGCTTCAAAAGAGGCGCCGGCGCGCCTTCAACAGATACTTTGAACCAGGGAAATATGTATGGCAAAAACTGGATCCCTGCGGAATGTGATGTTAGCATAAGGCCAGGTTGGTTTTCTCATAAAAATGAAGATTCATTAGTAAAAACTCCCGCGCAGCTTTTTGAGATTTATTTAAAGAGCGTAGGCCGCGGAGCCAATTTAATTTTGAATGTTCCGCCGGATGGAAGTGGTATAATTACTCAATATGATTCTACTGCATTAATGGGTTTCAAAAAATTAAGAGATGAAAGTTTCTCAAATAATCTTTCAATAAAAAGTAGAGGATATTTTATAAGCCACAACGGGAAAACAGTTACTAAAAAATTAAATGATGGAAATAATAAATCCTTCGAAACCATTACTAGTCCTGGTTTACAATCAATGCGAATAGAATTTCCTCGTTCACAAAAAATCAATTGCATTATTTTAAAAGAAAACTTAGTGAATGGCCAGCATTGCGCGAAATTCAAAATTTTGCTGAAAGGTAAAAACCATATATTGATCAAACAAATTGATGCTACAACCATTGGGCATAAAAGAATTATTACTTTCCCTGAAATAGAAGCAACTTTTGTTGACGTAGTTATTGAACAACAAAAAGGCCCAACAGAAATTTCTGAAATTGAAGCATATCTGATTGTAGAATTGGCCTCTATGCCTCCTCTGTAGAAAAAATTTCGCTGTAGCCCGGATAGGAAAACCAGTAAGGGTTAGCGTTGTCCACTTTATTTCCAAAATTTCTGTTGCCATATATTTGGCCATGTTGTGCAACAGTACTCCAAAGAAACGGAAGTAACTTTTTTCTTCTTTCATTTGCGTCATCTGCCCAATATTTTTTAAAAAGATAAGCGCTGTCACCCTGGTTGTATTTTTTGCGGTTGGCTATCGCTGAATCCATTCCGCCAAAAGTTTCCTGCCAACGAAAACCATCAGTTGTGATGATGATAATATTTTCGGTTCTTTGCTGCGCAAAAGAAAAATGGATATTGTATAAAAAAAGAAAAATAAAGAGACATGCAATTTTAATTTTTTTCATTTTTATTTAGGGGTAAATAGAATATTTAAGGTTAAAAACTACTTTTAGCGTTATCACGCTTTACTTCCATTGCGCTTTTTTTTATTTTACACAAATCTGCGTTATTTGCATTCCAAACCTTCATACTTGCTCATACATTTGATAATTTATCATTCTTGATTTTAATTCTTAATTATCAATATCCAACCCTTTCCTTTTTCAACCGGAATTTTTTCATTTATTTTAAATGTTCTCGAAGGTTGAAAATTCTTTACTTCCGGCGCAGCGATGGTTGCTTTTGCAGGATCAACTCCCAATTTTTTCCAGTCAATTTTTAATTCAATTTCTGTGTCATCTTCTGCCCAGCTTGCAATGGAAATTAATGCCGCGCCTTTCTTCTTATAAACTGTTGCCAGCACTTTATCATTATCGGTTTTTACCGGGCAATTATTACTCCAGTAACCAATCATATCCGAACCTTGCATTCCAAAATTATCCCATACTTTCCAGATGGGGCGCGGGTCTGCGTTATCGCTCCAGGGCATACGGTTGGTCATTCCATAGATCATCCCACGCCATGGATTGCCGCCGCCTTGCAGCATTTCTCCCATTAATCCAAAAGGAATTCCGCTCACTTCGGTAAGAAAAAAATCAGGAGAATTATGTTCATAATCGAAATATTCTCCGAACCATAATCTGTTTAAATAAGGGAAATGCTCCATGTACAAATTCGCACTGTTGTTAAATCCATCGGCTTTATCATATTGGTTAGCAGAATGCAAATCAATAATTCCGGGATGCCCGTCTTTTGTGAGCACACGTTTGATGCGTTTCATCGTTACCCGATCAAAAGCAACATCATCTAAATAAATACCATCAATTCCTACATTTTGGGTTAGCCAGTTCATTCCTTCTACATAGTAATTATGCCAGCGGTTCATGCCACTGTTAATAATCGCCGCGTCTTTTAATTCGGGTACAAACCAGGCTGCAATGTAGTCGCTGTCCAAATGTTCCTGCAGCCAACTGAATCCACCGCCCTTGCCAGGTGAATAAATTTCATGGCCCAAACTTCTCAATGCAAAAATTTCATAAGCATGATCAGACAGCTCACGAATGGTGTTGTAAATTTTTACTTTTAAGCCGGCTACGTGCGCAGAATCAATGTAGGCCTTCATTGCACGCCATGCGATGAACGGATAATTTATATAAGGATTAATGGCAGTAGCGTGATGTATGTTGATAATAGTTGCGCCTGCTGCTCTGACAGTATCTATCGGTTTATAAGCATGATAAAACCTGTTAGTCCATTGAAAATCCGTGTTGATGGGATGAAACGGTGTGATGAGCAAATTGAAATTATAATATAAAACATCACCTTTTTTCATACTTCGCGGGCCGCTGTAATTGTCTGCCACAATAGATTTTCCTTTTTCACCTACATCAATGCCACCATTGGTTCCATTGCCCCAGGAAGAAGGCAATACCAAAGGTTTCAACAAATAAAAGTTAGTATTGAGAGGCCGCACATAATTTTCATCGAGCAATGAATAATGCAACCCTGCATTTACATTTCCGATCCACGCGCCGTCCTGATTTTTGTGCGAAGCATCCCATTTCCATTGAAAATCTTCCGGTCTTTTTTCTCCTTTCAGGCCAAGCCCCATCATATATTTTGCTTCCTGCTTTTCGAAAGGAATATGCATTGAAATATTGCTCAACTCAACATCTTTGAGCGCGGTAACTTTTACTTTATAAGAAACAAAACCATCAAACTCCAAAGAACCTTCTACTTCCATTTTCAAATCATCAGAAGTATTTGTTGAGCTCCATTGCACAGTTCCAGACTGTTGAAGCGTAAATTTCAAACCGCCATTTTTTAGTTGTATATCTTTTGAATCTGATTTTTTTGTAAAATAAAAATGAATGCCTTCTGTCAAAAGATTGTTGGGTCGAGATTGATAACCTGTCATTTCCTGTGTAAAAAAAGTTTGAATTTGTTTAGGTAATCCATCATTATCAAGTATCACTTTTCTCCCCAATAAACTTATTGTATTTCCTGAAACTTTTAATGTTGTGTATGGTGCGATAACCGTATTGTCTTGTGCCATTGTGGAGTTCAGCCATTTTAAACGAGTCATTTTCCAGGGTTCCTTTACGCCACCGCCTGCAATAGTTTTATCATTAATAAAAATGTTTAACTGCACTTCCGTTGGATAATCTTTTTGAGAAATAACAGTTGCTTTCCCCCGATACAGACCGGATGGAATATCTTTTGGAACATCAATTAAACACCATAATGGTTGAACTTTTCCGGTAGCAATATTTACAGTGAAGTGCAAAGGCTTTGCATCATAACCTGTTCCATCAGTGTTGATACAAGAAATATTTTTTGAAGAAATAATAGTTCCATTGGAAGACTTTAAATCGGTGAACTTTATTTTTACATTTTTCATTTCCATCAATGCATAAACACCGAGTTGAAAAGAAAAATTTTCATTTTTTAAAGCAGTATCTGTGAAAGTTTTTTGTATGCCTTTCTCAATCCATCGCTCGGGCAGATCGGTTGTCATTTTTATAGGATGCAATCTATCCTCGGGAAAAACAAGATAAGTAGCCGGTGCATTTTTTAATATTAAATTCCTTGTTTCTTCTTCAGTTGCAATTATTTCCATCGGGTAAAAACTGTTGAAAGCGTTGATGGATTGGAATTCTTTCACTTTTGCAAGAGGAATATTTTTATCAGTTGCAACTGAATTTAGCCAATCCTCAGACGCAGTATTTTCGGGTTTGAGATAAACACCTTTTGGATAATTTGAGCGCCCTTCGTTTTTGTAAGGCATATAATAAACATAATAAGTTCCGCTTCCTGAAACCGGCTCAAAATAAATTTCACCAGACTCACGGTTAAGCGTACCCGCTTTTACATCCAATATTTTTTGGTGTGTTTTCGCATCTTCAATAATAATACGCTTATCGTTAGGATCTGTATCTCTTCTTCGCCAGGGAATAACCGCTTTAGCAATTTTTCCATTGCCAACAAATTCAACAACAGCACGGTGATTGCCGAGTGAATCGGGGTTCCAGCAATCGGTACAATTGGTAAATGGTATATCCTGTGAAAAGGCTGTATTTCCAATTAAAAGAAGAACAAAAAGAAGCATCTTATTTTTCATCACTGATTTTTTTGGATTGAATTTTTTTGAACGGTTCATTTTGAATTTATAATTAAATCTGAAAATAAAACGATTTAAAGGTAAATGAACATGCAAACGATTGTTCAAATTGGTGAAATGGTGAATGATGAATGGTGGATAATAAAATTAAAATTTCTATATTTTGGTTTATCACAACTTATTTTATGAAAAATGTAATTGGCATAAATCTGCTCATTTACCTAATCCTGAAAACGATAAGATTGAACTTTGGGAACGCAATAATGAGTTAGGAATTCAACAAAAATTTATTATTGAACTAACAAAAAACCCTGCAATAAGCAGGGTTCGTTATTAAAATTGGTTTTTTATACTTTATGACTTCTCAGAGGTTACCATTTTCTTATGGCTCTTTATTTTTCTCACAGTTGTTGAAGTAGAATCGCCGGATGTTGACCCGGAAGATGCTCCCTGAGCGGAAACTGTAGCACCTGAAGCCACAACTTCACCTGTAAGCTTAACGAATTTCACATCATCTGCACCTGCAAATTTTACTGTAACCGTTTTATCAATATGACCCATAGCAGCAGCATTGAATGTAGCCTTAATAGTGCCTGTTTTCCCTGGAGCAATAGGTGTTTTTGTGAACTCAGATATGGTACAGCCACAGCTTGGCTGCGCCTGATCGATTAATAAAGGTTCAGTGCCAATATTGGTAACTACAAATGTTGCAGTTGCAGGAACATTTTGTTTTATTTTTCCAAAATCAAAAGTTTCAACATTAAATTTAGCAACCTGATCTGCCTTTTTTGTGGAGGCGGGAGCTTGAGCAAATAATGAAGTTGAGGATAAAGCAAGAAGCCCTAAAAGTAATTTTTTCATAATGGTTCTTTTTTTTTAAATTTTTATTTTTCGTTTTTTAAAGAATTTACAGCTGCATTTTCGGGTGCGGAAGTTACGGGTGTTTTCCAGACTTCCCCTTTGATAATTATTTGTTTGGTCAAACTTCCGTTGTAAGAAATGGTGACTGATTTGGCAAATGGGCCTTCATTAGCGGCATTATACCCAACGGTGATCTTTGCAGTTTGTCCCGGAGCAATGGTATCTTTATTCCATTCCGGAGTAGTGCAGCCGCAACTTGCCTGAACTTTATCAAGCGCAAAAGGTGTTTTACCAATGTTAGTGAATTCAAAAATATGAGTAACCGGTTTGCCTTGCGGGATTTTTCCAAAATCAAATTCGCTTTCTTTCAAAGAGAGGCTCTCTTCCGGAACTGCCAGTTGTGAAACTTTTACAGCATTGGGTGAAGCGATTTTTGTTACTTTAGATGTGTTAGCTTGCGCACTTGCCGCTAATGAAAATGCAACGCAGTAAAATAAGGTAAATAATTTTTTCATTTTTAGCATATAAACGGCTTCAAAGATACTAAAACGCAGCATAAGGTTGCAAATTGTGCCGCCGTTGTGAGTTTTTTAACATTCATCAATCAGAATTAATATTTTTGCTATTATGGATACCAATCAAATCAATGATACGGACCTTTTGGAAAATCTCTCGTTTGAAAAATTCAGGCAAGAGGTTCTGAAAGACTATAAAGTGGTTTGTGAAAGCAGGGAAGCAAGTTTGCTTGGAAGAAAAGAAGTGCTTACCGGAAAAGCGAAATTTGGCATCTTTGGAGATGGAAAAGAAGTAGCACAGGTAGCCATGGCTAAATTTTTTATGCCTGGCGATTACAGATCTGGCTACTACCGCGATCAAACTTTCATGTTTGCCAGCGGCTTATCAACTATTGAACAGTTTTTTGCACAACTTTATTCAGACCCCGATTTAAAGAATGAGCCTTTTAGCGCCGGCCGGCAAATGAATTCACATTTTGCTACAAGATTTGTTGATGAAAACGGAGAATGGCTGCCTCTTGCACATAAAAAAAATGTTTCTGCGGATGTCGCCCCTACTGCTGCCCAGATGCCCAGGGCGCTGGGTTTGGCTTTTGCCTCAAAAGTTTTTCGTGAGGTAAATGTTTTGCATGAAATGACCAACCTGAGCGACAATGGAAATGAAATTTGTTTTTGCACCATCGGCGATGCATCTACTTCTGAAGGGCATTTTTGGGAGACCATGAATGCAGCGGGAGTGTTGCAGGTTCCGCTTGCCGTATTTGTGTGGGATGACGGATATGGAATCTCAGTGCCAAAAGAATATCAAACAACGAAATCTTCCATTTCAAAAGCATTGAGCGGCTTACAAAAAGAAGATAATACCAATGGAATAAATATTTATAAGCTGAAAGGATGGGATTATGCGGGCATGTGTGAGATATTAGAAAGCGCCATCAAACATATCAGGGAAACACACACTCCGGCTTTGTTTCACGTAGAAGAATTAACACAGCCGCAAGGCCATTCCACTTCGGGTAGCCATGAGCGTTATAAAACACAATCGAGGCTTGCATGGGAAAGAGAATGGGATGCAAAAAAACAAATGCGCGAATGGATTATCGCCAATGCACTTGCGGATGAAGATGAATTGGATAACATTGAGATCGCGGCAAAACAATTGGTAAGACAAAGCAAGATCAGTGCATGGGAAAAATATCACGCGCCAATCCGCGAAAAAGTTAGTGAGGTAAAAAACTTGTTGCAAAACTTTTCTGATAACAAAAAAAATAAAATTGCCATTCAAAAGCTGATCCATGATCTTTCATCATTGCGCGAGCCGAACCGTAAAGATGTGATGAGAACCCTTGCATTAGTTATTGATCTTTCTTCAGCTGATGATTCTTCTGAAATAATAAATTATTATGATGCCCTAAAAAAAGAAAATCAAAAATTATTTAACAGCAATCTTTATAATGAAGGCCCAAAATCCGCTTTGAAAATTACTTCCGTTCCGGCTCAATTCAATCATGATGCGCCAATGGTAAATGGATTTGAGATACTCAACAAATATTTTGATGAGCTGTTTGCCCATAATAAAAAAGTAATTGCTTTTGGCGAGGATCTCGGGCATATTGGCGATGTAAACCAGGGCTTCAGTGGCTTACAGAATAAATATGGCGAGGAAAGAATTTTTGATACCGGGATAAGGGAAGTTACCATTATGGGTCAAGGGATTGGCCTGGCTCTGAGGGGATTGCGTCCCATAGCGGAAATACAATATCTCGATTATCTACTTTTTGGCTTAGAACCCTTGAGCGACGATGTGTGCACAACTCATTTCCGTACTAACGGACAGCAAAGCGTACCACTCATTGTTCGCACGCGCGGGCACCGCCTTGAGGGAATCTGGCACAGCGGATCACCTATGGGTATGATCATTAACGCGCTGCGCGGAATGTATGTTTGCGTGCCAAGAAATATGACTCAGGCTGTGGGGATGTACAATACTTTATTGGAAAGTAATGATCCCGCATTGATGATCGAATGCCTGAATGGCTACCGTCTCAAAGAAAAATTGCCATTCAATTTATTAGAATTTAAAGTAGCGTTAGGAATTCCTGAAATTGTAAAAGCAGGAAAAGATATTACGATGATTTCTTATGGCTCTACATTGAGAATTGTTCAGGAAGCTGCAGAAGTATTGGATGAGATGAATATCAGTTGTGAAATTATTGATGTTCAAACGCTTTTGCCATTTGATATCAATCATTCTATTCTTGAATCTTTGAAGAAAACTAATCGCATTCTTTTTATTGATGAAGATGTGCCGGGTGGCGCAACTGCTTATATGTTCAATAAAGTGATGGAAGAGCAGGGAGGCTATCGCTGGCTTGATGTGTCACCGCGCACGCTAACCGGAAAAGCGCATCGGGCTTCGTATGGAACTGACGGGGATTATTTCAGTAAGCCGAATGTGGAAGATGTGATAGAAGTAACGAGGGAAATGATGGCGGAATAATGTGAGATACTTGATTCATGATGAATGATATTGTGAAAAGCCATAATGTAGAAATTTCAATTTTTAATTTTCAACTAATCCATGTTAACCAACTCAGAAAAGCATTTTATCAATAACTGGCAGGAGCAGAAAAGCGGAGCCCGATGGAAATTTTATTTATTATTTTCTATGGCGTGGGCGGTCGTTTCATTCCTGGTGATTTTTTTTCTTACAAAATTATTCACCAATTTGTGGGAAACCGGCGGCCAGAGCCTGATTTACATAATCCTCATCACTTCAATTATTTCAGGATTTGTTTCTACTCATTTAACGTACATAATCAATGAGCGCCGTTTAAAAAAAATTTTACAAAAAAATAATGAAGGCTTAAATTAAAAGCTGACTGTCTGTTTGCTTTTCTTCTTGATATCCATTATTATTTTTTGTGCATGCTCTCTTGAGTTTTCTATGAAAAGCAAGTGTGTATTCATTCCGCCGCAGATAACACCTGCGAGATAAATTCCCTGCACATTACTTTCATAATTGCCTTCATCATAAAAAGGTTTACAAACATTATCTGCAGAAATATTAATTCTCATGCTTTGCAAAAAATGAATATCCGGTTGATAGCCGGTCATTGCGAGCACCCAGTCATTTTCAATCGTAACAATTCCTTCCGGAGTTTTAATATCAACTTCATGCTCTTTTATTTCTGCCAGTTCAGAATTAAAATATGCTTTTATAGAACCTTCTTTGATACGATTTTCTATATCAGGCTTTACCCAATATTTTACACGCCTGCTTATTTCATCACCACGGATTACCATCGTCACTTGCGCACCTTTGCGCCATGTTTCCAAAGCCGCGTCAATGGCGGAATTGGCAGCGCCAACGACCAGTACTTTTTGAAAAGCATAATAATGCGGGTCATCATAATAATGCTTCACTTTAGGCAAGTTTTCGCCTTCAACATTCAGTAAATAAGGGATATCATAAAAGCCTGTTGACACAATAATATTCAAGCTTTCATATTTTGCTTTTGAGGTATTTATTTCAAAAAAACTTTCTGCTTTTTTTACATCAATTACTTTTTCAAACAAATGGATTTTAAGATCAAATGAAGTAATTATTCTCCTATAATATTCCAAAGCTTCGCTTCGCGTAGGTTTGTTATTATTGCTTACAAAAGGGACATTGCCAATTTCCAACCTTTCACTCGTGCTGAAAAAAGTCATATTCACCGGATAATTGTATAATGAATTTACCAGCGCTCCTTTTTCTAAAATGAGGTAATTTAACCCGGCTTTTTTTGCTTCAATTCCGCATGCAAGGCCAATCGGGCCGCCGCCAATAATGATAACATCGTAAAATCGTTTTTCCATAATTTTTTAATAAAAGCTTTTCTTTTTAACTATAAAAAACTTTTAGAAATAAACCCTTTTTTATTCCCTCCGCCATTTTGATTTCAATTTCAAAAAAGGCGTTTCCAGATAAAAATAACTAATTGAAGCAATCAAATAATTTACCGAAAAATAAATAATGACCATTATCCAATTATTGATTTGAAAACGCAATAGCAAAAGATTAATAAATGTAATCGTTATTCCATGATAGCAATATAAACCAAAAGATAGTTTTCCGGTATAAATCAAAAACCTGTTTTTTTCAAAAAACCTGGTGCGGGAATGATTCACCATTTGTTCTGAAATAAACACCGACATATAAATAATAAAAAGATAGCGGTTAAATAATGCAATCAATTCATTGGAAATTCCGGTAGTGTTTTTATCCAAAAAATAAAAAACTATAAAATGAAAAAGCAAGTAAGAATAGAAAATAATGCTGCCGCGCCGCGATAGATTTTTTAACCAATTAATGAATGCGTTTTTCCTGAAAATAAATACCGCAGACAAACCTCCAAAAGCAAAATCAAATAAATAAGTAAGGGTATTATAATAACTTCCTGAATGCGTATAAATAGAATATACAGAAAACGAAACGCTTGCCAACACTAAGATTGCAATGAGGCTGCCTAATTTTTTATGAAAAAAACGAAGACATAAACCCCATAGCAAATAGAACTGTTCTTCCACTGATATGGTCCACAAAAACTTTAAAAAGAAAACATGCGGAGCAGTATAAAAATTTGCAATAAAAAAAATATAGTACCATGCATTGGGCAACGACATTTCAAAATGAAACCATTTTGCCAACATAGGAAAAAGAAGAAAAGCCAGGAATAAAATAAAAAAATAAAGCGGCCAGATTCTTAAAATCCTTCTGGTAAAATAATTACGAAAAGAAAAATCATTTCTTTTTTTGTATTCGTTCAAACCAAGATAAGTTAATAAAAAAGAAGACAGAATAAAAAAAACGTCAATAGCGAGTGGCAGATTATTAAACAGATATGATATAAAACCTGCCCGTATAAATTGCCCGTGAATTCTTACAGTGTGGAACAAAAAAATCGCAATGAAAGACATTCCTCTTATAGAATCTAATTGAGGAAAATATAATTTACTTTTTGTAAGAGAAGAAAATTCGCTGTTCAATTTAGATTTGATTAGTTGATTAATCCATGTGTTGAAAGTAAATTATTAAATGTGAATAATATTAGGGATCAATAAGAAATTTTCTAAAGAAATCCGGCAAATTTATTCGTGAAAGCCATGCTCTAAGCCATTTTGTAGTTTTTCAGCTTTGCAAAAATTTTATCTTATTTTTCCACTTAATGTATTTAGGGCATTGGTACCTGATGGCTAAAAGACATTAGCTGTCTATCGCATGAAATACATTTTACCGTATCCTTTGGTAAAATATTTATCTGTATTATCACCACTATCTTTAAATTTTTCTAATGATTTTCCATTCAGGTTGGTGAGCACGCGATACAGGTAAACACCATTCGCAACTTTTTGACCATACATATCTGAACCGTCCCATTTAAATTCGGTGATGTTTCTTCCAATGTGCAGCGGGCCTAGCTCTTCAGTGGTTATTTCGCGGATAATCTTTCCGGTTATCGTTAATATCTGGATGCGAATATTTTGTGGAACAACCGTGCCTGTAACAGTAAATACAAAGGCTGTAGAAGTTGTAAAAGGATTAGGATAGTTCAGTAAATTAGAGATCATCGGCTTGCTAATAACCCTGAAATCAATATGGTAATCAAGTTCTCCTGCCCTGTTTGCCACAACATCTTTCCCGCTAACTATCAATTCATATTCATTATCATTTCCAGTTAATAAAGGAGAAAAATCAATGGTAGCGGTATTTTCTCCGGATGTTAAATTCGCCGGAGTAAATCTCATGGTATCATTATCAAAACGATAAGTTTTTAGAGAACCGTCCGGCAGCCGAAGCTGCACATTTATGAGAGAAGTATCGTTCAAAGCGATGAATTTATTCTCATCTTTCAATTTGATGGTAATGTGTGGCCGTGCGGAAACAATATCACGGTTCAGAATATGCACGTCATCAAAAGTGACATCAAGAAGTGGATTATATTTATCTGCATTTACATAAAAAGCCTTGTAAAGAAAATTATTAAAATGATATTGTTCGGGTTGATTATTATCCGGATTAAAATCTATAAGTAACGTATTCGAGCCGGAATAATTTTTGGTATCAATATCATACCTGATGGTGATCGTATCTCCGCTGATCAAAGGTTTTTGTCGTGGAATAGTTAAAAGATGAGTAACATTACTATTATCAATTATCGCGATTTTCACCTTTAGGCTGTCAAATTTCTGAATGCTTATATTTTTAAAAGCGATTCCAAAATGCAGCACTTCTCCCTGGCCCAAAGTGTCTTTTGAGATAAAAAATAAATTGGGCGCTATGGCTCCTTCCGGCGCCGGAGTAAAATTTAATCTCCAGTAAGACAACTGATAAGGAGTAAGTTTAACGCTGTCGGCATTGCGCATTTTCAATTGCATAAAAGGATACTGCGATGAGCTTACAGAAGAAATATCTACATCCTGTTGGGTTTTATCTACATTGAATAATGTCGTGCTATGCCCGGATGAATCGATCCCAATGATTTGTACGGTTGGGCGGTCCGGCGAATTGGGTTCAAGGCTCGAGCCTCTCCAATGCATTTGTTTCCAGGATGTAGCGGGCCCGAATTTGGGTGAAGTGATGTAACCTAAAGTATCATTAGAATTAAAGTTCTTTTTTAAATCTATTTTATCTGATATTCCTTTTGAAAATATGAAAGTGGGATTAAAAGCCGGATTATTTTTTTGATACATGAATATAAATGCCCTCGGGCGGTAAAACGAATCAATTAAAACAAGACCCGCTGATTTCAATCTTTGATAAAGCGAATTTCCTGAACCAAATGCAGTAGTGTCTGCTGCCAATTTATCTGCATAAACACCAGATGCGGAATCCGGGCTTGAAACATTGCGTACGAATACAATATAATTATTGGGGATAGAATCGAGGAAATTCATGGCTGATTTCCTTGAAGCCTGGCTGGAAAGATCGTAGGCAAAATTAGGCAGCCTGTCGGGAGAACAAATGCCCAGGCTTCCACTTAGTCCTGTTGGCCCCATTACGTTATTCCAGGCTTTCAGGGTTAACGGATCCACAACGTTGAACATGATAAGATTAGAAACGCCACAAATAGCTATAGAAAAATTGGCTCCATTAATCCCCGCAGCATAATCTGAACCTTCCGTAGAACCCGTTGGGTAAACGGCATTCCTTCCTTCAAGATAATTAAGCACCGTTGAAAATTTCCATTGCCTTGAGCTATCCAATTTTATATTCAGTGTATCAGAAGCTAAATGTTGAAAGTAGTGAGATTGATTGGAACCAGTTGAACCATTTGCAATATAAATGAATGAAGAATAATTCCAATGAAAATCAGCCGGAAGGTTTGAAGCCGGCTTAAGTGCAACTCTCCAATAATAAACCATGCTGTCTGAATAGCTAAACCCCGGGTCAAACTCTAAAACCCCGCCCGACTGGTTGATCTGCCGTGAAACCTTCGCCGAAGAATTAAACAATTGCGTGGTGTCAATTTCCATTACATAATCTTTTGCAGCACTGACGGGATTGGCAGTAGAAGCGTATAGCTTTTGGTTAGCCACATTTATGATGGCAAAATTGTATGGATAAGCGGGTGTGGCCCCATCTTCAAAAATATAAACCTCTCTTGTGATGCTGTTATTACTTTCAGATATTTCGGGCACATCATTATCAGCATCAATAGTTACCGTTATTTTGTTAAGCCCTTTATCCCTTGAAGCAATAATCGGAATAACCAATTGTATAGAATCTGCATATTTTATTCCAGGAATTCTTTTACGAAGTAAGGTCTCAGTAATTCCATTAGGATACGTTCTCCTGACCTCAAAAGTGATAGAATCATTGACCGCATAACCAATATTGTATGCTGTGGCATTTAATACAAAATTATTTTGTGCAACGGATATAAACTGAGGATTTATTTTTATTTGCTGATCTTCCAAAACATAATCAGGTTTTGATTGAGGATTTATTTTAAGCGCAGGGTCTCCATGCAGATTAATTTCTTCCAGGTGCATTCTTGTAAAAAAATCTACAGAAGGATTGCCGCCTCCTAGTTTGAAAATGGTGTTTTTCATATCATTCCCGATGCTACTTCCATAGTTGAACATTCCTATCTGCTGATAAAGGGTATCATTATAATTATTGAGATAAGGCGGAATTCCCAAATGGGTATCGGCAAGAAATCCAATACTTCCGCGCTGGGCAGACAACACAAAATTTTCTGATATAGATAAATTATTTTGAATAATCCTAAGTGTGTCATAGATATAATTATTGCCCGCCGTACAACCACTCACTAAAAAAAATGGATACCTTCCGACATTATTATACGCAGACGGATCGCCCAGGTTAAACTCCATTACATTGGCTGAGGAATGACCGAAATAAGATAAAATACTTATCCCTTCCGTGAACAATTGCCCTAAACGCTGGCCTGATATCAATTGCACGGCAGCCGTTGAGGATTTTGAAAAAGTTTCTACATTTCCTCCATATAAAGTATCCTGAATTATATCTCTATATTGATTCATGTAAAACGTGAACAGATCATTTTCACCAACTTCGCGTCCCCCGATAACATGGACTACTTTTTTCATCCATAATTTATTAGCCAGCGTTTGATTAGTTGAACTCTGAGCCAACTCATAATCTTTCATTTTCTGAAGATAATTTCCCACCTCATCGCCGGAAACAGCGGAAAGCCTGCCGATAGGGACATTCGGGACAATACTTCCATATGGAGAAGACAACAAAATATCAGACGCCGGCTGCCCGAAGGTTTGCACAAGATTTAATTTATCGGCATAAATACTATTTTGATTGGTCACATACTGATCATAAGTAATCCCTTTGCCAATTAAAAAAACATATTGCGGGGTAACCGAAAAAGTAGTTTTTGCAAATTGTATAAAATCTTTGATTGCTGATGGATGTTTTTTAATACCATAAGCAAATTGATCTACGAGATCATATACATTGATCACTTTTGCATTGAAGCTTCCTCCTGCAGAAGAATTTCTGTATTGCTTATAAAGGCCAACATTGTCTACACCGTTACTGCTGCTATAAAGCGCGGGATTACTTATGATCAGATAATTTCCCTGGTTGGAAGCAATCGAATAATTGATAAAATTTTTCTGGCTGAAAACAGAAATATTATTTATCGCCGAACTTGTTTCGCTGGACATCTGGAATTTTCTAACCGCAAAGGAAGATGGCGGAAGCACGAATTTTACTTTTCCGGGAATACTGATATCGCCAATATATCTTTTCGCAGAAGTAATATCAAATAATACAGGCGCTATATTGCCATAATTAAAATTATCTATAACCAGATAATTTCCAACAGTAGTAGTGGGCAATTCAAAATATTTATCAGTTTGATTGTTAAAATTAAAGATGCTTGGATAAGTGAGCTCCACCTTCGAAACTACAAACCGGTCAGTAGCTTCAGTGGAAATATTTTCAAAGTTTATTGAAACCGGGCTCGCGTTTACAAATAAATTAAGTGGAATATTATTTATTTGTTTTTTCAAATAAGTAAACTCAGGCATTGGCTCATTATCAATATAAGAATTATTGAATTTTACTTTTATATTTCTTTGGTTTACAGCATTACCTGCCACAGCAAAGCCAAGCGAAGCGCTTGGTCCGCCAATATATAAATTCACATTACTGAATTGACACTGGAGTGGGCTCCCGGGATAAATATCATTACTCGTCCAGCCTTCACCAATGTCGTAAGAAGATGAATACACATAACTCCCCACAGGAACAGCATAGCCAGGATTGATTTTATTCCTGAAATAAATTCCTTTTGTATCTATAAAGTAAGGCTCCGGCGCCAAAGTAGTGCCAGCAACATTATTGGGGTTATCAGTATATCTTAGATTATTTCCGGTGGGGTTTACAGTTAAAAAATAAGCAGAAGTATCAGTTTCTAAACTATAGTGATCAGAAAGTTGGTAATCCGGATCGCGGTAAAGCTTTGTATCCATCTTTCCATCATTCATGGTGCCCCAAAACTCAATAAAATCTGAAGAAGATAATATGCCTGAAGAATTGCTCAGATATAATGCAACCTCAGATCCATTTCTCCAAAGTTGGAATTGCTCGGCAGGAATATTTCCCAGTCCTAATCCATTAAGAGAAGATTGATTGATATGGCAAAGCCCATTATTGCCAACATTGAATTTATAATAAGTTTTATTATAATCAATCCAGTTGTTCGGATAAGGTTGACTAAAACCATTAGCTGCGATGAAAACAATAAGAATAAGTATTAATTTTTTCATGACAGATTATTGAATCCTATTTATTTTCTTTTTTATGCAAATCAAATTTTAAAGAAAAGATATGAGTGTATAATGGATTTGATTGATTGGCCAGATTTGTAAATGCATAATCAATGCTTACACTATTAATCCTGAAACCAGCGCCAAGGCTGGGCTGGTAGATCCAAACTCTCTTTTGATTGGTAGTGTCGCCGTCAGCCAACGCTTTTTGAAAATTGGTAATTCCGGCTCTTACAAAAAATACATTTTTTATAGATAATTCCATTCCGGCATGTGGATCCAAACTAATGGTATTTCCACTTATTATCGTATTTCTTTTCCCATCAAACGTAATGTCACCGTCCACTTCCGCTAAAAGATCAACCGTTTGCCCAAGACGAAAATTATAAGATGTGCCTAATGTAAGCCGCGGCGCGGTGAGCTCTGTTGATTTTATAGGAATATCATTCTGGGTGAGATAAAGCACCTCCTTTTCTTTTTCGGTAAAATGAAATGACCATGCATTGAAAGTCGTGGTTAGATCTTTGGCAACAATTCCAATGCTCCACCTGTCTTTCTGCATTTTAAATCCGGCATCAATGCCAAAACCCCACGCAGAAGCAAACTGGCCGACTTTTCTATAAATAATTTTTGCATTGGCGCCGAAACTTGTTTTTACATCATCATCATCTTTTATTTTTTGTGCAAAAGAAAAAAGAAAAGCATAATCGGCTGAAGAAAAAGTAGTGATATTTCCATAATTAATGCTTCCATCCGGCTGAACTAAAAATAATGTGTTGGGAATATCATCTACTGCAAAACGCAAAATAGATAAACCCAATGTCCGTTTGTTATCATTAACCGGGATGGCCACGCTCGCATAATCGTATTTGCCAATGTTATCAAAATAACTGGCGTGCATTAAATTGACAGAAGGGAAATCCTGAACCCCTGTGAGCGCGGCAGGATTCCAATATCCCGCAGTGCCATCTGAAACTGACGCCACCTGAGCCGCGCCCATGCCCAATCCACGTGCGCCGGCGCCAATGTTCAAAAATTCATTCGAATATTTTCGGAACTGAGAAAATCCCATAACAGGAAATAGCAGCAGGATTATTAATTTCAAAAATTGAGATATTCTCATATTAGGGATAATCAGCTATTGAATGATTCAGTGTGTATTTCGGTAAATTAAAACGGACGTTAGTTAGTTATATTGTACTTTTTGTCTATGATTGCTAATAAAACTTACAGCAACTTTTTGATCATTTGTGAACAGGTACATTTTAATTTGTTGTTGGCTGGTAGTAACACCAACCGGGCGGTTTCGCCATAAGCAGTGTCTTCATCGCTCACATGCAGCCTGCCTATACGACATTTTGAAATGCATTCTGTGAAACTTTTGACTGTCATTCCTTATTTTTTTACCAATAATGAAAAAGATTTATAAAAAATAAAAAACAGATTTTCTATATTTTCGCTTGCAACGTCATTGGCAACAAATAAAGAACTGTAAATTAATCAAAAAGGATTGAGTGTTATTTATTTTTGTACATTATTTTTGAATCCTTTTATGGAAAACTTAATCGCAGAATTAAAATGGCGTGGCCTTGTGCAGGATATGATTCCCGGCACAGAAGAACAATTTTTAAAGGAACCTACTGTGGCTTATGTTGGTTTTGATCCTACAGCCGATAGCCTGCACATAGGAAGCCTTATCCCGATAATTATATTAGCGCATTTGCAAAAATTCGGTCACAAGCCTGTTGCTTTAGTTGGTGGCGCAACCGGAATGGTGGGCGATCCGTCAGGAAAAAGTGAGGAGCGGAATTTACTGACCACTGATGTTGTGAATCACAATGTGGAAGCGGTAAAAAAACAATTAGAAAAATTTATTGATTTCAATTCAGGAAAACCGAACGCTGCGGAAATGGTTAATAATTATGATTGGTTTAAAAATATTTCTTTTCTTGATTTTATTCGCGACACGGGAAAACACATTTCCATTAATTATATGATGGCGAAAGACAGCGTGAAAAAACGGCTCGAAGGAGAAAATGGAATGAGCTTTACAGAATTCACATACCAATTGGTTCAGGGTTATGATTTTTACTGGCTTTATAAAAATAAGAATTGCAAGCTGCAATTTGGCGGTAGCGATCAATGGGGAAATATTGTAACCGGCACAGAACTGATCCGAAGAAAAAGCGGCGGCGAAGCTTTCGCGTTTACGTGCCCGTTATTAACCAAATCTGATGGGAGCAAATTTGGCAAAAGTGAAAAAGGAAATGTTTGGCTGGATGCAGAAAAAACTTCTCCATATACATTCTATCAATTTTGGCTGAATACTGCAGATGCTGATGCCGAAAGGTTTCTGAAAGTTTTTACTTTTTTATCTGAACAGGAAATAAAAGATCTTCTTCAGCAAAATAACGGCAATGAACATCAGAGAATTTTACAGAAAAAACTGGCAGAAGAGCTTACCTGTTTTGTACATTCTAAAAGTGATTATGAATTTGCAGTGAAGGCATCTTCTATTCTTTTTAATAATGATACCGCGCAAATCTTAAAACAACTGAATGAAGAGCAATTGTTGCAGGTAATGGAAGGCGTGCCCACAATAGAAATTGAAAAGAGTAAATTAAATGATATTGATTTAATTACTTTATTAGCAGATTCCAAAATATTTGCCAGCAAGGGTGAAGCAAAAAAAATGCTTTCTGGCGGCGGCGTTTTTATCAATAAAGAAAAAATAACTGATGTAGATGAAAAAATAACTTCAGGTTATTTGCTTAACAATAAATATTTATTGATTCAAAAAGGAAAGAAGAATTATTATTTGATGAAAGTGGTGTAATTTATTAAATGAATAATTTGATGTGATAAGCTAAAAAATAGGTTTTTATATTTTTAATATCAGAAAATAAAAAGCAAATTGGTTTTTAATTTATCCTCGCGCTACCTTCAAACTCTTCTGGCTTGGAGATATTTCATCCTCCATATGTTTTTCCATATCCGGAATAAACTTTCTTTCTTTTAATAAATAACCATTTCTTTTTTCACAAAAATGAACTTTTATATTTTCAACACTGATCGGATTTCCATCTGGAATGTCAGCAATATTGCTGTGCCCGATATCATGGCCGTCAATGATCATCACAAGCCCGCTGCCAATGGCTTCCATGCTGTTTCCATCTTTGATAAACATTCCTGTATCTTCTCCCAGCCCAATGCCTACCGCCGATGGATTGGTGGCAATCGCCTGCGCAAGCCTTCCAAATCTTCCGCGCTTTTCAAAATGGCTATCGAAGATTACATCATCCATAAAACCCAGGCCGGTAGTTATTTTCACCTCGCTTTTTAAATGAGCCGTTGTGGCATTGCCTTCATAGATCATCGTATTGCTCATCGCCATCGCGCCCGCAGATGTTCCCGCGACCACGAAATTTTCTTCCTCATTATAGCGGTTGAGTGCAATTTCCAAAAATTCTGTGCCGCCAAAAGTTGCCGACAATCTTAATTGATTACCGCCGCTAAACATAATGGCATCACAGTTTTTTATACGTTTAAGATACTCCCCCTGCATGGCATCGGCGCGGTTCCGGATCGGCATCAGGCCCACATTGGTACAACCGATTTTTCCGAAAGCATTGAGATAATTTTCTCCCACTTCATTCGGTATCATGGAAGCTGTAGTGATCACTTCCATTCGAATAGAAGGGCCACCAGCTTCGTCAACAATACGGCGGAGAATTCCGAGCTCAAAAAAATTGAGATTGCTTCTTAACATTACCCCTTTTTCCAGATCAACGCCTTTGTCTTCTGCGCCGCCAATGGCAAAAAGCTTTCCCCGAGGTATTTGCATGAATTCTATTTTGATAAAAACAGCAGCGTTTTCTTTTTACAAAACTTAAAAATAAGCTCTAATTTTTTCGCTTTTACTGTCAAAAAAAATACTATTTACAAAAGTAACGCAATAAGTATAAACGAATTGTTCAAAATTTCTCTTATTTTTTTTGCATCTCATTTTTTCCCTTACCTTTTCAAGAATTATTAATGGTGAATGGTGAATTGATAAGTGATAATTGATAATTGAGAATTAAGATTTCAAAGTCTTTTAAACCTTCAAAACCATCTAAACCGTCAAAACCATCTAAAATCCTAAACTCTAAACTCTAAACTTTTAAACTCCTAACTTCTTTATGAAAATAATTGATATAAAAGTTCTTCGCGGCCCTAATTATTGGAGCGTACGCAGGCCCAAGCTGATACAAATGAAGCTGGACCTTGAAGAAATGGAAGAGTTGCCGACAAATAAAATTGAAGGTTTTAAAGAAAAACTTGAAAAACTACTTCCTGGTTTATATGAACACCGGTGCAGCGAAGGTGAACCCGGAGGCTTTCTGGCCCGACTCAAAGAAGGTACCTGGATGGGCCATGTAATTGAACATGTGGCTTTGGAATTACAAACACTTGCGGGAATGGACATGGGTTTCGGAAGAACAAGAACCACAGGAAAGCACGGGGAATATTTTGTAGTTTTTGATTATATGGAAGAAGAAGCTGGCGTTTTTGCTGCAAATTCTGCTTTCAACCTGGTGAAGCATTTTATAAACAACACGCCTTATGATCTTGAAGCTGATATTCAGCAAATGAGGATCATCCGTGAAAATACACGGCTTGGCCCATCAACTGGAAGCATAGTGGAAGAAGCGGTGAAAAGAGATATTCCATACATACGGCTCAATAAGCAAAGCCTTGTTCAGCTTGGATATGGCATACATCAAAAAAGAATAAGGGCAACCATCGCCAGTACTACTTCATGCATTGCCGTGGATATTGCCGGGGATAAAGAGGAAACAAAAAATCTTTTGGCCGCAGCTGAAATTCCGGTTCCGAAGGGAGTGATTGTTGGCATTGGTGAAACTGTTGATGATGCTATCGATGCCGTAGGATATCCTATGGTTTTTAAACCTTTGAATGGCAATCACGGCAATGGGGCCACGACAAACATTACCACAAAGCAGCAGGCTATAACGGCATTAGAAGCAGCGAGAGAATATGGCAATTACGTTATTTGCGAAAAATTTATTACCGGTTTTGATTTCAGGATCTTAGTGATCAATTATAAATTTGTTTGCGCCGCATTGCGCACGCCGGCATCTGTAAAGGGGGACGGCGAACATACAATTCAATGGCTTGTGGATAATGCAAATGCTGATCCGCGGCGGGGTTACGGGCATGAGAAAGTTTTGACCCAGATAAAAACAGATAGCTTTACCACAAAAATATTGGATGAAAAAGGATACAATTTAGAAACGATTCCTCCAAAGGGCGAATTGGTTTTGTTAAAGCCAACCGCCAATCTTTCAACAGGAGGAACATCTGCCGATGTTACGGATAAAGTGCATCCTGTAAATATTTTTTTAGCAGAAAGAATTGCAAAAATTATTGGTTTGGATATTTGTGGAATTGATGTGATGGCTTCTGATCTTCAAACGCCCTTGTTTGAAAATGGAGGCGCCGTGCTGGAAGTGAATGCAGCGCCGGGTTTCAGAATGCACGTAGAGCCTGCAGAAGGGATTGCGAGAAATGTAGCTGATCCTGTTATTGACATGCTTTTCCCACGAGGCCATACCGGAAGAATTCCAATAATTGCTATTACAGGGACCAACGGAAAAACAACTACAACAAGGCTTACCGCCCATATATGCAAAACCTGCGGGTATAAAGTTGGCTTCACCACTTCAGATGGAGTTTATATTCAGCACCAGATGATGATGAAAGGAGATTGCACGGGCCCGAAGAGCGCGGAATTTGTGCTGAAAGATCCTACAGTGGATTTTGCTGTTTTGGAATGCGCACGGGGTGGAATTTTGAAAAATGGATTAGCGTTTCAAAAATGTGATATTGCAATTGTAACAAACATTAGCGCGGATCATATTGGCCTTGGAGGAATAGAGTCTGTAGAACAAATGGCTAAAGTAAAAGCCGTATTACCGGAAACTGTTACCAGAAATGGCTATGCCATTTTGAATGCTGATGATGACCTTGTTTTCGCCATGAAAAAAAATCTTGAATGCAAAGTTGCTCTTTTCAGCATGGATGAAAATAATAAGCGCATCAGGCAACATTGCAGCCGCGGAGGTATTGCGGCAGTTTTTGAAAATGATTATGTTACCATCATGAAAGGAACCTGGAAAATAAGAGTGGAGCGCGTAACAGATATTCCTATTACATTTAATGGAAAAGCTGTTCATAACATCATGAACGCTTTACCTTCCGTTTTAGCATGTTACCTAAGTGGCATTGGCCTGGAAGAAATTAAGCTTGGTTTACAAACTTTTATTCCCTCGCCTGTACAAACGCCAGGCAGACTTAATTTATTTGAATTCAAAAATTTTAAATTCCTGGTTGATTTTGCACACAATCCTGCAGGCTTAAATTTGCTTTGTGATTTCGTAAATAAATTAGATACTACTCACAAAGTTGGGATCATCAGCGGCACTGGCGACCGGCGCGATGATGACATCCGGGAAATAGGAAGAATAAGCGCGAGAAATTTTGACGAAATTATAATCAGGCAGGATAAAAATATGCGTGGGCGCACAGCGGACGAAATTGTCAATTTATTAGTGGAAGGTATTCATGAAGAAAAAGGCCAGGAAATTCCATTGAGCGTAATTCATAAAGAAAAAGACGCCATTATGTTTGCTTATAAGAATGTGAAACCTGGTGCGCTCATTACTATTATGTGCGATGTAGTGCCCGACGCGCTTGAATTTATCAAAAAATTAAAAGAAGATGAAGAAAAGGAAATGTGAGTGGCGGATTAAACCTATAATACTTATCCAATTTTAGGGTAAAATAATTAGAGAGAACGTAATAAAATATTTTTAATAAAAAGGTTTTGAAATTTGACAGCGAGGAGTAATAGATTTTAAAAAGGCATTGCTGAATGCGATGGTTTTATTAAACTAAGATCAAACAAGCAGTTTTCGATTAAAATTCTCAGTTAAGAAGTATTTTCTTTAATCTAATTTTCCTACCATATCTTTTGGTATTACCCACTTATCAAATTCTTCTGGTGTTACATAATTTAATTTAACAGCCATTTCTTTCAAAGTAGTATTTTCTTTATGAGCTTTCTGAGCAATTTCGGCCGCTTTGTAGTAACCAATTTTTGTGTTGAGCGCCGTCACAAGCATCAAAGAATTATCAACATGTTTTTTTATATTTTCTTCAATAGGCTCAATTCCCTTTGCGCATTTTTCATTAAAGCTATTGCATCCATCGCCCAATAACCTTGCGCTGTGCAAAAAATTATAGATCATCAGCGGTTTGAAAACATTCAATTCAAAATGGCCTGTAGCACCACCAATGCTGATGGCAACATCATTTCCCATCACCTGCGCTGCAATCATAGTTAGAGCTTCACATTGAGTAGGATTTACTTTTCCCGGCATGATCGAAGATCCGGGCTCATTATCAGGAATATGAATTTCACCTATGCCACTTCGAGGCCCAGAAGACAGCATCCTGATGTCGTTGGCTATTTTCATGAGGCTCACAGCTACCATTTTTAATGCGCCGTGAGTTTCTACAATGGCATCATGCGCAGCCAATGATTCGAATTTATTTTTTGCTGTGACAAACGGCAGGCCTGTAAGCTCTGCTATAGTTTCAGCTACATTCACTGCATAGCGGGGAGGAGTATTGATTCCAGTTCCAACAGCCGTGCCTCCGAGAGCGAGTTCACTTAAATGTGGCAACGTGTTTATAACAGCTTTAATTCCATGACCTAACTGTGATGCATAGCCGCTAAATTCCTGTCCCAATGTTAATGGAGTTGCATCCATAAAATGAGTGCGGCCAATCTTTACAATATGCATAAAATCCTTAGACTTCTGGTCAAATGTATTTTTAAGTTCTTCTAAAGCTGGCAATGTAAGATCATGCAAAATTTTATATGCGGCAATATGCATCGCTGTAGGAAAAGTATCATTGCTCGATTGTGATTTATTTACATCATCGTTTGGGTGTAAAATTTTTTCTTTATCAGAAAGTTTGCCACCATTTAAAACGTGTCCACGATAAGCGATCACTTCATTTACATTCATGTTGCTCTGCGTACCGCTTCCCGTCTGCCATACAACCAATGGAAATTCTTTATCTAACTTTCCTGCAAGAATTTCATCGCATGTTTTGCTTATCAATTCTAATTTTTCTTTTGATAAAATACCAGAATCAAAGTTGGTAATGGCCGCGCCTTTTTTCAGATAAGCAAATGCCTGGATTATTTCTTTCGGCATTTTATTAATGTCCTGAGCTATTTTAAAATTTTCGATGCTGCGCTGAGTTTGCGCGCCATAATATGCATCTGATGGCACTTTCACTTCGCCCATCGTATCTTTTTCAATTCTGTAATCCATGATTATTAATTATGAGTTATTATTTATTTTAAAAAAATCATCAGGAATTATAATTATCAAAAACTACATTTTCGCTTTTCTATCCATGAAAATTTAAAAGCCTTTGAACGCCGGTTTCCTTTTTTCTAAAAACGCTGTTGTTCCTTCTTTTTTGTCCGCTGATTGAAAAGTTTCTCCAAAGAGTTTTGCTTCTTCATCAAATCCTTTTTTTGTATGATCAAATACGTTTATGGCAGCGATTGCTTTAGATATTGCCACCGGCGATTTGCTGATGATCACTTCCAGAATTTCTTTTGCTTTTTTTAATAATTCATCCGGTGAAGTAACATAATTTACCAAACCCAATTCTTTTGCTTCATCGGCGCCAATTGCGTTTCCGGTCATGGTCAATTCCATTGATTTTCCTTTGCCGACAAGCAATGTTAATCGCTGGGTGCCGCCATAGCCGGGTATTAGTCCAAGATTTACTTCCGGCTGTCCGAATTTAGCGTTGCTGCTTGCTAATCTGAAATGGCATGACATGGCCAATTCACAGCCACCACCAAGCGCAAACCCATTAACAGCCGCAATTACCGGCTTGGGGCAATTTTCAATTTTAAAAAAAATATCCTGACCTTTTTTTGACAGCGATGCGCCTTCTTCATCTTTCAGTGTTACAAATTCAGAAATATCTGCTCCGGCAACAAAGGCTTTTTCTCCGGAACCAGTTATAATCACTCCTTTGATATTTTCATCTTTATAAACAATATCCATCACTTTGTCTAACTCTTCTAAAACAATTTTATTCAATGCATTCAATTTTTCAGGACGGTTGATGGTAATTATAAAAATATTATTTTCAAGTGTTGTTTTTATAGTTGAAAAATCCATGATCATGTTTTCTATTTTTTTAAACTTGTAAAATTCCACATATCTTTTTTTCTCTTTAGAAATCTCTGTTTTCTTTTACCCAATTTTTAATATAATCTGCAATTTCTGTTGTAGGCGTTCCGGGAGAAAATAATTTTCCCACACCCATGTCATTTAATTTTTTCATGTCATCAGCAGGAATAATTCCACCACCGGTAAGCAACACGTCGCTCATTTCTTTTTCTTTAAGCAATGCAAGTATTTTTGGAAAAACTGTATTGTGTGAGCCAGATAAAATACTTATCCCAATAGCATCCACATCTTCCTGCAAGGCAGCATTCACCACCATTTCAGGCGTTTGTCTCAGGCCTGTATATATCACTTCCATGCCAGCATCCCGCAGTGAAGTAGCGATTATCTTAGCTCCACGATCGTGCCCATCAAGCCCAACTTTAGCAACCAAAACCCGGATAGGCCGTTGCTTTGAACTAATTTTGTTTTCCGATTCTTTTTTTTGATCTGGCATTGAATATAAAGATGAAAGATTCCGATGACTAAAAAATGTAAAAACTATATTTTCATTTATCACAAAGTTTATTTTCGCAAGAATTTATTTCAATAAAGATAAACCATGTTCTATTCTTCGTATTGTTTCTTCTTTGCCAAGCAATAAGGCAATTTCAAAAACGCCGGGGCCAAATTTTTCACCAACCATCATAATGCGAAATGGCAGCATTAATTCACCTGGTTTCAACTGGCTTGCGGCGGAAATTTCTTTAAAAGTGTGCTCCAGTTCTACCATTCCCCATGAATTGAATAACAAATAAGCCCGAATCAATTCAACAAAAAACTGATTTTTTTTATCGTTCCATTTCGAAATAATCGATGCTGTATCAATTTGCGAAGGTGCATTGAAAAAGAAACTTCCCTGATCCCAGAAATCGGTGAGTAAAATGCATCTTTCTTTTATTAATTCTATGATTTTCTCCAGCTTAATTTCATCATTTATCGAAATCCCTTTTTCTTCAAATATTTTTTTTACATCCGGTTTCAATCTTTGAACATCCGATTTTTTTATCCATTCATGATTGAACCATTTCGCTTTTTCAAAATCAAATTTGGCTCCGTGTGCATGAACCCTGTCAATAGAAAACGCTTCAATCATTTCATTCAAAGAAAATATTTCCTGCTCTGTACCATTGTTCCAGCCCAGCATTGCGAGCATATTTATAAATGCTTCGGGTAAAAAACCGAGTTCTTTGAACCCTTTTATCGATCCATTCTTTTGATCATTCCATTCCATTGCAAAAACAGGAAATCCTAAACGCTCTCCATCTCTTTTACTCAACTTTCCATTTCCGTCAGGTTTAAG
>JALYVO010000059.1 GCA_030853195.1 Bacteroidota bacterium | reverse complement strand
GAGCTTAAGAATTTTAAAACTTTTGACGGAAAGCCGCTTATGTTAGAGGATGGCAGTTTTAATAATATTTCTTATGTAGTCAACACAGGAAATAATCAAACTGCGCAAACTTCTGATCTTCTTTTTACGCCCATGGCGGTCCAAAAAACTCCTGATGGAAATGAAATGATCAGTTTCACTCTGCAAACCGAAAATGGTGAAACAATAGAGCATCAGTACATTTTGAAGCCCGAAGATTATATGGTTGATTTCATCATAAAATTGAATGGCGCTAATAAACTTATTACTCAAAATACGCTCAATCTTACCTGGCAGGCAAAAGCTGAAAAGCAGGAAAAAGATATTAATTGGGAAGTTCAGCAATCGCATATTTCCTATGTAGAAAATGATGAGTATGATTTTGAGCGCCTGGTGGAAGGAAAAGATGATGATAAAAAATTTACAAAACCTATTGATTGGATCGCGCTGAACCAGCAATTTTTCGCCTCATCTATTGTTGCCAAAAATAAATTTTCAAACGGTGAAGTAAAATGGGATTCTCCTAAAGATACCAGTCTGCATATAATCGGCCAGGCTACAGCCAATCTTCGTCTGGATGTGCCTGCAGGTTCGGATGCAGTACTTCCTTTACAGCTTTTTTATGGGCCTAGCGATTATAAAATTTTAAAATCTTACGGCAATCAAATGTATAATATGGTACCGCTTGGCAGCGGAATATTTGCTTTTGTAAAATATGTGAACAGAGGTTTTATTATGCCTGTCTTTAATTTTCTTTCCGGCAAAATTGCCAGTTTCGGGCTAATTATTGCTTTGCTTACTATCATCATACGTTTGTTGATTTCCCCGCTTACTTATCAAAGTTATTTAAGCGGAGCGAAAATGAAATTATTGAAGCCGGAAATAGAAGAGCTTAAGAAAAAATATGGCGATGATAAACAAGCATTTGGAATGGAACAAATGAAGCTTTTCAGAAGTGCCGGCGTAAATCCTTTAGGAGGTTGCATTCCGGCGTTGTTACAGATACCGATCTTTTTTGCCTTATATAATTTCTTTAACTCCAATATTACTCTGCGCGGACAAAGCTTTTGGTGGGCAAAAGATCTTTCAACTTATGATTCTATTTATAATCTTCCTTTCAATATTCCATTTTATGGAGACCATGTCAGCTTATTTACAATTTTTGCGGTTATCACAAGCCTTTTGATTTCATTATATGGTATGAGTAATATGCAGGATAACAGCAATCCGGTAATGAAATATATGCCATTCATTTTTCCGGTTATCTTGCTTGGTGTGTTTAACAAATTACCTTCCGCACTCACCTGGTATTATACTGTTTCAAATGCAATTACACTGCTTATTCAGTTTGTAATTCAAAAGTATATTATTGATCATGAAAAAGTAATGGCAAAATTACAGGAGAATAAAAAGAAGCCTGTTACTAAAAATAAATGGCAGGAACGAATTTCCGCAATGCAAGAAAGCAACGAAAAGCTAAAAACCATGAAACAAAAAGTAGATACCAACAGAAAAAATAAGTGATCAAAATTTTCTTGCAACTATTATAAGTCCATCTTTATCTTTATGATGAAAATTATTTTTAGCCTTCTTATTTAGTCTAAAAATGAATTAAAAAAAATACATGAAAATTCATATCATTATAATAATATTTACAGGATTTTTATTTAGTTCTTTTTCAATGCTGGCGCAGAAAACGCTAAATGAAGGAACATTGGTTTATAATATGTCTGTAGAAACCGGTAGTGGCGAACCAAAAATGGCCGATATGCTTGATGGCGCTACAACAACAATTTCTATAAAAGGATCTCAAAGCAAGGTAGAATTGGTAAGTGGCCTGGGCCGCGAAGCCACTATTTACAATGCATCGGCAGGAACCGGTGTGATTCTAAAAGATTACAGCGGGCAAAAATTAATGATCACTCTTACGCCCCAGGATTGGGAAGCCAATAATAAAAAATACGATGGAATTGTGTTCGAAACAACTGCTGAAATAAGTACAATTTCAGGATTTAGTTGCCATAAAGCAGTAGCGAAATTAAAAAATGGAACCAGTTTTACTGTATTTTACACCACAGATATAAACATCGCCAATAAATCTTATGATGCGCAATTTAAAACATTACCCGGCCTTCCAGTGCAATATGAGATGCAAACAGACAAGATGAAATTTAAATTTACCCTTGCAAAAATCAGTTACGATGCTGTGCCCTCATCTAAATTTGAAATTCCGAAATCGGGTTACAGAGTTTTGACTTATGAGGAAACAAAGAAGTAATCTTCCGCTTATTACTGGACATAACAGTTTACAGTTTTTCAATCAATAAAAATCACTTTTCAAAATTTCGTGTTCTGGCAAACCAAAAAGTAGTTTTTTACCATTCGATGAACATCATTTCACACAAAAACCTGCATTAATGCAGGTTTCTTCATTCAAGAAATTTTCCAATATTATTTTTTTAGCCGGATAATCAATTTATAACCATCCTGCTGGGTATATTGTGGAATCAATAATTTTTGCTTATAAGGTAATATATAAATAGTATTTCCCTTCTTGTATGAAATCAGGGCATCAGTGATTAAATTGTTACCAATATGCTCGCTTCCCAATATATAGCTTCCGCGATAAACAAGTCCCGATCTCAAATTAAATGCGATGGAATTTCTTAAATTCCCGTTGGTATTTATATTAAGGCGTGTTCTGTTTCTTTTCACAAAGCCACCTCTGTCTGCCAGAGCGAAAAGGCATACTCCGCAAACCAGCAAAAGCACTGATAATAATCTGGAATATTTAGTCATTTGTAAAAAAAGTTAATTAATTCACAACAAAATTAAGATATTTTTATGAAAGCAGAAAGCCTTTCATCATTTTTTTTGGTTTTAAACTGAAAATAATAATTAGATAATGTTTGTTTTGAAATTATTAGTACTTTGAGAATAAGATTTAATAACTATGAAAGAAAACCCTTACAGGCAGGAACGGGAAGAGATGAAAGAATTGCTAAGGCAATATCAGAATTTTAGAACCGGAAAAAAATTCGATTTTCTAGAAGAGGAGTCATTTGAGCGGATAATTGATTATTATGATGAAAATGATAATATTCCTTCCGCCCTGGAAGCCGCTAATTTTGCCGTGGAGCAATATCCTTATTCTTCTTCACTTTTCATAAAAAAAGCTGATATTCTAATTGCATCGCAACGTTATAACGAAGCTCTCAGTACGCTGGAAAAAGCGGAAGTGCTTCACAGCAATGACATTAATCTTTACATACTTAAAACTGATGCATATTTAGCCCTGGATAATCATTTGAAAGCATCTGCGATTCTGGAAGAAGCGATCGTAGTTTTTTATGGTGTGGAAAAAACTGAATTACTTTTTGAACTGGCCGATGTATATGATGACTATGAGGAATTTGATAAAGTTTTCAATTGCCTGAAATTAATTTTACAACAAGACCCTACTAATGAAGAAGCATTATATAAGATCTGTTTTTGGACAGATTACACTGGAAGAAATGAGGAAAGCATCAAACTTCATCAACAGATAATTGATGAATATCCCTACACTCAACTCGCCTGGTTCAACCTGGGCGCGGCTTACCAGGGATTGAAATTATATGAGAAATCGATTGATGCTTATCAATACGCAATTGCCATTGATGAGAAATTTGATTACGCTTATCGCAATCTCGGAGATGCTTATTTAAGATTGCGTAAATACCGTGATGCGATTGAAGTATTACAAAAGGTGCTGGAACTTACCATGCCGGAAGAAGTAATCTACGAGGCGATCGGCCATTGTTTTGAGAAATTAAAAAACCCCGCGCAGGCAAGGTTTCATTACCGCAAAGCTGCTCATTTAAATTCTACCGACAGTCATTTATATTATAAGATTGCTGCCACTTATATGCAGGAAGGGTATTGGGAAAGCGCGGTAAAAAATCTTAATAATGCCATGAGTATTAACCGGTCGCAACCGGACTATCATTTAGCTTTAGCTCAGTGTTACCTTCAATTGAACCGGATAAAAGATGCGGTAATTCATTTTACTCACTTTATCAAAGCTCGTCCTAAAAATGTAAAAGGCTGGAAAGAGTTGATTAAGTGCCTTTACGAAGCAGAATATTTTGAAGAAGCGCTTGAGCAGGTTTATAACGCTCAAAAAAACACGGACGGTAAACCATTGTTTGAGTTTTATAAAGCCGCCGTACTTTTTGCATTAGGCAAATCAAAAGAAGCTTTGCTTCATCTTCAAAAAGGAATGCATGACGCACCAAGGTTATCCAGGCAACTTATTGAGTTAAATCCGTCCTTATTACAAAATTCATCCGTGGTTGAAATAATAAGTGCTCATAAAAATTTGAAAAATAGAAATAAAAAATGATGATGTGGATTTTTCAAATCAATGCGAGTGTCTGCTTAAAACCAATAAAATACCTTGTTGATCATCAACTCCGCTTTTTTAAACGAAATAAGACAATACCGTCTTTGTAGTTTTCCGCTATTTTTTGCTTTCGCCAAACTATATTTGCGCATCTTAAAAAATAAATGAATGAATTTTAGTCTCAATCAAATCCCCGATAGAGTTGTCAAGCCGCGTAAAAGTGGGCTCACAATGGTAATGGATAAAGGCCTTAGTTTTGAAGAAAGCAAAAATTTAATAAGCGCAGCTCATCCCCATATCGACATTCTCAAGCTTGGTTTTGGAACCGCTTTTGTAACGCCTAACCTCAGAGAGAAGATCGATCTTTATCAATCCTTTAACATTCCGGTTTATTTTGGAGGCACCTTGTTTGAAGCTTTTTTGATCAGAAATCAATTTTTGGATTATATCCAGCTTTGTAAAGATTTTAATATCAGATATATGGAAGTGAGTGATGGTTCTATCACGATTCCACACACCGAAAAATGCGGCTACATTGAAAAACTTACCAAATATGGAACTGTTCTTAGCGAAGTGGGAAGTAAAGATGCCGCTCACATTATTCCTCCTTATAAATGGATAGAACAAATGAAAGCCGAGCTGGAGGCTGGCTCCACTTATGTAATCGCAGAAGCACGCGAATCAGGTAATGTAGGTATTTATCGGGGTTCCGGTGAGGTGAGAGAAGGTTTGGTGCAGGAAATACTTACTCAAATTCCTGAGCAAAGAATTATTTGGGAAGCCCCGCAAAAAGACCAACAGCTTTATTTCCTCGAATTAGTTGGATGCAATGTTAATCTTGGAAATATTGCTCCTTCTGAAGTTATTCCTTTGGAAGCCATGCGAATTGGCCTTAGAGGCGATACCTTTCATTTATATCTTAACAAAGAAAAAGCATAGTTCATCTGAAAAAAAATAAAAGTTTAAGATGAAAATTTATGGATTAATCGGCCGTTCATTAAGCCATTCATTTTCTCAAAAATATTTTTTAGAAAAATTTCAAAGAGAAAATATTACCGATTCTCTTTATCAAAATTTTGAATTAAAAAATCTTGATAGAGAAATAACGAAATTAAAAAACGAATCGGATCTTTGCGGCTTTAATATTACTATTCCATATAAAACTGATATTATTTCTTTTCTCGATGAATCAACCAATGAATGCAGGCAAACGAATGCCTGCAATTGTATAAAGATAAAATCCGGAAAATGGATAGGGTTCAATACAGACATTATTGGGTTTGAGAAATCTTTTATTCCTCATTTAAAACCATTTCATAAAAAAGCGCTGATACTCGGCACCGGCGGGGCTTCAAAAGCAGTTGCGTTTGTCCTGAAAAAATTGGGAATTGAATTTTTACTAGTTACTAGAGAAAAAAAAACGTCATCTTCTGCGATTGAATATGAAGAAATTTCTGCGGAAATTTTAAAGGAATATAATATTGTGATCAACACTACGCCACTGGGAATGTTTCCTAACGTAGATGCCTACCCGAATTTGCCCTACAAATATATTTCCGGCGAAAATTATTTCTTTGATTTGGTTTATAATCCGGAAAAAACTTTATTTCTTGATAAGGCAAAAGAAAAAGGGGCAGTAATTGAAAATGGGGCTAAAATGCTCATCATTCAGGCAGAAGAAAGCTGGAAGATTTGGAATAGCTGAATATTTATTATAATTAAATTCTCAATAAATTGTTGATTTATTTTGCTTCAACTATAGAAGCGAGAAAATAGAATTTTGAAATAAACTTCTTATTTTTTATATTAAGAAATCAAAATTGCTTTCAATTTTTCAGGAAGTATTGAAACTTTTTTTTCCGTGTAATCATAACAAACCATACCCGTTTTGGAATGTGCAATTACTACATTTTCGCTTCTCAGAGCGGTTATAAGATAATATAATTCAAAACTTTTTTTAGAAATTTCTCCCGGCAAAATTTTTACTTCAAGAACATCATTGTAGAAAGATTCATTTTTAAATTCCACTATAAGTTCACTCATAATCAGCGCTGTGCCACCTGCATCTAATTCAGTAAAACCGTGATTTCTTAAAAATTGAACGCGCGCTTCATGGATAATTTCTACCATCGAATTATTACCTACATGATTGCCGTAATTGATATCGCTGATGCGTACAGGAATAATGAATGAACCGATGCTTTTTACCGGAAGCTCAAGTTTGAATCTTGCCATAGAAGTTATTCAGTGTTTTCGGTATTAGCGGCTAGTTGTAACACATCGGCAAGGCTTGTGGCAGTGGGCGAAGTAGTATTGTTTAGCATGATCTGTTTCCACCGGTCTATCTTTTTGTTCCATACAGTTTTTGGAGGAAATTCTTTATCTGCTGATAAAATAAGAGTGGCCGCTTTTGAAGAAATTTTCACAGGCTGGCCTTCAGGACCGGCAATAGTAATATATTTTTTTGCCTGGCCATTTTGTTTTTCATAATTGGAAGACAACATTTTTTTGTCCGGCGGAGTATGAATGATAGTTTGTAAAATCTTATAATTGAGCGCGATAGAATCTTTTACTTTTTCAGTAGGGAGATTGCTTGTCATTGCAGGAGCATTAGCCTCTGTTTTTATCTCTTTATTTTTATTGAAAAAATAGGTGCTTACGAAAATTATAATAAGAGAGGCCGCCGCAGTCATGCTATAAAAAAGAAATCTTGATTTTCTTCTCAAAACCGGCAACTTGATCAATTTTCCATTATCTAAATCGCCAGCAATATTGCTCCATAATTCTTCCGGCGGCGGAGTTTCATAATTGTAGAGTTTATTTTTAAAATTTTGCATTGTTATCTTAATATGGTTTTCACTCCTAATATTTTACATTTATGTGTTCGGAATTATTTTACTTCTCATCAGGATTTACGCTTTTATTAAGCCTTGTTTCCAATACTTTTTTTAAAACCCCCTTTGCCCTAGCTAGCTGTGATTTGCTGGTGCCTTCTGTAATTCCTAATAAATCAGCGATCTCTTTATGTGAATAACCTTCTATAACGTGCATATTGAAAACCGCTTTATAACCCGGCGACAATTCATTGATAATATTGATAATGTCTTTCGCTTCTAACATATCTAAACCATCAAATTCTCTATCTTCTATTGTATTTTCCTGAACTTCAGTAACGTTGTATAATTTGACTCTTTTTCTGAATTGCTCAATGGCGGTATTCACGAAAATCTTCCTGATCCAACCTTCAAAAGACCCTTCGCGCCTGAACTTATCCAAATTCTTGAAAACTTTGATAAACCCTTCCTGAAATATGTCATTAGCATCTTCAGGGTTTCCGGCATATCGAAGGCAAACACCATACATTTTTTGAGAAAATTTCCGGTAAAGAAGCTCTTGCATTTGTCGTTCACCATCAATACAACCCTTTATCAAGTCGTCATCTGAGGGCATATGGTTGCTTTGTTCTGTCAAATTATACTAGGTTTTTCAGGAATATTGAGAAAACTCATTTTATAGAATTCAGAATTATTTCATAGAATTCAGAAAAGATATTAATTTTTCAAATGCTTTTTTCCTGTGGCTAAAAAAGTTTTTTTCAACTAGGCTCATTTCACCAAAAGTCTTTTCTGATCCTTCAGGAATAAAAACCGGGTCATATCCGAAACCGCCGTGCCCTCTTCGTTCTGCAATAATAGTGCCTTTGCATAATCCGTCAAAAATATTCTGCTTCCCATCTAAAATCAGGCATATTACAGTTTTGAAGTGAGCCTTATTGTTCTTTTTATTCTTTAAATTGTTCAGCAATTTGTCTATATTATTTTCAAAATCCCTGCCATTTCCTGCGTACCTGGCGCTTTTTACTCCTGGCTCTCCATTTAATGCATCTACTTCCAGGCCTGTATCTTCTGAAAAACAATTTTCTTTGGTGATCTCATTTATAACCCTTGCTTTTTCAATGGCATTTTTTTCAAGCGTATCAAAAGGTTCAGCGATATCAATGTTTATGTTTGCCTCAGCCAGAGATAATATTTTAAAATTATCATTAAGAATGCTTTTTACTTCAATTACTTTATTTATGTTATTGGTAGCAAAAATTAATGTGCGCATATTATTTCTGGAATAAAAAGATTTTTTTAAGACTGTTCCATAATTCTTTTTTTAATTCTATGTTATCAATAAACTCGCTCAATGCCGGGGAGATCATATAAAGTTGATCCTGAAACTTTTGTATTTGAAAAAAAGGAATGGTAAAAGGCAAATCCAGGTCTGATGCGGAAATACCAAATATCATGACCTTCTCAGGTTTAAATTGCTCAACTAATTCCTTATAATTTGTTTCACTGTTTTGGGCATAATTAACAAGTGCAATACCCTGCATAGAAATTTTGCAAGCTGACAATAAACCCATCAATAATTTCATTTCACCATCATCAAGAAAAGTAGATTGACTATTAACCACAAATAATATATTTCCTTCATTTTCACCCAGGCTATTTATTTTTATTTTTTCTTGTGAATTTTTTTCAATCGTGTGCTTATGATCATCTGATGATTCTTTTTTTGCTATGCCGACCAAGCTTTTAGAATACATTTTTTCACATAAATAGCTATTTATTTGAATATTATCTAAACTCATTTTAAAATTTTCCCTCCTTTTTTTCGTTCCTTTGTTACAAAAATAATGATATGATTGCAGCAGAAGATTTTATTATTAGCAGGATTGGTAAAAGCAAACTTAGTTCTACCAAACTTGAAAACATTCCTTTTGGAAGACATTTCACCGATCACATGCTTGAAGTGGATTATGAAGACGGTGAGTGGAAAACTGTTGAAATAAAGCCGTATCAACCATTATCTCTTGATCCTTCATGCGCTGCTTTGCATTATGGACAGTCTATTTTTGAAGGTGTGAAAGCTTATAAAAATCCTGAAGGAGAAGCATTTATTTTCAGGCCGGAAGAAAATTTTAAGCGTTTTAATATTTCAGCGGAAAGAATGGAAATGCCGCAAATTCCGGAGGAAATATTCATTAATGGGATGAAGCAACTGGTAAAGCTGGATGAAAATTGGATTCCCAACAAACCTGATCATTCTTTATACATCAGGCCTTTTATGTTTGGCATTGAAGAAGTGATTGGTGTAAAGCCAAGTGAAAAATATAAATTTCTCATTATATTGAGCCCGACGGGGCCCTATTATGCTAGCCCAATGCGCATTTATGTAGAAGAAAAATATGTAAGAGCCGTTCCTGGCGGAGTCGGATTTGCAAAGAATGCCGGTAATTATGGTGCGGCGATGTATCCTTCGGCAGAAGCTAAAAGAAAAGGTTACGACCAGGTGCTTTGGATGGATGCGTTTGAACATAAATATATTCAGGAATGCGGAACTATGAATGTTTTTTTTATAATAGGAAATAAAGCCATAACTCCTGGCCTTGAGGAAGGGACTATTCTTGGAGGTGTTACAAGAGATAGCGTTATCCGGCTTTTGAAAGAATTGAATCTCGAAGTGGAGGAAAGAAAATTAAGTATTGACGAAATTGTAGACGCTTATAAAAAAGGAACGCTTCGCGAAGTATTTGGTACAGGAACTGCGGCGACTATTTCTAAGATTAAAGAACTTCGATATAAAGATTTTGTAATGAAGTTTGATACTGAAAAATGGGAAATTGCCCCCGAAATCAAAACAAAGATGAATGCGATTAAATCAGGAATCACAGAAGATCGTTATGGCTGGATGGTAAAAGTTTAAAAAAGATCATCCTGAAAAGCTAAAAAATAGATTTTTCTTGTTAACAAAAACTATTTACTTATAATTTTGGTATTTCATAATAGTGCACTTACCTTTGCCGTCCAAAAAAATAGGGTAATAAGTAATGCCTACAATCCAGCAATTAGTAAGAAAGGGAAGGACCATTATCAGGGCTAAAAGTAAATCACGAGCTCTTGATAGTTGCCCACAGCGCCGCGGTGTATGCACCCGGGTTTATACAACTACACCAAAGAAACCAAACTCTGCCCTTCGTAAAGTAGCCAAAGTGAGGCTTACAAATAAAATTGAAGTGATTGCCTACATTCCGGGTGAAGGGCACAATTTACAGGAGCACTCTATTGTATTGCTTCGTGGCGGACGAGTAAAAGATCTTCCGGGTGTTCGTTATCATATTGTACGTGGCAGCCTTGATACAGCCGGCGTAAAGGACCGCAAGCAAAGCCGTTCTAAATACGGAACAAAAAAAGAAAAAGCTAAAAAATAACTTGTCTGACAGTTTTTATCTGAAAATAAAAAAATAATATTTTTCAGGTAGAATACTCAGTTAATAAAAATAAACAGAATAATGCGTAAAGCACAAGCAAAAAAACTTCCTTTAGCGCCTGATCCAAAGTTTCAGGATAAACTGGTTACCCGTTTTGTAAATAATTTAATGTGGCAAGGTAAAAAAAGCGGAGCGTTTAATATTTTTTATGATGCCCTCGAAAAGGTTACTAAAATTTCAGGAGAAGAAGGATACGAGGTTTGGAAAAAAGCTTTGGCAAATGTAACACCGGGTGTGGAAGTTAAAAGTCGACGGATTGGTGGTGCCACTTTCCAAATTCCATCAGAAGTGCGCGCAGACAGGAAGACCTCGTTAAGCATTAAATGGCTTATTAAATATAGCCGCGACAGAAATGGCCGCAGTATGTCGGAGAAATTGGCTAACGAAATAGTAGCAGCAAGCAAGGGCGAAGGCGCCGCTTTTAAAAAGAAAGAAGATACCCATCGTATGGCTGATGCCAATAAAGCATTTGCTCATTTCAGGACATAATTAAAAATTTATCTGACTAAAAATATTACCTTTCTTGTTTCAGGAAAGGTTTTTTGTTTTGGGAGAATTAATTCTATTATAAAGTATTTTTAAAGAAAAATGAATTTTCTATGAAATGACTTTCCTGGTTATTTCCTCAAAAAATTATAATTTATATATAACGCAAACTAATGGATACTAATCGATTTAAAAATAAAGTATGTTTAATAACCGGCGCAGGATCAGGTATAGGAAGAGCCGCTGCTGAAAGGTTTGCTGCTGAAGGAGGATTAGTGATGGTAATAGACCGTGATGAAAAAGGTGGAAGCGAAACTGTAGGCAATATTATAAAAAATAATGGCACCGCTATTTTCAGTAAGTGTGATGTTGGTTTGGAAGAAGAAATAAAAAATTCTGTTGACCTGGCAATGTCTACCTGGAATAAAATAGATGTGTTGGTTAACAATGCGGCAATGATGACCTTCAAAAAAATTACTGAAGTTACCACTCAGGAGTGGGATATGGTTATGCAGGTGAATATTCGCTCGGTATTTTTGTTTTGTAAGTTTTGTATTCCTCACATGAGCAAAGGCGCAATTGTAAACATCAGCTCTGTACATGCACATGAAACAACTGCTAATGTAGTTCCTTATGCAAGCAGCAAAGGAGCCATGGAAGCTTTTATACGCGGAGTCAGCTTAGAATTTCCTAATCAAATCAGAATAAATTGTGTTGCGCCTGGCGCTGTTGATACACCAATGCTTTGGAATAATCCAAACGTGAAAAGTGGCGCGGAAGTGGTAACCGGGGCGATAGGTAAACCTGAAGAACTTGCCGCGGCCATTTGTTTTATGGCTTCAGACGAAGCTAGTTTTATTAATGGCACTACATTGATAGTAGACGGCGGGCGGTTAGATATTTTGTAGTGTTTTGTTCAAATCCAATCATCTCATAGCTTTATCTTATCAATAGAAATAATGGCAGAAAATAATTTCATGTTCGCAACAGGGATAGAAAATAGTTATCCAACTATAAAATTACCAGATGGAACCATTAAAAGAGTTGACGAACTGGAGAAAACTGGCCATTATAAAAACTGGCAAAAAGATTTTCAATTAGTAAAGGACATAGGAATTTGCTATTTAAGGTATGGCCCTCCACTGTATAAAACATTTACCGCACCGGGTCAGTATGATTGGCATTTCACTGATGATACATTTAACAGACTAAAAGAACTGCAAATAACGCCGATCGTTGACCTGTGTCATTTCGGATTGCCAGACTGGCTGGGTAATTTTCAAAATCCTGATTTCCCCAAATATTTTGCTGAATACGCAACTGCTTTTGCGCAGCGTTTTCCTTATCTTCAATTATATACGCCTGTAAATGAAATTTTTATAGCCGCAACTTTCTCCGCTCAATACGGTTGGTGGAATGAAAGGCTAGCCAGTGATAAAGATTTTGTAACAGCCTTAAAACATCTCTGCCAGGCAAATGTGCTTGCGATGCAGGCAATATTGAAAGTGCAACCTAACGCCATTTTCATTCAAAGTGAGTCATCAGAATATTTTCATCCTACGCGGCCGGAAGCGGAAGAGGCTGCCCATTTTTTAAATGAAAAAAGATTCCTTTCCCTTGATCTCACATATGGTTATCCCTTAGGAGCTACTATGTATGAATACTTATTAGATAATGGAATGACAAGAGAAGAATATCATTGGTTCAAAAAAAACCAGGTGATGGCTAAGTGCATTATGGGAAACGATTATTACATTACTAATGAACATCTGGTTCATACAGATGGCAGCACAGAGGCTGCTGGCGAAGTATTTGGATATTATGTTATCACACACCAATATTATAGCCGTTACAGATTACCAATAATGCATACGGAAACCAATATTATAATGCCGCAGTCGGTTGATTGGTTTTATAAACAATGGGCTAATGTGCATCGCCTGAGGCAGGACGGAGTTCCTATTCTTGGTTTTACATGGTATAGTTTGTTGCACCAGGTAGATTGGGATACTGCGCTTCGGGAAGATAATGGAACAATAAATGAACTTGGCTTATATGATCTTGAAAGAAATATTATGCCTGTTGGCAAAGCTTTTCAAAAAATAATTCAACAATGGGAAAATGTTCTTAAATCTGAGAGTTATGGATTGTTATTTAAATATTAATTAGGGAAAAGTGTAAACTAGAAGTGTAAATTGAATGATTAATAATAAATTGCCCGGTTAATAATAAGCTTAAAAATTAGCCTTGAAATTTCTTATTCGCAATTATCTTTGAACAGTGAGTTACCCCAATCTACAAATAACTTTTCTTGGCACCGGAACCAGCGGCGGAGTTCCTATGATTGGCTGCAGTTGCTATGTCTGCACTTCCGCCAATGAGAAAGATAAAAGATTCAGGAGCAGCATTCTCATTCAAAGTGATAAGACTACATTGGTCGTGGATACTACTCCCGATTTCAGATCTCAAATGCTTAGAGAAAATGTAAAAAAATTAGATGCGGTTTTATTTACGCATCCACATAAAGATCATGTTGCGGGGCTTGATGATATAAAGGCCTATAATTTTTTTCAGCAAAGATCGATGGATGTATATGCAAATGATCTCACCCAAAATGGATTGCAAAGAGAGTTTCCTTACATTTTCGCACACAACAAATATCCGGGAATTCCAAGCGTAAATTTACATACCATTTCAGACAAAGAATTTATAGTCGGTGACATTCCCATCACGCCCATTCTCGTTTATCATTTGAAAATGCCTGTTTTAGGGTTCAGATTTGGCGACTTCACTTACATTACCGATGCCAACAGAATTGATGATAAAGAAAAGGAAAAGATAAAAGGCAGTAGAATTCTTGTGGTAAATGCGCTTCGCAAAAAAGAACACATTTCGCATTTTACATTGCAGGAAGCGATTGATTTGGTGCAGCAATTAAAAATTCCAAAAGCTTATTTTACGCATATAAGCCACCAGCTTGGGCTTCACAAAGAGATCAACGTTGAGTTGCCCGCAAATATTGAATTGGCCTGGGATGGATTAAAGCTCAATGTTTGAAAAATTACAAAAAACTACTTTTAAGTTTGTTAGCTCTAATTTTTTTCAATAGGAATTATCCTATTTAAAATTTTTGCTTTAATTTAAATCCCGAACCAGAACATCCGGTCAATATTTTTTACCAATTAAAAAACTAATGATTATGTGGAAACATTTCCTAAAAGATTATTTCAACTTTACAAGGAAAGAAAGATCCGGAGTAATTGTACTTGTTTCTTTTATCCTGATCTTAATTCTTGCACCATTTTTTTATCCATTTTTTATTGAAGAAAAAATTCCGGATCACACTCAATTTGAAAAAGAAATTGCACAATTGCGAACAGATTCTACCGGCAAAAAAAATTATTCTAAAAATTCTGATAATAATTATTACAATGATTACTCTCCTTCCGGAAAGAAATATTATCCTCCAAAAGCGGAAGTTTTTTTCTTTGACCCTAACACGGCCTCCGAAAATGACTGGATAAGATTAGGCATCAAAGAAAAAACCGCGGCAACCATTCAGAAATATATTTCCAAAGGCGGAAAGTTTTATAAGCCCGAAGACATAAAAAAGATATGGGGCCTGCATCCCGCAGATGTGGAGCGTTTGCTGCCTTATGTTAGTATAAAAAATGCGGCGAAAGAATATCCGCAATTTGAAAAGAAAGAATATGAAAAAAATACAAAATCATTTATCACAAAAACACTCCATCCAGTTGATATAAATCTTGCTGATACTTCAGATTACATCGCTCTTCCGGGAATTGGCAGTAAACTTTCGCAAAGGATCATTTCGTTCAGGGAAAAACTTGGAGGTTTTTATTCAATTGACCAGGTTGCTGAAACTTATTTTCTGCCTGATTCTACTTTCCAAAAAATAAAACCTTATTTGGTCTTAAAAAATAATTCTGTAAAGCAAATAAACATTAATTCAGCATCTGTTGATGAAATGAAAACACATCCATACCTGAGATATAACCTGGCGAATGCGATAGCTCAATATCGCAAACAGCATGGAAATTTTAAATCTGTTGAAGAAGTAAAAAAGATTATGCTTATCACAGAAGAAATCTATAATAAAGCATCGCCTTATCTTGCATTAGAATGAAAAATTTATCGAATTTCCCCGAGAGGAATTGGGCTGAAGGTTTATTCATTTATCTTGCAATCATAAAATTTACCTATGGATTTTTCGACCAGTGAATTAACGCAGCAAGTTGCACAAACTGCTAAAGATTTTGCGCATCAGCATATCAAACCACATTTAATGGAATGGGATGAAAAGCAGGAATTTCCTGTTCATATTTTTAAAGAATTGGGAAAGCTTGGTATGATGGGGGTTTTAGTTCCCGAAAAATATGGCGGCAGCGGATTAGGTTATTTTGAATACAACGCGATAATCCAGGAGATTTCAAAAGTTTGCGGATCAATAGGACTTTCAGTTGCCGCGCACAATTCACTTTGCGTTGGCCACATTCTTGCGTTTGGAAATGAAGAACAAAAAAAAGAATTTTTGCCAAAACTTGCTTCTGCAGAATTTATTGGGGCATGGGGATTAACAGAAGCGAACACCGGCAGCGACGCCGGAAACATGCAATGCATTGCCGAAAAAGATGGCGATCATTGGATAATAAACGGAACTAAAAACTGGATCACTCATGGCAAAAGCTGTGATGTTGCAGTAGTCATCTGCAGGACAGGAGAAGCACGCACAAGAGAAAATTCTACGTCTTTCATCGTCCCGCGCGGCACTAAAGGTTTCAGCGGCGGAAAAAAAGAAAATAAATTAGGAATGCGCGCAAGCGAAACGGCAGAGATGATCTTTGACAATTGCCGGATTCCTGATACTTCGCGAATGGGAAATGTGGGCGATGGGTTCCGTCAGGCAATGAAGGTGCTTGATGGCGGCCGCATTTCAATTGCCGCATTGGGCTTGGGAATCGCCAAAGGAGCCTACGAAGCGTCCGTTCAATACGCAAAAGAAAGGCACCAGTTTGGAAAACCAATCTCCGATTTCCAGGCGATTTCATTTAAGCTTGCTGACATGGCAACAGAAATAATGGCTGCTGAATTATTGATTGACCAGGCTTGCGACCTTAAAAACCGCGGCGAAAACGTAACCAAAGAATCTGCTATTGCAAAATATTATTCCAGTGAGATTGCGGTGAAAGTTTCCACAGATGCAGTGCAGATATTTGGCGGTTATGGCTACACGAAAGATTTTCCGGTAGAAAAATTTTATCGAGATAGTAAATTATGTACTATTGGAGAAGGAACCAGCGAGATACAAAAGATAGTAATAGCGAGAGAAGTTTTAAAATAGTTTTTTAAAGTTTTTTAATGTTTGTATGTAGTTATGAAATAAATCTCTGACTTTACTATGACATTAAATTAATTTAGATTATTATTGTAAAATCTCAAACCTCAAACGAAACTCAACTTTATGAAGAAATTATTATCAATTGCAATCTCTTTAATTTTCCTGACTTTTATTTTTTCTTGTGGCAAGAAAGATCAGCCCCAAACAACTGCGCAAAAAGTGCAGAATAAATGGACTATCGTCAATATAATTGATAATACTCACGATTCGTCAGGAGACCAGAGGGATACAATCGTAGGAACTCCGGGAGTTGATTTTTTCAATTTCGGCGCGAATGGCTCACTTACTGGGCACCTTATGGGAGGCGATGCCAATGGAAATTATTCAATAGTCAGTAACACCCAGATTTCAATTAATGGCCAGGTTTTTACGATTAATGCACTCACCGGTTCTCAGTTTGTGCTTTATGGCAAAAATGTCGTATCAACAACAGAATATGACGAGGAAACAATTAATATGAAACGATAATAAAAAAAGATTTCAAAATAAAAAACCGCCCTGGATTCTATCAGGACGGTTTTTTATTTAAGCTAAGAAAGTCAGGTGGTTTTATTTCCGCCAAATAAGCCACCGAATTTGTTTTTGGCAAAATCTTCTATCTTTTGGCCTGCACCCCCGGGAATCATTTCTGAAATTTTATCAAGAAAATCACCGCTATTTTGAGTAGTATTCGCATCGGGTGTAGTACCGTGTACGGAAGGAGTTGATCCTGTTTGAAACAGGTTATCTATCGCGCCACCTACCATAGGAAATTTTTCTTTTATATAACCGGCGATCGTGCCTAAAATACCATGCGATTGCTCAGCGCTAAGTCCATGCATGCTCTGTAATTTTTGGATTAATTCCTCCATGATTTGATTGTTTTAAAAGTTTATAAATATTTTTTTACACAAAATAATCTATTTCTTATAAAAGAATTATGAATCGTAGAAATTTACCTTTTGATATTAATCAAAAGAAATTAAAAAAACGTTTTGATAAATTAGTTTTGCATCTATTATAAACTAATTAAAATGAAAAGAAAAAAATGCTATTCTTTTTTATCTCTCGTTTGCATGATTTGCGGTTTTACGATTGGCACCAAAAGTTTTGCACAGGATATTAAAAATTTGCAGGCTGATGCTACAAAAGAAATTAAAAAACAAAAAATTGACAGTGGAAAAGTATGGAAAACAGGTGGACAGTTTGATGTAAATCTTGCACAGGGAAGCCAAAGCAATTGGGCCGCCGGTGGCGATGATTTTTCCTTTTCTATAAATTCTTATCTTGGTTTTTTTGCTTTTTATAAAAAAGAAAAATATAGCTGGGACAATACGCTCGATCTGAATTATGGATTTTTAAACACCACAACACTTGGAAGCAGAAAAAATGATGACCGGATTGATCTATTATCAAAAGTAGGATATGAGCTTGCGCCAAAATTGAGCTTAGCAGCCTTATTAAATTTTCATTCACAATTTTCGAAAGGATACAATTATCACTCCGATGGCACAAAAGATCTTTTATCCGATTTTTTAGCACCGGGTTATGTTTTATTAAGCCTTGGGTTAGATTACAAGCCAAGTAATGGATTATCTATTTTTGTATCTCCGATTACATCAAGATGGATCATTGTAAACAATGATACTTTATCTGCCAAAGGAGCCTACGGCGTGGTTCCGGGTAAAAAGATAAAAAATGAATTTGGTGCTTTTGCAAGTGTCAACTATTTGCACAACCTGTCTAAAACAATTAGATACAAGGGGCGTTTGGACCTTTTTTCAGATTATGGGCATAATCCTCAAAATATAAAAGTGTATATGAACAATATGTTTACAGCAAAACTTTCCAAAGTGCTTGCTGCAAGTTTTCTATGACTTAAAAAAACATTTTTTATAGTTTTCTTTTAAGACTTATGCACACTTTCTTATATAATTATTCTCAAACATTCTCTGATCTCTTATCACGGCAAATACCCGGTG